>JACRLY010000123.1 GCA_016219595.1 Ignavibacteriota bacterium | reverse complement strand
TGAACTTATTTATTTGCCTTCCGAAGTTGTTGGAAAAAATACAATAGAATTAAGGAATTATATAACAATTGACAGGGGTAGTGCAGACAGCATACAGGCAGGAATGTCTGTGAGAAATGATGCAGGCCTGGTTGGAGAAATTATAGGAACTACAGCAAATTTCTCGCTTGTCGAAATGATAGAAAACCGGGATATTAAAATAGCAGCAAAATTACAGAGAAGCGGTATCGATGGTGTAATAGTGTGGGAAGGCGGTGAAGTTTTTGAACTGAAGAATGTTCCTAAGGCTTATGATGTCAAGCTCGGCGATTTGGTTTTAACATCGACTTTCAGTAATAAATATCCGCCGGAAGTGCCGATTGGGAAAGTTGTGGAAATCAAAGAGGAACCCGGAAATATTTTTAAAACAATTTCAGTAAGGTCATTTGTTAATTTCGGAGCATTGCAGGAGGTGTTTGTTATCAAATATTTACCGAATCCCGAGAGAACTGAGTTGATAAGGCAGATGGATGAATTATTGAAATTGAGAAAAGGATACACTAAATAAATTATAAATTTTGAATTATAAATTATAAATGAAATGTTATTGAAATAAAGTATAATAACCGGCAAAAGAATAAGAATAGAATTTTAAATTGAATGAAAATTATATTTGATAAGAAAGGGAAGAAATCACCTGCAGTAAGGTATACTTATTATGCAATTGCCGCACTGATACTGTCTGTTGTGAACATTGCATTACTAGATTTCATTGCAGTAGGTACATTAACTCCTGATTTTCTACTGATATTGTGTGTCTGGATTGCAATTACCGAAGGTCAATTTATTGGGATAGTAGCCGGTTTTTTGTGTGGAATTTTATTCGATTTTATTTCTCACGACGTAATCGGAACCAATGCCCTTGCAAAGACCGCGGCGGCATTTGCAGCCGGATGGTTCTTCAAAGAGAATAAGGCAAATGTAACGATTGGAAGCTTCCGGTTTCTTGCGATTATATTCGTTTGTTCTTTAGTGCATAATATGATATACTTTTTCTTTTACATTAAATCAACTGAAATATCATTCTTCCCGTTTTTCCTGAAGTATGGTTTGGCTACATCACTTTACACCACAGTATTTGCAGTATTTCCAATGCTTGTAAAATTGCAGAGAAAAGGTATATGAGACTATTTATTTGATAAATTTTATAAATAAATTCGGAAAGTCATCTTTAGGTAAAATCGAAACTAAATATATATTTCTACTATAAATTGATAATCCGCCCATATGAAAATATTTTTGTTCAAATAAAAGATCCTTAATATCTAAAATTTTCATACAAAATAAGTTGGAATCATTATCAAAATAACAGGATATATTATCTATTGAAATTTGAAGTAGACTATCGTTAATATATGCACCTTTTAAATTACTATGCCATTTATCAGATTTGACAATTAAAATATTTCTTAAATAGTTATTATTATATTTAGCAGTTATAATATTGCTAATTGTTCTAAAAGTACCTGCATAATGACCATCAAAAATTACTTCATTACAAATTCCAATTGAATCACCAATTGAATTGAATTTACGACAATCAAAATATTCTATCCCATTTTCAGATAAAATTTTATAATTTGGCAAACTATCTGTAAATGAAAATGTAATATCAATATCTAAAGTATCATACCAAATGTGTCCCTCTTCACCTGAACTTTGGCTTGTATTCTCAAAAATACCAATAAGATTAAATAGTTGAACTTCAACTCTTGTAAAATCAAAATTAGATAATGGATTTAATGATATTGGGAAATTTTCACCATTATAAACTTCTGATGGTTCAGTTGCATCTGACACTTTGTATCCTCTAGCGTATACTTTATATGAATATTTATCACCTTCAGAACAAACAGTACTAATTAATTTACTGCTTGTTCCCTGATATATAATAGAACAATTATATGTAGTAATTTTTCCATATTTAATAACTTTTATTGTTTGGGAATTATAATTATCAATTAAGTTAATAAAATAAATTCCCTGAGGCAAACCACCTGCTTCAAACGAAAATTGATATTCACCTTGTTGCAAAAATTTAGTGTATTCTATTATTGAAGAGCCTAAATTATTACTGACAATTATACTTATGGAACTGTTGTGAGGGGAATAAATGGAAAATTGAGTATTATTTTCAAAACAGCTTGGAAAACATTGACTAATTTTTGCTGAATTACCAATGACTTCAATTTCTTCTTTTACTTCTGTTAAGCCAGATAAATCAATTGTATCTTTTCCAACAAGCATAGTATCAATATTTGTTGTAGTATTTAAAATATATATACTATCAATTCTTACAGGGATTAAGGTTCTTGAATTGTAACCAGAAAATGAAATTATTTGAGAATTCAATTTTATTGAAAATATAATAATCAATCCCAAATAAATTAATCTTTGTAAATAATTATTTTTCATAATAAATTCCAAAATTTATCTTTATTATAATGATAAAGACACATTACATTGAAAAAAGTCTCAAAATTAAAAAACTATTTTATCCTTTTTCAGATGTACATGAAATTTACTTATTGTTTTATTAATCAATTATTTGAATATTTAAAATTGATGGATCAAATTAGCAATATTAGTAAAATAAATTAAGTTAAATTAAATAGAATAAATATAAAAGATTTATTCATTTTAATTTATTTATTCTAAATTTATTTCAATGTGCCATCGACATTGTTCTTTAATCTTTCGAGCATCATAGTTTCAAGGTAACCGTTAGATTCCCAGAAATGCCTGAGATAAGTAACATATTCCTCGAATCCGCTCATTTCACCTTTTAAAGTAACGTGAACTTTGCCGTCTTTTGTTTCCTTGAGAATAAAGCTATATTGTATTCCGCCGTTTTGCCAAACGCCACCCCTGATAATAGGCAGGTCAACACTAAATTTTTTTAATACATCGAATGTGCTGTCTTTGTTATCAACCAGAACACATATATCGGATTTAACTTTTCCTTTATAAAGTCCCTCGTCAGTTTGACTGTATGAATCGTTCATAATCATGCAGTTCAAATCGCTGACTGATTGCTTTGCGGCTCTGTAGACTACTTCGAAAGGAGCATCGAATGTTTCTTCATATTTCTCTTTGTAGTACTTCATTTTTTCGTCTACTTCTTCTTTGAAGCGGTCATCTTCCTTTACCTGCACGTCTTTTTTCGGTTCTTCCTGCTGTGCAAAGAGGAGTGGATTAATCAGATAACTATTAATAGTTAATACAGAAGACAAAAATATAACAAATGACAATTTCATAAACTGCTCCTTTAAACAATAAAGAACATTTCTTTTAATTAATTAAATAATATGTTGTTCTTAGAATATAATATTATGAATAAATAAATTAAAAGTCAAGAAAATTCTTTTATTATTTATTAAATGGTAACTTTGGGCTGCTCCAGCCTGACAGATACAATTTTAGAAATACCTTTTTCCTGCATTGTAATTCCATATAAATAGTCAGATGCTTCCATCGTTCTTTTACTATGGGTTACGATGATAAACTGTGTATTGTTGCTGAATTCCCTGATTAGATTAATAAATTTATCGATGTTCGTATCATCGAGAGGAGCATCCACCTCATCTAATATACAGAATGGACTTGGCTTTACGAGATAAATTGAGAAAAGTAAAGCAATTGCAGTCAATGCTTTTTCACCTCCTGATAACATATCGATGGAGTGGGGTTTTTTCCCCGGTGGTTTTGCCTTTATGTTAATATCGGCATCAAGCGGGTCACCCTCGGTGAGAGACAATTCTGCCTCACCTTCGGGTCCGAATAGAGTTTTGAATAAGTTAGCAAAATTCGCTTTAATTAATTCGAATGTATCATTGAATTTTTTTATTGCAGTTTCATTAATTTCTGTAATTGACTCCTGTAGATTTTTCTTTGATTCCTCGAGGTCATGTATCTGCTTGGTATAAAACTCAAGCCTCTGGCTTTGTTCTTCGAATTCTTCCAAAGCCATAAAATTGACATTTCCTAAGGAGCCTAATTTTTCCTTGAGTGATGTAATTGTATTCTTCGATTCTTCAATGTTAAAATTTTCATCGGGTTCAAATTCAGCTTGTTCGAGTGTGATACTGTAATCTTCTGAAGCTTTCTGAATCAAACCGGATTTTCTGACTCTGAATTCGCTGAGTTTTATATCGAGGTTGTGACTATGTTCAATTGTCCTGTCATATTGCTTTCTTGCGGACAGTAAATCGTTTGTATGCTGTTGTATCATTTCCTGAACGGATAGAATTTTATCATGCAGTTCCTCCCGTTTAGTTTGCGCAGCATCGAGAGATTTTTGCAATTCACCAAGTTCTCCATCTATGATGATAGTGTGAGATTTTAATTCCTCGGTTTTAATATCAAAACTTTCAATTTCCTTTTGATTCCTTGAGTCTTTATCGGACAGTGAATTTATCTGTTCAGTGAAAGTAGTTATTTCTTTTTCAAGGGATTTAATTTCTTCCTCGAGTCTTGCTCTTTTTATTTCAGCTTCCTGGAGAGAGGCGGTTTTTTCAGATAAATTATTAACAGCATTGTTCAATTCTTCCTGCAATGCCGATAATTCCCCGTTAAGAATAAGGAGACGGTTTTCAGTATCTTCAATTTCTTTTTTGAAGCTCTCATTTTCTACAGTCAGTCTTTCGATTTCTTCGTTGAATAAACTGATATTATTATCAAATAATTTCAAATTATTTTCAGCATTTTCTTTTTTCAGAGTTAACTGTGAAATAAATTGTTCATTATTATTTTTATCAATATCCGCTTTTCTTAAAAGTTCACCTAATGCAATCAGGTCAATCGAATCGAATTGGGTTTTAATGGAAGACAATATTTCCTCTGCTTCTGAAATTTTATTTTCGAGGGAAAGAATTACATTATTCAAATTCTCAATCCGTTCTTTTTTACCAACTGTCAGACCTTCTGTTTTTGTTAATGCACCACCACGAATAATACCCTTACTTCTGACCAATTCACCATCAAGGGTTACAATGGTTTCAGCAACACCTGATTTTATTACTTTGAGCGCATTATCTATATTATTAACAATAAGTGTTTTCCCCAGAATTGCTCTCAATGCATTCCTAAGAACATCATCAACCCTGACAATTTCACTAAGCCAGCCAATAATTCCATCGTTGTCCGACACTGCTCCAGGTGCCGGCAAATCCGGAATAAGTTCCCGTACAATAAAAGATGCTTTTCCCTTACCGCTTCCCTTCAGTTTTTCAATCCCATCGAGTGCTTCTGACATAGTATTAGTGACAAAATATCGAACAGCTTCACCAAGAGCTGCATCGACTGCCACTCTATGCTGTTCATCGGCACCAATTGCTTCTGCAAGTAATAGTTTTTCGCCTGAAGGTTTCCATTCACCGGAATTAGTCAGAAACTTTGTAGTTTCATCGGAATCAACAATATGAGAAATGAATTCAAAAGCTGCCTGGTTCCTGTTCAATTCATTTTTCAAATCGGCAAGTTCAATCCGTTTATTTTCCAGCTTTGATTCGAGTTCTGACTTTTTTTGCTGAGCCAATTTGAAATCATTTCCGGCAGAATCAAAATTCTTTATTAGTTCAGTCTGATTTGATTGGGCTTCATTAATTTTATTATCGAAATCGGAAATTTCAGTTTTAACTTTTTCTATTTCAATTTTACCGGATTCAATGCTTTCGGAAAGATTATCATGTCTTGATATGTTCCTTTCAATTGCACCTTTTGAAGATTCTATTTTACCCTGAAGGTTGACTAACTCTTCATTTGCCCTGTTGAATTTTTGTCGCAGGGAATTAACTGAGAATTGAGCCTGTTCTTTTTGTTCCTTAGCATCATTCAATTCACCTGAAAAAGCAGATAGTTTTTCATTGGCAGATTTGAGATTCCCATTTGTATTCTCAATTTTACTCTTTAATTCAGTTTGCAAGGTGTTTGAATCTTCAATTTCCTTGATTATCCTCTCTTTAGCATTTTGGAGGGAAAGAATTTTTTCCTCTGATACTGCTTTATCTTTGTTTTTGCCTGATATTGAATTATTCAGTGAGTTTTCATTCGCAAGGGCTTCGTCATATTCAGCTTCAACTTCATCGAGACTGCCTTTCATTCCCGAAATATCAGTTTCCTTCTGATGAAGTTCATGTTCCTGGGTCTGCCTGTCATTCTGAATTTTTTCGAATTCTGATTCGAGAGAAGAAGACTCATTTTTAATTAAATCAAATTCATGATAAATAAGGCTTAATTCGATTTGCTTCATTTCCTCGAGGAGTTTGTTGTAGCGCCTGGTCTTAGCTGCCTGTCTCGAAAGTGAGTTAACATTTTTCTGCACTTCAGCAGTAATGTCATAAACTCTGAGAAGATCCGATTCGACAGTTGACAATTTCCTGCTGGCTTCTTTTCGCTGATGCTTATAACGTGTAACACCGGATGCCTCCTCGATAAGATGGCGTCTCTCTTCGGGTTTGCCGTTTAGTATTGCTTCGACCATTTTCAATTCGATTACAGAATATGTATCTGCACCGATACCTGTATCCATAAACAAGTCGAGTATGTCCCTAAGCCTGCACTGGGTATTATTCAGCAGGTACTGGCTTTCACCGCTTCTGAAAAGCTTACGGGTAACTTTAACATCAGTATATTCGACGGGAAGAACATTTTTATTATTCTCAATAAATATTGAGACTTCAGCTAATCCTATAGGCTTACGCGAGTCAGTGCCGTTGAATATGACATTTTCCATGATTTCGGAACGCAGGATGGAGGATTTCTGTTCGCCAAGAACCCATCTTATAGCGTCAACAATATTTGTTTTCCCGCATCCATTGGGTCCAACAATCGCTGTCAACCCGTCAGCAAATTTTACATTTGTTTTATTCGGAAAGGACTTAAATCCTATTATTTCAATACCTGATAAATACATTTTCTAATCGTTTTGGTTCAATTTTAAAAGTTGATAAAACAGAAACAGCAAATTTAATAAAATATGGCTTACCTGCACAGGTTATTTAGACCTGTGGAAAAGAATTTATAAGGAATTTTACCAAATTATCCAATATATTTAAATACAATTTATATTGATAAACTCATAATTTATTATTATATTAAATCCTGATATATGAATGGTAAAAAATGAATCTTAACGCATTCTTCAAAATCACTTACGGGTTATACATCGTAACCTCAAAAAATGATGAAATTATTAATGGTCATATTTCTAATACTGTTTTCCAGGTTACAGCCGAACCTCCCCAGTTTGCTGTGTGTACAAACAAGGACAATCTGACAACCGATTTAATTAAACAAAGCGGAGTGTTCGCTGTGTCAATAATTGAACAGGATGTAGACATTAATTATATTGGTCATTTCGGATTCAAATCGGGAAAGGATTTTAATAAATTTCAGGATGTGAATTATAAAATCGGAAAAACTGGTGCTCCGATTGTACTCGATAAAACTGCGGCATATTTTGAATGCGAGGTAGTTCAGAAATATGATGTCGGCTCTCATATTATTTTTATAGGAAAAGTAATTGAATCTGAGATAATAAATGAGAGCAAAATACCTTTGACTTATAATCATTACAGGAATGTTATTAAAGGGGTTTCTCCTAAAAATTCACCTACTTATATTGATAAGTCGAAGCTAGAACATGAGAAAACCGAAAATAAATCCGAAAATAAATCCGGGAAAATGTACAAATGCACAGTTTGTGGTTATGTTTATGAACCTGAAGTAGGAGATGCAGAGCAACATATAAAACCGGGTACTGCATTTGAGGATTTACCTGATAACTGGATTTGTCCTGTTTGCGGAGCAACAAAAGACATGTTTGAAGAATTAAGGTAAATACAATTTTAATTTTTCAAAATATAATAACAAAAATTCAAGTATTTAAAGTGATAAATAGGTAATAAAACGTAAAGTCAATATGTCTTTTTTAAAAATTAAAATATTGAAAATTGATTGGAAATTGCAAAATTGTAAATTGATAATTAATTAGTAATGAAATAATTATATATGCTCAACATGAATTAAATGAACTATTAAAATTATTAATAATAATAAAAGGTGATAATATGAGTATAGCAGGTACAAAAACCGAACAAAATTTATTGAAGGCATTTGCAGGTGAATCGCAGGCAAGAAACAGGTATGAATTTTTTGCGAAAGCAGCGAAAGCTGAAGGGTATGAACAAATCGCAGCAATATTCCAGGAAACTGCAGATAATGAAAAGTCGCACGCAAAGCAATTTTTCAGATTTTTGGAAGGCAGACCGGTTGAAATCACTGCAACATATCCTGCAGGAAAAATCGGTACTACAGCCGAGAACCTGAAAGCTGCAGCAGAAGGTGAGAACGAAGAATGGACGGACCTTTATCCCGCATTTGCAAAAATCGCAAAGGAGGAGGGATTCGGTGAAATTGCAGCAAAATTTACATTGATTGCAAAGGTGGAAGCAGAGCATGAGAAACGCTACCTGAAACTGCTGAAGAACATCGAAGAAGGCTGCGTCTTCAAGCGTGAAGGAAAGATGCGCTGGAAATGCCGTGTTTGCGGATATGTGCACGAAGGAAATAATCCACCTGAGAAATGCCCGGCATGCATGCATCCGAAGGCATATTTTGAGCTGAAAGAAGAGAATTATTAACACAGGTTATGTAGTATTTGATAATATGCTGGGGTACAAAATATTTAATTTTTAATTTAAAATTTTCAATAAATATTAAATTTAAAATGATATAAATAAAACCTGTTATAAAATATGGTTGAAATAAAAGCATGGCTATTTATAGAGAAAATAATTTAATAGTTGTTTAATAATTCTAATATTTTAATCACATAACTCATTAATTATTAATGAGTTATTTTTTTTTTTTTTTAAATTTATTTGGATTTGAATAATTTAATTTTTAAGTTTGAGCCGGGTTCTTTAAAGATAATAATCGTATGGATGAGAGTCCATATTAAAATAAATAACCGGGAAGCTTGAGCCCTTCAGGCTTCCGGGTTCAAATCTAAAATAAGTTAACATAAATATCAAAGGGATTTTTGTTAATAAAAGAAAGGATACTTTTTTAAAAATTACTTTTCGAAATAACTGCTTTAATCACAATCATGGAGGATTATGCAAAAAATAATAATAAATAAACTTATCAGCAATTCATAATTGCTAATACCCGGATAAAATAAAAGAGCCGGCTCTTTTGTTCTCTACCGGCTCCCAGCTATCGAGCTGCAATCCACATAACCGTGACTTGCAACCATTGTTTATGTGGACACGAGAACAAATTTAAATAATTAAATTAAATTTGTATCATTAATTTTAGGAGGTTTTATGAAAACCAAAATACCTTTTTTTGTAATATTTGTTGTTGCTTTTTTAAGCAGTCTCTCAGTATTTGCACAAATAGAATTATGCCCTGAAGGTTGGAGCTATAGTTCAGAAACCTATGTTGACCCCAATGGCTGTGAATGGCAAATAGATTTTTGTTATAAGTGCCCGGTTATAATTGGGGGTGAGCTTGGAGGTTCTATAAAGGTATTAAATTACCATCTTTTAAATCCCGCAGAAAATGGATGTATGGCACCTGATCAAGAATGGGCAACTAATCGAATTATTTCAACATATTTCAGTTTATGTACAATACCACCATGCAGCGAAGGATGTTTAAAAATAGTAAGTGAATGGCCTTTGTGTGCACAATGGTATACTTTTGGTTGGAGAGATTTACAAGGCAATTATCATTATCACAATTGGTTAGGAGAATGTCTTGATGGAGATTTTTGCCAGCGAACATCTAAAAAATGCAGAAATGCTGATGGATATATTGTACCTTGCGCTGGCTGGCTTTATGATACTTATGGTATAATTGAAGGGGGAGGGTATTGTCAAGTTGAACAAATTCCAGCACCGCCACCACCCCAACATGATTTTGAGGGTGAGCAAATAACAAGTGTATGTTTTAGATATATAGGTTTTACTTGTCCATAAATCATAATAATGTAAAAAAATCGGAAATAGAAAATAATTGGAGAAAAATATTATGAAAACGTCTATGAAAATAATAATAATTAACTTAATAATATATTTTTCTTATAGTGTTACTTTTTCTCAACAGCCACCTTTCAAAATACAGAGAATGTTAACTGATTTCAGAGGCATTGTAACTAATGGCTCTAAAACTATTTGTTATGGCGATTATGGTATTATGACTTATACTACTGATGCCGGTAAAACCTGGGAACAGGATAATTGGGGTGATAAATATAATATCATGAGAATGGAATCAGATGGCTCTGATTTTTTTGGAGTCACCGATTATTTTTTATTTCGTTCTTATAATTATACATCTTATTGGCTGTATCATTCGATTTATGATGAGCAAAAAATAATTGATATGAAACTCAAAGGAGATTCTATTTTTATATTGACAAAAGAAGGAATTATACTATCGGACAAAGAAATGGATGTTAATAAAACTCCATTTCTTGTCCTCGATAGTAATAGTAATTATTCTGAACTGAAAACTGATGGTATTAATTTATATTTTATTGCTGATGATACGCTTTTATTAATATTCAATTTAGATTCAAAATATTTGGATACTGTAAATCTTGGAAATTATATAGACTGCATACATTGTAGAAAAGTTATATCTAATTTAAATATTTTTAATGAAAAAATTTATATAATGTTAAATTATAATTTTAATAATACGAATAATTCAATTATTGCACGTTCAGATAATTTTGGCAAAGATTGGAATAAAATTACACAAGAATTATCTAATATTGATTGTTATAAAATTATTAATGATTCAGTTTATATTCTTAATCCGGGAATTTATTGGGATTTTTCTGAAGATTCATATCTTATACTAAATTATTTTAAAAATGATACCTCACATTACAGAATTGATACAACAATAATTGATACGACAACATATTATAATAGAATTTATATTAAGGATACGATTAATATACTCGATACTCTGCCGCAAAAACATATTTATTCTGTTAATAGGTATAATAATAAATTTTCTATTAGCGACTTTATTATACTTAATGAAGATACAATATTCGCTGTCGGTTCACATAAAATGATTGC
>JACRLY010000034.1:36419-80667 GCA_016219595.1 Ignavibacteriota bacterium | reverse complement strand
TTCAATTTCTGATTTTCAATAAATTCTCAATGAACAAATTTTCAAATAAATCTTGCTTCACGATATTGTAAATGTGAAAAAGTCGTAAAGTTCATTTTGTTTAATCATTAAAAAATTAAAAATTCATTGAAAATTATAAATTGAAAATTTTAAATTTTTTTCTATCCGTGTCTCACATGCAATATATCTCCATCCTTCACGATATACTCCTTTCCTTCAAGACGAAATACACCATGTTCCTTGCATTTTGCAAAAGTTTTATATTTCATGAAATCCTCATAATGAGTAACTTCAGCACGGATGAATTTATTGAAAAAGTCAGTATGAATTGTACCCGCAGCTACCTGTGCATTATCACCTTCATGAATCGTCCATGCCCGGCATTCATCTTCACCGACCGTGAAAAATGATTGAAGTCCAAGTAGCCTGTATGCACTTCTGATAAGCCGTGAAAGAGCTGATTCCTTGATGCCATATTCTTCCATAAACATTTTTTTCTCTTCTTCTTCTAGAGTTACAAGCTCTTTTTCGATTTTTGCAAAGAATGGTTCAATGCGGATTTTCTTTCCTTTAATATCTTTTCTGATTGCTTCTGCAATTTCCTCTGCTCTCGATATATCTTTTTCATCAAGGTTTACAGCAACCAAAAGTGGTTTTGCTGTCAGTGGTTGGTAATTTTTTGCAAGTAGTAATTCTTCATCGTGCATTTCTCTTTCTCTCAGTGGAATTCCTTTTTCTAATGTCTCATTCCACTTCTTCATTATTTCTTTTTCTTTCAATGCCTGCTCTTTGGATTTTTGCTTTCCCATTTCTCGTTCGATTTTCTCAAAACGGGATTCCACAAATGCAAGGTCGGCAAATAAAAATTCATCTTCGAATAATTTAATATCTCTGATTACATTTATACTCCCTTCAGGATGTGGTACACTTTCATCATCGAATCCTCTGACTACATGAATTAATGCATCGTTTGTTCTGACTTTAGTCAGGAATGTAGTATTGAACATTGAACCTGCTTTTTCGCTTTTCTGAACACCAACCAAATCAACTATTTCGATTGTTGCATTAACTTTCTTTTTGGGCTGAAAGATTTCTGTGAATTCATCTAATCGCTTGTCCTGAACTTTTACAGTTGCTATATTTGCCTCATGCCTCTGAATAGTGTGTTGGTCAAGCTGAGTTTCAGTCAGTGTCTGAAAGAAAGTTGTTTTACCTGAATATGGCAGTCCCACAATAGCTATTTGCATGGTTTTATCCTTTTTTGAATTTGCGTATAATTAAAATTCAAACTAAAACAATTATCTTTTGATTGCAAAAGAATTTAATAAAATTTATTTTGGAGAAATATTTTCCAAAAATTTTATTTGTGAATAATTAATTGATTCTTTGAGTTCTTTGTGCAAACGCTTTGAGAACTTTGTGTTAAAATAATTGAGTGTTGTTTTCATGGGGAGATTCTTCGCTTCGCTCAGTATGACATTAACCTTAAGGTCTAATAGTCAAAACATCTACAGACTAAACCCCTACAGACTAATTATTAATTGTGAATTGTTAATTTTTAATTAATTGAAGCGCTTCCGGAAATGGCGATAAAACCCTCTCCAAAACTCCTTGAACAAATGAAATTGTAATTCCGTAGTTTGTTATAGGCACTCCAGCCAATTTTGCTTTGTGTATTCGTACTAGTTTCTCATTCCTTGTCAGCATACATCCGCCGCAATGAATGATTAATTTGTAATCAATGAGATTTGATGGATAATCCCTCCCGACAGCATGATCTATCTGAATATCTTTTCCTATATATTGTCTCAGCCAGTTTGGGATTTTTACTCTGCCTATGTCATCTTCATTTGGATGATGACTGCATGCTTCAGCAATTAATATTTTATCACCAGGTTTTAATTTGCTTATTTCTGCCGCACCTCTCACTTCTTCTAGTAAATCACCTTTGAACCGGGAAAATAAAATTGAAAATGTTGTGCATTTGACATCTTCAGGTGTTTCGGCTACCATTTTGTGAACAACCTGCGAATCGCATACTACAAGTGCCGGTTTTTGAGCAAGTGATTTCAAAGCTATTGAATATTCTGTATCTTTTACGACAAGCGACATCGAATTGTTGTCCAGCAAATCACGTATAGCCTGAACCTGTGGCAATATAATTCTTCCCTTAGGTGCTTCTTTGTCGATTGGTACAATGAGGATTGTAACGCTTCCCTGTGGAACTAAATCTCCTATTAATGGCAGTGGATTTGTGAATTCAACCGGTAATATTTCGAGAACATTATTTTTAAAATTATTTACATATTGCTCTCTATTTTGCTTGTTTATAGTTGAGCAAATAATAATATTCTTCGATTTCGAATTTAATTTAGATATAAATTCGTCAGTTGGCTTCTCCAAATCAATTTTGTTAATTGCTATAATGATAGGTATAGCAGCATTAATTGATATATTAGTAATATTCTCTTCATAATCAGTCCAGATATTCGGCTCACAAATCAAAACAATGATTTCAGCCCTATCGATTATTTTCATGGTTTTTTCAATTCTGATATCCGACATCAATGACTTGTCATCAATACCTGCTGTATCGAGAAAAGTAACCGGTCCTATAGGAAGCAATTCCATAGATTTTTCTACGACATCGGTTGTTGTGCCGGGTATTGGCGAAGTAATAGCTACATCCTGATTAGCAATCATATTCAGGAAGCTGGACTTTCCGGTATTTGTCCTTCCGAATAATGCAATTTGTAATCTTAAAGCTTTAGGTGTACTTATCATATATGTATCAGATACAAATCATGTATCTAATTATTAATTTCTTTAAATAATAATAACACAAACTTAACCAAAAAGATAAAGCACAACTTAATCGAATGGCATTTAGTTGAATTGAAATTATAAAAGGCAAAAGTATCAAAAAAGCGTCTTGATGAGACAAAACGCTTTTTCAATTAACGATTTCTCTTTTTATGACGATTCTTCCTAAGTCTTTTTTTTCTTTTATGAGTAGCCATTTTATGGCGTTTTCTTTTTCTGCCGCAAGGCATGTATACTCCGTTTATTTTGTTATAAAAAAAATTAATTATTAATATTTTTTCAAATTCCTGTATAAATTATGATTTTTATACCGGAATTATGAACAACTAAGTCTAAAATAAAAAGTCAATCTAATAACAATAGTCTGAATAATTTATATAATTTACGAAATTTCCCTATCATTCACTTTTTGTTTTCATAGTTTCATTAACTTTATGTAGAAACTCGGGAGAAGGTTTGAATACGGGAACAAATCTCTTTTCCAGAGGAACCAGGTCGCCGGTTTTGGGATTACGAGCCATTCTTGGTTTACGGCTCTTGAATTTAAAAACACCAAAGCCCCTCAATTCAATGCGTTTCCCGGTAGAAATGGCGGTAATAATGCTTGTAAATACACCATCTACAACCGCTTTTGTCTCAATTTTTGTCAGCCCCGTAGCTTTTGCGATTTCGTCAACAATATCTGCTTTAGTCATATTGTACCTAATAATTTAATTATGAAATACATACAATTATTAAAAACTCCAATTTAAGGAAAGCAAATTTAAAAAAACAAAATAAAAAACAAAAACTTTCGATAATAAATATATTGTGTATGTAAAAAAAATAAAACTTTGATTTTTTTGAAAATAACGCTAATCAAAGTAAATTTGTAGCTTGTTCTAATTGAATTTCTGCGGAGTATAAGTGAACTGGGTTAAAGAACAATCCCCGGATGATTTAAAAATTCAGGAAGATATTAATAAAGAAGGTAATCTTCCAAGGCACATTGCAGTTATCATGGATGGTAATGGCAGATGGGCTGTAGAACGTGGTTTGACACGTACAGAAGGGCACCAGGAGGGCATTGAAAGCGTGAGGGATATTGTAAAAGCTTCATCCCAAATCGGTATTAAATACCTTACTTTATATGCCTTTTCGATTGAAAACTGGAAAAGACCTATAACCGAGGTTGGTGTTTTAATGAAACTATTGGAACATTATCTCCGCCAGGAACTTGTCGAACTTCATCAAAATAATGTCAGGCTCCGTTCAATTGGCAAATCAAGCTCATTACCAAAAGTTGTTCAAAGATTGCTTCACGAAGCATTCGAAACCACTAAGGATAATACAGGATTAACTCTAACACTCGCATTGAGTTACAGCGGAAGATGGGATATAGTCAGGTCTGTTCAGATGATTGCTTTGGATGTCAGACGCGGAAAAGTGTCACCTGAGGATATTAACGAGGAATTATTTTCACATTATTTACAGACTGATGGGATTCCCGAACCTGACTTGTTAATCAGAACAAGCGGCGAGATGAGATTAAGTAATTTCCTTTTATGGGAAATGGCTTATGGAGAAATGTATATTACCGATAAATTCTGGCCTGAATTCAGACGAAATGATTTATATGATGCTCTTCTTAATTTTATGAACAGGGAGAGGAGATTTGGTAAAACTTCTGCACAGGTTGCTTCAGAAAAATATGTCAAACAAAAAGATACTTATTTACAAAGGGTTGTTAATGCTATTAAAGGCAAGTAAATTCATTTCAATTTTCATTTTATTCTTAACCGGTAGTTTTATTGCAACTGCCCAATCTGAAGTAAAGTCATATATCATTGCAGGTATTCAGGTTGAAGGAATCAAGTATGCTGACGAACAAACTATCATCGCATTAAGCGGATTGAGAGCAGGTGAAAAAATAAACATCATTCCGATTGACCAGAAATTTCAAATTGCAATGAAAAACCTATGGAACAGGAAGCAATTTTCGGATGTTGAAATTATTATTGATAAAATCACACCTGTCGGAGTCTTTCTTAAAATTAAAGTAAAAGAATTCACCAGGTTAAGTGAAATAATCATCGAAGGGAATAAAGAAATTTCCCGTGATGATTTAATCAAAGTTATTGCCAAAGTTAAAGGTGATGTACTTACTCCTTATGAGTTATATCTTGCTAAGCAAAGCATAAAGAAAAAATATACTGAAGAAGGTTTACTGTTTGCTTCAGTCGAGGCTGAGATGGAAGCCACCGATACGAGTTATTACTCGAGGATGGTAATTACAATCAACGAAGGCACCGAGTTTCATACCGAATCGATTGAATTTTTCGGTAATAAAGATTTTTCAAATAGTACTCTTGCAGGCACTTTTGACGATACTCATACAAAAATTTGGTGGCAATTTTGGCGTTCCTCCAAATTTGATACAAAAGATTATGAGAAAGACAAAGAATTGCTTAAAACTTTCTTTAAAAAGGAAGGTTATGTAGATGCTGAAATAATGAAAGACACTTTGATCTATGATGAAAATACATCCCAGGTTCATATTAAAATATGGATAGATGAAGGAAAAAAATATTATTTGAGAAATATTGAATTTGACGGTAATACAGTTTATCCCACTCCTCTCTTACTATCGAGACTTGACTTTAAACAAGATGACGTATATGACCAGGATAAATTCGAGAAAAATCTCAATGGTAATGAAGAACAAACAGATGTTCTCTCATTATATGCAGATAACGGGTATCTTTCTATCAGATTTATACCTGAGGAAATAAGGATAAATCCGGATTCAGTTGACATTAAAATAAAAGTATATGAGAACCAGAGATTAAAAATCCGTCGTGTTGAAATTGCAGGGAACACCAAAACGAAAGATAAAGTAATCAGGCGTGAATTATACACAAGACCCGGGGATTACTTCGACAGGTCTGCCGTTATAAGAAGTGTCAGGGCATTAGGTGTAATGAATTATTTCAATCCGGAAGCTCTTAAACCTGATGTGAAACCTGTCGATGAATCGAATATTGATTTGATTTACAGGGTTGAGGAAAGATCCACCGATATGGTCAACGCATCGATAGGTTTTGCCGGTTCATTCGGATTGACCGGCTCTGTCGGATTGACTTTCAACAATTTTTCAGTTACTGAGCCATTGAGCGGAGGCGGAGGTCAAATATTTAATATCCAGGCGGAATTCGGTCAGGCAAACAGGTATCAGACTTTCGCTATCGGTTTCACTGAGCCATGGTTGTTCGATGAGCCAACAACCGTTGGAATGAACCTGTTTTACAGGGATATCCAGTATTTTTACAATCAGAGGTCAATCGGTGGAGCATTTAATATAGGCAGAAGATTCCGCTGGCCCGACGATTATTTTAGAGGCGACCTGAGGTTAAGAATTCAGAATAATCGTGCAGATACAATTTACCTTACAAGACCGGGCTGGGAAGTTACACTCGGGCAATCGATATCAAGGATAAGCCTCAATCACCCATTTTTCCCAACGTATGGTTCCAGATTCAGTTTCTCTACCGATTTTGCAATGGGTTCCTTAGGATTAGGCATTATTGATTATTTAAAAAATGAATTAAAATTTGAGATGGTTCATCCATTGATGAAAATTGATGAAAACGATAGGCT
Organism: Ignavibacteriota bacterium; assembly: GCA_016219595.1. GTDB lineage: Bacteria > Bacteroidota > Ignavibacteria > Kapaibacteriales > UBA2268 > XYC2-FULL-35-21. The sequence goes on along the minus strand of JACRLY010000034.1, from coordinate 74,208 downwards.
GGTATTATATCTTAGTTCTAATATCGGTTATATTACCGGGGTAAGAAGCGATACGACTTATCCTCCTGTCGAATTATTTTATATGGGTGGCAGCGGATTATCGGGTTATTTCGGGACAATACCTCTAAGGGGTTACCAGGATAATACCATTGGACCCAGGTATGGAGGCAGGCTGATGGCAAAATATACTGCCGAGTTAAGATTTGCATTGTCAATGAATCCTATGCCTGTTTTTATTTACGGATTTGCTGAAGCAGGTAATGTCTGGTCATCACTCAAGGTAGCTGACCCTTTCAATCTTAAGCGTTCAGCCGGATTAGGTGTCCAGATAAATCTTGCACCTATTGGTATAATTGGATTCAGTTATGGATATGGATTTGACCCGCCGGGTATAACAGGTGAAAAGAGCGGCTGGAAGTTCTTATTCCATCTCGGGCAACAATAAAGTTTTTGAATTAGAAATTTATTAATTAATAATTATTAAATAAGGAGTTTTTTTTATGCAAAAATTTAAGTCATTTGGTTTAGTATTTATTTTACTGGTTATTTTCAATATCAGTGCTTTTTCACAAAAAGGCGGAGTAAGCATCGGGGTAGTCGACATAGAGACTATAGTCAAATCAATGCCTGAAGCAGAAAATGCCGATAAGATGATTAAAGATGTCGGGCTTAAATATCGTGATTCATTGCAGTCAATTGAAAAAGATTATATGTCAAAGATTGAAGATTTTGATAAACAAAAAGGTATGATGACACCGGACCAGCAGAAAAAAGAACAGGAAAATATCAGGGGAATCCAGGTTAGGTATCAGCAATTCCAGGAAGAAAAATTCGGCGTTCAGGGTGAAATAGCTCAAATGAGGGAAAAACTTCTTGAGCCTATCCGTTCGAAAGTAAAAACTGCAATTGAAGCTGTTGCAAAAGAAGAAAAGCTGAATTTCGTCTTTGATAAAGGCAGTTCGGCTCTTTTATATTCTGAGGAAAAATCTGATATTACCTACAGGGTAATTGATAAAATGAAAAGAGGCGAAAATAAATAAGCTTTTTTATCCTGGAAATTGGATTTTAAAAATAAATAGGCAGGGGATTTATTTTAACAAAATACTCTTTTGAGTTTTAATAATTATGAGAGACAATATGAAAAAGCAAATTTTAAAAGCCGGATTATTTATGGCAGTCGTTTTATGTGCGGTGATATTACCCCTGCAGCTGCACTCCCAAAAAGTCGCATTCATTGCTTCTGAAGTCATTCGTGAAAATTTTACCGAAGCTAAGCAGGCTGACCAGAGGATTAATACAATCGTTAATGAATGGAAACGCGAGTTAGAAACTATCGAAAAGAATATAGATATTCTCGAATCTGAAATCAAAAAGAACAGGCTGATTTGGACTGATTACGAGAAACAGGAAAAGGAAAAAGAACTCGAAAATCTGAAGACCGAAAAAATGACTTTTGCCAGAACCAAATATGAAACTAACGGAGAATATGATAAAATCGTAAAAGACATTTTCAAGCCGATTTGGGAAAAAATATATGCCGCTGTTCAGGAAGTTTCGAATGAAGAGGGATATGATATAATTTTCGATAAAAGCGTTCAGCCGCTTCCATACACCAATTACAAATATGACCTGACCGTAAAAGTATTGCGTAAACTTGGAGTGGACGTCGATGCACTTGAAAAAGAACAGCAGGAGAAAATCAATAAAGACCCGCGCAATCAGCAGAAGCAATCAAAAGAACCGCCAAAAAGGACTAAGTCCAGAACCAGGGAAGAAGAAACCCGTGATGTGGAAAGAGGACCGGGCTTGGATAAACCCTTTATGCAGCCTTCTCTTTTACCTGATTCCAGCAACCAGGGCATCATTAAACCAAAATAATTATTTTTTTTATTGCATATTGAGTTTAAAAATTTATATTTTTGTTATTTATTAATTAATAATGTTTGGGGACATTAATGTTTCAAATGAAACAACTCTCCTGCGAAGAGATAGCAAAGAATATAAATGGTAAACTTGTCGGAAGCATTGACCATAGTATTGTCGGTATGAACAGGATTGAATTTGCCCGTAAAGGCGAACTCACTTTTTTGGCTAATCCCAAATACGAAAAATTCCTGAAAACCACTAATGCTTCCTGCATAATTATTCCTGAAACTGTGAAAGAAAAACCATCAAAAGACAAAGCATATATTGTTGTAGGCGACCCGTACCAGGAATTTGTCAAGCTTCTGAAGATGCTTGAATCACAAAAGGAAAAGAAATCAGGATATATTCATCCTACTGCTGTTATCGGCGATGATGTGAAATTGCCCGATAACATTTACATTGGTCCATATTGCGTCATTGGCGACGGATGCACGCTTGGTGAATTTGTATACATGCATCCGCGTGTTACTGTTTGTGATAATGTTACCATTGATGACGGAACCATTTTATATCCGAATGTAGTTTGTTTCGATAATACTCAAATCGGGAAAAATTGCATCATCCATGCAGGTGCGGTTATCGGCGATGATGGTTTCGGTTACATTGAACGTAATGACGGTTCCTACGAAAAAGTGCCACAGATGGGAAATGTTATTATTGGGAACAACGTGGAAATCGGCTCCAATACGACGATTGACAGGGCTATGATAGGAAGTACGGTAATCGGGGACGGCTGTGTAATTGATAACCTTGTTCAGATAGGGCACAATGTCGTCGTCGGTGAAAATACGGCAATGGCGGCTCAAGTGGGAATAGCCGGAAGCTGTAAAGTCGGAAAAAGAAACCGGTTCGGCGGTCAGGTCGGGCTTGCCGGTCATCTCGATACAGCCGATGACGTCATCCTTTTGTCTCAATCGGGTGTCGCAAAGACAATTCCCGAAAAAGGAGTATACTTCGGTTCACCGATAAAAGACAGGACAAAAGCATTCAAAATCGAAACTGCATTGCAGCAATTACCCGATGTATTAAAAGATTTTTATAAACTGAAAAAAATCGTTATAGATAAACTCAATCTGAAAGATTTCACGGATTGATTTTTTTAGTGAATAATGAAAAGTGAATAGTGAATAGTGAATAGTGAATAATTGTGGTTATACATTTTATTTACTAAAGAAGATTGTCATTCTGAACTTGTTTCATAATCCATAGCCTCAAACCCACAACAATATATATTTACCGCTATGACACAAAGACACAAATTGTCTGAGCTGCGATTTGTGTGATTAGTATGATTTCGCCGATTTTTTGGTTATATGAAGCCAAAAAGGTGCAAATTTGTGCATCCGGAGCAGATTTGACATCATTTTCATTTTTTTGAATTTTGAATTTTAAATTTTAAATTTAACCTCACCCGAATAAGAAATTCTGAATTCTGAATGGCGGTTATATTTGATAGAGTAATCCCTCTTGGTCTCCCTTTAGTAAAGGGAGAAATATATCAAAGAACATGCGGGACAAAGATAAGGATGTGGGAGTGATATGTCAAGAAAACGGTTTTAAAATGGTTTTAAAATAATTGAAAATTGATAATTGAGAATTGATAATGAAAAGTTGTATGAACATTGATTTGAAGGATACAATAACCTCACACTTTAGTGTGAGGTGGCTCGGATGTACCTCTTGGTCATATCTCTCGTACCTCCCTCCCCCATGTTAAAACATGGGGTTAATGTATCGCAAAGGACGCAAGTTGTCTGAACTGTGATTTGTGTGATAAATGTGATTTACATTAAGAAATTCACAGAATTAATATTTAGATTTTTTCTTCATCAGTCAAATCAAGATATTTTAAAAAATATTCACCAAAATTATTAATTCTAAAATCCTTTGATTTTATTTTCCCTGTTTTATAATCCATGTTGGGACCTTGAATATTTTTAATAAATGGAGGGTCTTCAAATGTCTCATCTAAAAGACCGAGACGAACTAAATGTTGCTTATAATTTTTATAAATCAATGCTTGTTCATGCTTTTCATTTGAAGAACGTAAGGTTACTCTATCCGAGTCGAGAATATCTTTATGTTTTTTATAAAATTCATTACCACCACCTAAATATCGATTCTTATGATAATATTGTAATATAATAATTTCAATATCATTTAATTCACTTAATAATGATAATAAATATTTGTCTCTAAGAAAATCAATATTTTCATTACTAATGCTATTTTTAACAATAGATGCAATATATTCTTTTCTATCAATTGATATCGCTTTAATAGCATATCTTATGCTATCTTCAATTAAATCAATAAATTCTTCATTATCAAATTGTTTTTTTATATTAAATAAATCAAATGATGAAAATTTTGTTGATAATATTTTTATATATGCATCATATCGAGCATATCTATAATTTGGTAGAAATACAGTTATAGCTTCTGATAGTAATGATCCGATAAATGGAACAGAAGATAAAGTTCCTTTTAATGAAAATTGTCAGAACATGGATTAAACTGATTTAACAGATTACACGGATTTGAATTTAGAATTATATAATCTTTTAAATTCTAAACTTTTACTGCCGAAATTAATAAGTAATCCGATCTCAAGTTATACGCTTCCAGATAATTTATTGCCTGTGCGAAATGCACATCTTCGAGTTTCAGGATTGCTTTTAGTTCTACACTGATGATATCTGCGACCAGGAAATCAACTCTGCGGGTGCCAATTTGCTCATCCTTGTAATATACCGGCATTTCAAATTCACGAACAAAATCAATACCCTTTTCCCTAAATTCCAATTCCAATGCTCTTTGATAAATCACTTCCTGAAAGCCATTTCCAAGTATTTTGTGAACCTCAATGGCTGCCCCAATTATCTTACTAGTTATTTCAGAGTATTTTAATTCCATATTATAATATAAAAATGCTAAAATCCGTAAAATCCTTTAATCCGTTTAATCCATGTTCAGACTCCCTCCACCACTTTGATTTCGTCTTCGGTTAATGCGTAGAGTTCATGGACGAGTTTTCTATTTGGCGGTCGGTGTATTCGATTTGATTAAATGCAAGTTTGATTTTATTTAAAATAATTTTCTGCGGTGCAGACATATTACACTTTCAGAATTAATAATAAGGTTAAGCGAAAGCAAATATAATTAGAAAAATTGAAAAGTCAATAGTCGGAAGCCGTTAGTCTGAAGTCAGAAGCTGGGAGGAATATTTAAGAACAAGGATTAACGAAAGAAGATAGAAGATAGCAAATAGAAGATAGAAAATAGTAAATTGCATTGATAATATTTAAGAACAAGGATTAACGATTTATGATTTGAGATGATTCTTTGACAAGCTCAGAAAAATATAAATAAGGGCAGAGTATTAAATCTGCCCAAAAATTTGAAATTGAAAAAAGAAATATCGTAGTGCTATTTTATTATTCGGCTTTCTTGACAAATCCAAGGACTAAGGCAGCAACAGCACCCATGAATGCCTTTATTATATTTTAATTATCTAATTTCCAAATAATTAATCAGATATTATTTTATTATAAAACTTCCATATTGACTGGTGTTAGCATTGCATTGTACTTTGATGAAATATATACCTTTTTCAAAAGTATGTGTATCAATATACATGATTGGTGAACTAATATTTGTGTGTTTTAAAAGTGTATTCCCGATAATATCCGATATTAAAATTTCATAATCGGATGTAGAATTGCCGGATTCAATTATGATGTAATCTGTTCCGGGATTCGGATATATATTAAGGGATTTCTTACCAGTTAAATCTTCAACTTGTACATCACTGGTAGTCTCAACAGTAACAGAGCCAACCATACCGAAATTGATATGCGGGTCGCACTGATAATCATATTTACCGGCTAAAGTAAAAACATGAGTATAAACCCATCCCGGACCGGCAACTGAATTCCCAAATGATTCCGGATTATTCGGATATTCCGATTGTGATCCGTTTACATTATGGTTGCCTTGAGTATTAGTCCATTTTACAGTATCACCTACATTAATTGTGATGTCTTTCGGAGTGAATTTTGTATTTGAGACATTGACATTTAATGTTTTTGCATTTAAAATATTGGCAGTAATTAGAATAATGAAAATAAATAATATGCCAATAAATTTATCTTTAAAATTTGTAAAGTATTTCATTAAATAACCCCTTGAACGATTGATTTGAAAATATTTGATTTACAAACGAAACAGGATAATTTTTATTTATATAAACTAATAAATTATTTAGCTGATACTCAGTTTTTCATTTAAAATATGAGGATTTTTATAACAATATGATTTAATTAATACGTTTATTAAGAATAATATTAGATTAAAGGGGAGTGCAGCATGAGAAAAAATATAGTACTGTTTATATTATTTTACACAATAACAAGCGGACAAATCCCTAATCCTTGCCTGATAGGATACTGGCATAACTGGGAAGATTTCAATGCACCATATATACCTCTGCCATTAGTTGACAACAGGTATGATGTGATTATAGCCGCTTTTGCCGTTCCAAAACCTCCTGAGGATTATGATATGGAATTCAAACCGGTAAAATATGATTCTTCGACTTTTGTAAATCAAATAAATTTCTTAAAAAATCAGGGCAAGAAGATTATCATAAGCATCGGGGGAGGCAATTCGCCGATAATATTGAATAATGAAAACGAAATGAATACATTCATAAGTTCAATAAATAATATAATAAATATATATGGTTTTGAAGGAATCGACATAGACCTGGAAGGGAATTCGCTTTATATCAATGGAGGCACAATATCAAATCCAACAGATAAGCCAATTCAGTATATGATTGAAGCAATAAAGAAGATAATGGAAAATTATTATTCAGCTAACGGTAAGAGATTGATTTTAACAATTGCGCCGCAAACTGCAAACGTTCAGGGTGGCATGGAATCTTTTGCAGAAGTTTGGGGGGCTTACCTGCCTTTAATTGATGCTTTGAGGGACTCTTTGGAAGTAATTCACATTCAACTCTATAACAGCGGTTCGATGAGGGGTATAGACGGAAATATATATAACCAGGGAACTGAAGATTTCATCGAAGCCATGACTGAAGAAGTAATAGTTGGATTCGACACACCCGGTGGTTTTTTCCGCGGTTTACCAGAAAGTAAGATTGTTATCGGTTTACCTGCATGCGGCAGTTCAGCGGGTGGTGGATATGCCGATACAGCAACCGTAAAGCGGGCTCTGGATTATTTGATGGGAAGGGGACCGAAACCCGGATTTTATACACTCGCAAACAAACCCGGCTATCCGGGAATTAGGGGGATGATGACATGGTCGATAAATTGGGATGCAGTTAATACATGCCACAATTCATTTGAATATGCTGAAAATTATGAGAGGATTTTTAAAACAACAGATGTAAAAGATGAAGATATTTCAGAAGATGAAATTGCAATCTTTCCGAATCCATTTTCTGATTATATTTCATTTCAGTTACAAGGATGTGGGAAAGTTGAGACAATAAATTTATACGACATATTCGGTAGAATTATTCAAACAATTCAAACGGATTATTTAGAAGATGGAGGATATTACAAGTTCAAAGTAACGGCTAAAGAAATTCTGCAGGGTATTTATTTTGTTAAAGTGGAAGGCAGGGATGGAATAAAAGCAGTTATTAAAATTAATAATTGAAATATACCGGACATTAGAGATTTATTATCAATAAGAATATGTATTCTTAAATATAGTGTTATGCAGAAAAATTAATAATTAATAGAAAGCTCTTCACTATTTTTTATTTTTGAATAATTTCATAGCATGAATACTTACTTTACCAACTGTAAACAATACCACACTCACTGAACTTATGGGCATCAGGATAGCCGCAATGACAGGATTCATATTTCCGGTCGCAGCTATAGCGAAAGTAATACTGTGATAGAAAATTGAAATAGCAAAGCTGTAATATACTGTTTTAACGCTTTTACCGGCAAAACTTAGAAAATCGGGAAGCCGGGATAATTTATCAGATTGAAGAATACCGTCAGACCCGGGGGAAAATCCTGAAGTATTGTCCGTTACTGCGATACCAACATCACTGACAAGTAAAGCCCCTGCATCATTCAATCCATCTCCGATCATCATTACTTTTGAATTTCTTTTCTTCTTGTCTTCGATGAATTTAATTTTATCATTGGGTAACTGCTGGAATTTTATTTCAGAAATATTAGGCATTATTTGCTCAAGAATATTTTTCTCACTTTCATTATCTCCGGAGATGACCGATAAATCATATTTTTTTCCCAACTCTTTCATTGACGAATTGATATTTTCACGGTATTCGGAAATCAAAGTAAAATAACCCGTATAATCATTATTGATTATAATCAAAACACTCGATTCTGGTATATCATCATCCGTAAAGTAATCAGAAAGCCATAAACGGCTGCCGAGTTTTATATTTAATCCAGAAATAATTGCTTCAATACCTTTTCCTGAAATTTCGTTGAATGATTCAGGTACTAATGATCCGGCATCATTAAGATAGTTACCTATCAGCGCACTTAGAGGATGAGATGAATTGACAACTACAGATTTTATGACTGATTTTTCTATACCGGTTAATTCTCTTCCAAAATATTTAACAGTGCTTTTTGATATATCAGTCAGAGTGCCTGTTTTATCAAAAACAATTGAATCAATTTTAGATATTTTTTCAATTACCTGGGCATTTTTAAGAAAGAAATTATTTCTACCGAAAAATCTTAAAGCTGTGCCGTATGTGAATGGTATTGATAAAGCCAATGCACAGGGACAGGCAACGACAAGAATTGAAATGAAAGCAGACATTGCTTTATCGTAGCTTTGAGGGAGCCACCACAGAAGAGTGCCGAATGCAATTATAAGAACAATAATTGAAAAATATTTAGCTGCAGCGTCTGATATTTTGGATGCGTTCATCAATTTATCGTTTGTGCGGGTGTGATTATCCCAGAGTTCTGTAAGGTAACTTTTATTAAATTCTTTCGATGCTATAATCTCAATAGCTTTGCCCTTATTTCTAGCCCCTGAATAAATTTTTTCTCCTTTATTTACGGTAACAGGACTTGATTCACCTGTAATGAAACTGTAATCGAGTGAAACATGTTGTGAGATAAGAACTGAATCAACAGGTATAATTTCATTATTCCTGATAAGCAGTAAATCTCCCTGCCTGATTGAACTGACAGGTATAAATTCATCTTTTACTGTTCTTTTGATGACTGACAAGGGGAAATATGATTTGTAATCTTTGTCAAATGAAATAGAATGATAGGTTTTGATTTGGAATACTTTTCCGCATAGAAGAAAGAAAATTAGACCTGCCATGGAATCGAAATAACCGGGACCTGTGCCTGAAACAACTTCATATATACTTCGTATGTATATTGCGGCAATACCCAGACTGATTGGAACATCAAGGTTGATGTGCTTAAGCTTAATGCTTCTCAGAGCTGAAATAAAATAATCCTTCGAAGCATAAATCGAGATAAAAGACAGTGCAAAAACAAGATAGCTGAGGAATATTTTCAGAACAGGGTCTAATGCTCCGATAGAAAGATACTCGGGCAAGGAAAACAGCATTATATTACCGAAAGCAAATCCTGCAATTCCAACTTTGATAAATAAAGGTTTATTCGGATTGCTTTTAGGTTTTGAATCAAGACTCGCAAGATTGAGTTCCGGTTTATATCCGAGAGTAGAAAGCAATTCAACTACTTTTCTCAAAGAAGTTATTTTTTCGTCGAACAGAATTGAAATGTCTTTAGTAAGGAAATTCACTCGGGATTCAATAATTCCTTCATTGAGCAAAGTAAGGTGTTCGAGAAGCCACAGACAGGCACTGCAATAAATCTGGGGTATATTAAACACAACTTTTGATTTACCGTTAATAGAAAAAGTAAGAAATTTATCAATGACTTCAGAATTATCCAGAAATTCGAACTCATTTTTTCCAAATGATACCGGCTGCAATCCTTTGCCATCAGTCAAATTATAAAAATTATCGAGATTGTTTTGCTTTAGTAAATTATAAACGAATAGACAGCCATTACAACAAAAGTATTTGTCATCTTGCACGATAGTGTCATCAGCACACACATCTCCACAGTGATAACATATTATTTTAACCTTTGTTTTTGTTTCAATCATATATGCAAAAATATGAAATCGGATATTTTAAATAGTAATAATGATTTGAATGTCTGAGCTAACTTATACTTTATTTATTAATTCTTTAATCGGTTTCAAATGGCGGATTAAGATTAGCAGGCATATAGCGATTGTCAGCAATAATAAAATATCTTTAGTGAAACCGGGAATAATACCTAAATACATGATTAATTTCTCAGGGATAATTAGCAGAATCGCAGGAGTTAGAATCGAAGCAGATATATTGGCAATATGTATATCTTTTTTTATAAACTGGAATTCGATGAACCAAAATAATGTCCAGCACAATAATAGCCAAGGGTTAATCATCAATGATACACCAACGGCAGAGGATAAGCCTCGTCCCCCTTTGAATTTTAAAAAAACACTGAAATTATGACCGAGAATGACAAAGAAACCGGATGCTGATACATCTATTATATTATCATTTGAAATTAATCTTGCAAGTAATACTGCGGCTATTCCTTTAATGCAATCAAGAATGAATACGGCAATTCCAATCCACTTTTTACCGGTTATTTCATAACTGTTCATTGCGCCAATATTGCCTGTACCTTTTTTTCGAAGGTCTTCGCTGTAAAATAATTTTACAATTATATAAGCCCAGGGTATTGACCCGATTATATAAGAAAGTATAATAACTATTATTAATATTAATTCCATTCAATTATACTTCTCTTAATTCAGACAGAAATTCTTTTATTGTTGAATACAGCAATTCGAGCGGTAATCCGACAATGTTATAATAACATCCATCTATATGACTTACAAAAACAGCACCGAAATCATCCTGGATTCCGTAAGCGCCTGCTTTATCGATAGGGGAGCCGGTTTCAACATAAGCCTCAATTTCATCTCCCGTGAGTTTCCTGAATGTTACTTTTGTTTTTTGAACTGCAACTTTATTTTTCATGGATTCTGAATCAACAAGAGCAATGCCGGTATAGACAATATGAGTCATTCCGCTTAATAATTTTAACATCCTGATTGCATCTGCTTTATCAACAGGTTTATTGAGAATTATATTATTAAGAACTACTATTGTGTCAGAACCGAGAACTATAGAAGGTTTCTTAACTTGTTTAGAAATAAATTCCGATTTCTTTAAAGACAAATCTTTAACATGCTCAACCGGGTCAATACCATCGGAGAAATCATCCTCGTCAATATCGGCAGGGATAACCTCAAATTCAAATCCAAGCTGATGCAGAAGCTTCTGACGCCTCGGCGACTGCGAAGCAAGTATAAAAGGTCTATCGAGATTAATAAGTTTTGCAATGTTGAGCATTTCAATTAAGATTATTTAAATTATTTCTTTTAAATTTTCTAATGTTAGATTAACTTTTTTTTGAATATTATGCAAAGTTCCTTTTTTTATTTCCTTGTGATTGGGAATTGTGACGGATATATTTCTTTCTAAATTATGCATAAAAATGTGACTGCCGCGTTGATGGTCAATTATGAAGCCAAGTCTTCTCAAAGCTCTAACAAGTTCTTTTCCTGAAAAAGTCTTGCTCATAAAGCTACTTCCAAGACTCTCGATTTTTGATTTTGACCGGTTTTAATCTGATTTAATTTTTCCAATCCCTCTAAGTAACAAATGATTGCTTCTTTTGCATTTACTAATGCCTCTTCTTCATTGTCACCCTGAGTGTAGCAACCGTCCAATGCTGGAACTACTACATTGAATCCGCCTTCTTCAGCTTGTTCAAGTATAATATTAAAAGTCATAGACCACCAATTCTATTTATTAAAATTTAATTAACGGTAATATAAGATAAAAATTTTGTTATTTATATGCTATCTTTCTCAAATTAACAGCTTTAGAATAAAATCTTATTTAGCTATCCCAATCAACAAAAAATAAATTTAAAAAAGGTTTAATTATTAATATAGATTATTTGTAATTTAATAAAAATGCCATACAAAATAAACATAGAATTCGATAATCCTTTTTTCGAGGACATTGAGCCGGAAGATAAGTCTTCCGATGAGCTTTTCGCTTTGCTGTTACTGGATGCTGCAGGGAAAAGAGCAGGCTTAAAGAAATACAGCGAAAGGGAAATCAATATATGTGCAAGACAGATGATACTCGGCGGGTATCTTCGCGGCACGGTATTCGATTACTGCCATTGTGTATGGTCTAAACCGACAAAAAAGGGATTATTTAAATTGAAACTGATCGATAAAGAATTAATTTATCTAAAAGAATTAAATTCAGAATTTTTCTTTAATTAATTTTAGGGATTACCCTTTCTTCACTATCTTTGCCCATGTATCCTTCAATGTTACAGTTCGGTTGAAAACCGGTTTTCCGGGCAGTGAATCTTTATTATCTGCACAGAAATAGCCTACACGTTCGAACTGCCAGCGGCTACCGGGTTCGGCATCTTTTAATGAATGTTCCAGCTTTGCAATAACTATTTTCAATGAGTCGGGATTCAGGTATTGTTTGTAATCTCCTTCTCCGGGATTTTCAGCATTGAACAGATGGTCGTAGAGCCTAACTTCGGAATCAATTGCATGAGGAGCGGAAACCCAGTGAATAGTTCCCTGAACTTTTCTTCCGTCCGGTGAAGAGCCGCCCTTTGTTTCGGGGTCATAGGTGCAATGCACTTCTGTTATTTCACCTGACTTTTCATCTTTTACGTAATCAACACATTTGATATAATAAGCATATCTGAGTCGTACTTCATTTCCGGGGGCAAGCCGGTAGTACTTCTTAGGCGGGTCAACCATGAAATCATCCTTTTCGATATACAGAACTTTTGAGAAAGGCAGTTTGCGAGTGCCCATCGTTAAGTCTTCGGGATTGTTAATCGCTTCAACTTCTTCAACCAAATCATCAGGATAATTATCAATCACAACTTTCAGCGGATTCAGAATACCCATAACACGTGGTGCATGTTTATTCAAATCTTCACGAATGCAATGCTCGAGAAATGCGAAGTCAACAGTGCTGTCCTTTTTTGCAACTCCAATTCGTTCTGCAAAATCACGGATTGCTTCAGGAGTATATCCTCTTCGCCGTAAACCACAGATGGTGGGCATACGGGGGTCATCCCATCCCGATACTATTTTTTCTTCGACAAGTGCAAGAAGTTTACGTTTGCTCATTAATGTATATGATAAATTCAATCTTGCAAATTCTATTTGCTGTGGGTGATAAGCACCAAGTTCATCGAGAAACCAGTCATAGAGAGGTCTGTGGTCCTCGAACTCTAAAGTGCATATTGAATGTGTTATATGTTCAATCGAATCAGAAAGACAATGAGTGAAATCATACATAGGATAGATGCACCATTTATCGCCCGTCCGGTGATGGTCAACTTTCAAAATACGGTAAATAACAGGGTCTCTCATATTCAGGTTGCCTGAAGCCATATCAATTTTTGCTCTCAAAGTTTTTGAGCCTTCTTCATATTCTCCTTTTTTCATTCTATCAAATAAATCAAGATTTTCTTCAACAGAGCGGTTCCTGTATGGACTGTCAATACCAGGCTCTGTGAGTGTACCCCTGGTTTCACGCATTTGGTTGGCATTCAGGTCGCAGACATAAGCCTTACCTTCTTTCACTAACTGTACTGCATAATCATAAAGTTTATCAAAATAATCTGATGCATAATAGAGACGGTCTACCCAATCGAAACCAAGCCAACGAACATCTTCCATTATTGAATCGACATATTCAGTTTCTTCCTTCGAGGGATTTGTATCATCGAACCGCAGATTGCACAAACCTTTGTATTCATTAGCCAAACCGAAATTGAGGCAGATTGATTTTGCATGACCTATATGCAAGTATCCGTTAGGTTCAGGGGGAAAGCGTGTGTTAACCCTGCCGCCCCATTTATTTGTGAGCAGGTCGTCATCAATAATTTTTTTTATGAAATTCGTTGGTACTGTTGATTCATTAATTTCCGGCATAATTGATTCCTAAATATTAAAGCTTATTTAAAATTGAATAAAAAACGAATACGAAATTATGAATTTATTATTTTTTAAATGAATTAATAAGGAATGATTTTATAAAATTAATTTATAATTGTTACTTTAATGAAGCTATTGCGCCGGTTATCCCTGTAAATTTTGAAATTGTTTCACTGTTCTGTTTATTTGATTCATTGTTTTTGTATGAATCAATTAGTTTATTCATGGCACTTTCATTGGTGTCTGAACCTTCATTTTTCTTTTTCATTGCTTCAGCTCTGGCATTTGCGGCAATAGATTGAGCAAGAGCAGCAACGCTCCTGTCCTGTGCAGACGGGTCGGCAGGAGCAAGTGCGGCGGCTCTAACCTGGTTCATCTTTTGTATTGTAGCTTCAGGGTCATCCTTAACAGGTGAGATGTCAATCTGAACCTCGCCACCGGTTGCATATACCTTTCCGTCAGGTCCGGTTGTGTATGTAAAGCTTGTTCCTCCTTTGACGAGATTGCCTCCAACGCTTCTGTGTGCCTGTTCGTGTGCCCTGACCATTTTGTCGGCTTTCAACAAAACTTCGACAGTTTTTTTCTCATCGGGTGTGAGTTCTTTTTCTTGTCCTGATGCGTTATTGGTTATAGTTCCGAATTTGTTATTCTGTCCGGTAGGTTTACTGAATTTAGTTTTTATGCCAAAGGAATTATATGTTTCATTCGATTTATCATCATTGCTGAATTTATTTAATGGTGTATATTTATCCTGAAGTAATTTATTATTCGGTTTAGCATCAACAGGAGCAATCTTTTGCACATCGTTATTATCAAAAACAGCACCCGGTATCGGTTCATAAATTGAACCGGTATATCCCGATTGCGATATTGGTGAAACCGACAAAGTCATTTCTTTAAATCAAAACAGCTTATTCAAAATAATAATATTTATCAAATATCAGTCCAAATATAAAGGATATTAATGAAAAAATGAAACAGTATAATTACTTAATTTATAAAGTTTATTTTACTTTTCTTTATTATTTACTATAGCTCGCGTAAATGTTGACTGGAGGCGGTGGATTAGTGAACGAGAGAAACGGTCGAGATTGGAAAAGGCACGGTCGGACATCAGTTCTTTGTATTCTTTCATCAATTCCTGACGAACTAATTCGAATTTCTCTGCATAAGGTTCCAATATATTGTTATTCTGTAATTCTGTCCAAGCCCGGAAAAGAAGCACTTCATCTTCAATAATATTTTCAGCGACGGGTATGTCTTCGATCTGAGTCTGAATCTGCCTGTTTAGGTAATCCTGAAGCCTGCCAATAGCCCAGTAATTAATTACATCTAATATTAATGAAGCATCTATATCTCTCGGTACTGCCATATCTACAATTAATTTCGGCAATCGTTTTTTCAATATTAGCTTTTCGACCAAATCATTGTTTATGATGTATCCCGGTGCCCCGGTGCTAGTGAATATGGCTTTTGAATCTGATAATACTTTATCGAGTTTTTCGAGGCTGAAAGCTTTACCTCCATACTGCTCAGCCATTATTTCAGCTTTGTAGAGTGTTCTGTTAACAAAAAGGAAATTCGAAAAGCCAGATTCCTTTAATTCGCCGGAAAGAATCTTAGTATTTTCATTCACTCCAATTACTGCAATCATATCACTTTTATTCAGATTATCAACGAATATTTTTGATGCAACCCCACTTACAGATTGCTTTCCAGAACCAATAGATGTAGAATTTCTTACATTTTTTCCCGCACGAAATGCAGCATGAAATAATTTATGTAGTATCTTTTCACAGGTCTTTGCCTCGCAGGCTACACTGTATGCTTCTTTGATTTGTCCCTGTATTTGGTACTCCCCGAGAACGAGGGATTCTAAACCACAAATAACCCGAAAGAGATGCCTTGTTACTTCAGGAAGAGAATAAGTATAAAAATGTTTATCAATATTAGAAGTATCAATATTATTAATTAAATAATATTTCTCTACTAAATCCAAAGGACTTATTCCTTCTTCCAAAACAAGATAAAATTCGAGCCTGTTACAAGTCGGAACAATAAGCACACCCTGAACTCCTTCGTAATTAAAAAATGTTTTGAGAGATTGCGGTAATACTTTCCGGTTAATTTGATACCTCTCTCTTACCGCAACTGATGCGGTTTTATGGCTTATGCCCACAACATATAAGTATGATTCTTTTTGTTCCATTTAATATTATTTTAATTTTCATTAGTACAAATTTATAATATAAATTTATTCTTCATCATCCAATATTGTTTTTGCAAACTGCAATCCTCCTCCCAGATACATTACATTTGAGGAACCTGCATTAATAAATGTTCGTGCAGCTTCATATGACCTAGGACCTTTCTGACATACTATAAGTAAAAGCTCATCTTTATCGAATTTATCTAAATTATACCGGTATTCCATAATTGGAAACTCCATCGCAGCTTTACCAAGCTTAATATCAACAATTTCATTTTGTTCTCTTATATCAAGAATATTTCCATCGAATTTTTCGAGTAAAAGCGGATTCATTGCACAAACACCTTCTTCCTGCGAAATTGCCATTGCCCCTAATGAATTCAATGGATTCAACGGTGATGAATGAGGAGGAGTATATGCGTGTTCAAAATCCAGCAAATCATAAACTGTTGCTCTATTTGAAATCATATTTGCAAATATATCAATGTATCTGGTTACTTCACCTCTCCCAGCCAGTTGTAATCCAAGTAATTTCAAATTACTTTTCTCGTATAGGATTTTTCCAAATAATGATTTTGAATCAGGATGATAATCAGGTCTGTCGTGCCATGAACCCCAAACAGCTCCAACTTCATATCCTTGTTCAATAGCCCCATCTTCAGATAATCCGCAGGAAGCGACAATTAATCCGAAAACCTTTAATGATATATTTCCAACAGCACCTTTGAATTCACTATTCAACCCGGATATGGAATCAGCAATCACTCTTCCCTGCCTGTTCGCAAGTGAACCGAATGGGAATAAACCGGGTTTGCCGGTGATTAGTGAATTTACTTCAACACAATCACCACCAGCCCAAACATTTTTTAGATTTGTTCTCATTTGGGAGTCAACCAGAATCCCGCCTTTTTTCCCTATATTTATTCCGAGCAAACGTGCAAGTTCAACTTCAGGTTTAATACCTACGCATAGAAATACATAATCTGAATCAATTTTTCCTCCATTGAAAAGATGTACGACTGGATTTCCGGAACCATTCAAATTTACTTTTTCAACTTTCGATGAAAGATGAAGATTTATTCCTTTGTTTGAAAATGTTTTTTCAAGGAATAGTGACATTTCTTTATCAAGTGCAGTTGGAAGAAGCCTGTTTTCAAGCTCGACCAAATGAGTTTCAATTCCCCAAAGATTGACAAGAGATTCAGCCAATTCACAACCGATGAAACCAGCTCCGATAATCACAGCTTTAGAAATCTTTCCGGATTGTGCGAGTTCCCTGAATTTTTTTGCATCCAAGGGATTATGAAATGTTGATATTTTATCGGATTCGGGAACTGGAAACGGAGGTTCTTTAGCTTTTGCTCCAGTGCAGATTACGAGTTTGTCAAATGGCAAGGAAAATCTGTCGCCATCCTTAATATTCAGACAATCAATACTATTAGTTTTATAATCAATATTTTCGACTTGTGTTTCAATAAGAACATTTATATCTTTTGCTTTTTTGAAATATTCGACATCACGGATTCTCCCCCAAGAGGTTTTTGCCAAATCAAAGAAACCATCAACTTCACCGGATGCAAAATAAGGCATACCGCAAGTACCATAAGAGACAAACGGTTTTTTTTCAATGACAGTAATGTCAAATTCCGTGTTAATTCTTTTCAGCCGGGCAGCGGTTTTGCATCCAGTCGCCATTCCGCCAATTATGACAATATTTTGTTTAGTGTTTTCCATAATTATATGTCGCTGCTATGCAGCTTTTTCGAACTACGATAATCGCTTGTTATAAATATGTCGCTACTACGTAGCTACATATACAAAATGAAAATTATGAAATTGGTATACAAATTAATAATGAAAGTGAAATTTTGTAACCGATTAATTTTTCGTGTAGCGATTATATATTAGTAGATAAAAAACCAAAATAATCAGTTTTCCCGTAATGGAATAAATATTTTCCACGCAGAGACGCCAAGTCGCAGAGATAATATTATAATTCTACCCTAACTGTCTAACAGCCTATCCACCTTGAGTATAATTGTGAATTATTAATTGATTTTTTAGGTTCTGCAACCTTTTTTTATTTAATTTGTTATTATTAAAAAGGAATTAGCAATTGAGGTGAATATGATAAAATCGTTTTTTACTGTTTTAATTATTGTTATATCATCAGCTGAATTATTTTCACAATTTTTCGAGCAGATTATTCCTAAGCCGAGGCAAGCTTATGTTCGAATGACATACTCTGCAGTTTTTTTTATCGACACAGCAAAAAAAATATATATGAATCCCATACAGCCTGCAATCAGACAAGCTCAGGAGTTCAACCAGGAATTGAGATTGAGAGGTATTGACACACTTGGATATGCTTACTGGTCTGATTCAGATTCCTTACTGAATGGCGTAGTTTTAGGATATACAGAACAGTTCGTAAATAATTTATTTTCACATTTACCTGACCAGAAAGTTGAAATCAGCAGTATTTACCCTGGTGCTGAAGGATATATATTAGATATAATGCCTTCACAAGCAATAATAGCCGGTTGCGATACAAGCGGCTTGCATTATGGAATAAATACATTCTTCCAGTTGCTCGATAAAGAAAGTGTAGGTGGTGCTTTGCTTGCCTGCAGGGTGGTTGATGCTCCTGAGTTTCCCATAAGATGGTTCTATTACCCGAATAATCACCTGGATGGAGAAAATATTACAAAAGCAAAAACTATATGGGAAGAGGCATCATCATATAAACTAAACGGTTTACTTCTTGTAGATTACAAATTTGGCTTTCTGTGGTATTTCAAAGATATGCAAAGATATTTTGATTCATTGATGTCTGTTAAAAAATTTGCAAAGGAAAAATATCTTAAAATTGTTCCGGGTACTTTTTCATTCGGGTATTCAAATGATTTTCTTTTTAATGACCCTAACCTCGCAGCCGGACTGCCAGTCAGGAACCAGAGATTCGTAATTGAAGCCGATACAGGGAAACTATTGCCAAAAGTAAATGTAACTCTTTCGAACCCTGGTTTTGAAAATTATAATGGTAATAATTTTCCGGGATTTAATTGGATTGACGATCCAGGAGTTAGGAGTTTTGTTGATATACAAATCAAGCACTCTGGAAATTCAAGTTTAAAATTCGAAAATTTTGAACAGTTTCCGAATTTGAATGCACGAATTAATATACGAATACCGTGCCAGCCTTACACATTATATCATATGGGAGCCTGGGTAAGGACAGAGAACCTGGAAGCCGGTGATTTTCCTCGCTTCTTAGTTCTTGGCAATGGCGGAAGAACTCTCAATTTCAAGAATACAAGTATTCCATGGAATACGAATGGCTGGAAAAAAGTTGACATAACTTTTAACACTCTCGATAATGATACAATTGGAGTTTATTGGGGTGTGTGGGGAGCAAAGAACGGTAAAATCTGGTGGGATGATTTAATATTAGAAGAAATTCCATTTGTGAATTTAATCAGAAGACCCGGCGCTCCGCTGACAGTTGATAATCCATTGAAAGATGGATTTATTATGGAGGGTGTTGATTACGATACTTTAAAAGACCCAAATATGGGGATGATTCCATGGCCCGGAAGTTATGATTCATATCATCAGCCACCAACTTTCAGAATCAAACCAAGCGGCTCAATAAGAAATGGCGATACTCTCCTAATTTCATATTGTCACACAGTTATTATTTATGATGACCAGGTCATGTGTTCAATGTCGGAACCTAAGACATATGAAATAACCGAACAGATTTTCAAATCATTAGACAGCCTGTTGGATGCTGATACATACTTTATGCAGCATGATGAAATACGAGTGATGAATTGGGATAATGCTGACCAGGACAGGGGACTGACACCTGCTCAGATTCTGGCAGATAATTTCAATAAATGCGTTGACATAATTCACAAATACAAACCCAATGCAGAAATCTGGACATGGACTGATATGTTCGATGAATTTCACAATGCTGTGGAAAAAAATTATTATCTTGTTAATGGAGATTTAAGAGGCAGTGCTAATGTAATTCCAAATACTGTCGGCATGGCTAACTGGAATTCCGGGAAGCATGATTCAAGCCTGAAATATTTCTCATCGCGAGGGTTTCCTCAAATATCAGCACCCTATTATGATGCAGGAATTGATAATATACGCAGATGGAAAGAATGGACTCAAAATACAAAATATTTCAAAGGTATGATGTACACAACCTGGGCAGCAGATTACAGTAACTTGAAAGGTTTTTCAGAGTACTGCTGGAACCATGCTCCTTATATTTATCATTATCCCTTATATTTTGTCAGACCGAACAGGAAACTTGATTTCGATTGTGTGATCAGGGGCGATGAGTACGATTCGGGGTGGGAGCTGAATTCAGCTTACCTTCATTATATTGACGGAACGGGGAAAGAAGATTCCATAAGCTATGAACTGAAAACAAATACAGATATATCCGTTTCATTAGATTTACCGGCTTCAAACAAATATCTCAAATATTATTTCACTGCAACAGATAACCGAGGCTGGAGAACAAGAATACCGTTTGGTGAAGACAAGTATTATACACTTGGAGAATTACCTGTAACAGTTAAAGATTATACTGAAACCGAATTAAATGTGAACATTTATCCAAATCCTGTTAGTGAAACTCAGGAACTGAATATTGAAACGGAACAGAATGATTTGTTCGATAAAATTTCTGTTAAAGATATTTTCGGCAGAGAATTAATCAAAATGGATAATATTAATCAAATACAAACATTTAGAGTTGATATATCAAGACTTGTACCGGGAACTTATTATATAATTATTTCAAATATATATAAATCAAAAGCTATTAAATTTGTAAAAATCTGATTATAAATAATTTCAATAAAAAAAAATGACAGACTTATTCAGGCATTATGGCATCTACTTTTCACCTTATATTGTTGCGGCAATATCATTTGTAATATTTGTCATACTAAGTTTTCTAATTCAATTTTTGTTTGACAAAGTGCTTAGGGTGATTGCGAAACGCACTGCAACAAAATTTGATGACCATATAATTGACGCATTGCATCTGCCGATTCTGTTCACATTAATTTTAGTAGGTATTATTATAGTCGAAAAAGACTTACAGCTTACAGCGAGGTATTTACTAATAACAAACAGAATTATCAATTCATTAATAACACTTATCTGGTCATTTGCATTTATTCGGATTACTTCGATAATAGTAAAAAATTCAATAAGCAGGATTTCAAGCGATACCGGATTGAGTACCGATGTTATTCCATTACTTTCAAACTTCCTGAAAATTGCAATATTCCTCGGGGCAATCACAATAATATTTGTTTTATGGAAAATTGATGTAACACCAATATTGGCTTCAGCCGGTATAGCAAGCGTCGTGATTGCACTTGCTGCAAAAGATACACTTGCTAATTTTTTCGGTGGAATCAGTATATTTATAGACAAACCATACAGAATAGGGGATTACATTGAACTTGACCAGAAGGAGAGAGGTGAAGTTGTTGACATTGGCGTTAGGAGTACACGTATAAAAACGCGGGATGATATTTTAATTTCAATTCCAAATTCAATAATTGCAAATTCAAAAATCGTTAATGAGAGTGCTCCCGTTAAGCATTTCCGTGTTCGTGTTCCTATTAGTGTAGCTTATGGTACAGACATTGATTTGGTTGAATCAATTCTAATTGAAATCGGACAGGCAAATGAGAATATAATTCCTGATCCTGAACCAAGAGTAAGGCTTCGCCAGTTCGGAGAATCCAGTCTTGACTTCGAACTTCTCTGCTGGGCAAAAGAACCTGCACTCAGAGGTTTGACGATTCATCAATTATGCAAAGAGATTTACAAAAAATTTAATGAATTGAATATTAAAATTCCATTTCCACAGAGGGATTTGCATATAAAGGGATATGATAATGATATAATTAAACAAATATAGTTTAACCTTATAACCGACTATATATTATCTTAATGAAATTTATGAGGACTTTTTGAGTAATTATAAAAAAATTAATTGATAAAATTCTTGGCGGAAGGTCTGATAATAATATTAGTTTTAGTGAGCTTTGCCATCTATTGATAAGATTAGGTTTTATTCAGCGAAAGAAAGGTTCACATAACATATTCAGAAAAGATGGAATAGATGAAAAACCGAATTTACAATCTGATGGGAACAAAGCAAAACCATATCAGGTAAGACAAATCAGAAATATGATTATAAAATATCAATTAGAGGATGATTATGAATAAATATGAAATAATAATATATTGGAGCACTGAAGATTCAGCGGTTATAGCTGAAATCCCAGAACTACCCGGTTGCATAGCTCATGGTGAAACCGAAGAAGATGCTCTCAAGAATATAAAAGATGCAATGAATCTTTGGATTGAAACTGCAAAAGAATTTGGGGAACAAATTCCTGCTCCAAAGGGAAGGCGACTTATATTAGCATAATAAATTCTTTTTTTTACAACATATGAAGTAGTAGTCAATAATAAATCTTATTGATTTTATTTCAGATATTTACTCAAAGTTTCAATTAATTTTTCCTGTCTTAATTTATCAGTTTCAATTATTTTACCGTCAGGGTCAACAAGAAAAGTTTTCGGTACTCCCACTACTTCAAATAATTTTACTTGTTCACTGTCCCATGCACCATCTGCCAAGGAGTGGAGCCAGGGCATGGGCCATTTATTTTTCCTGAAATTCTGAACTACTTTGGAACCATTGTCAACAGCATGGCTGTAAATAGTAAAGTTTTTATCTTTAAAAGTTTTGTAGGCACTGTCAAGATACTTCATTTCCATAAGGCAGGGACCGCACCATGTGCCCCAAATGTCAAACAGTACATATTTCCCTTTTAATTTAGAAGGTGTAATTGTATCCTTAGGATTATCGAGATTGGCAAATTTAAATTCAGGGATTTGCTTACCAACAACAATTCTTTTATCCTTACTGAATTCATTATGGGCATACGTTGCCTGCTTGGTATTTGAAAATTTGTTATCCATTATATCGTAAAACTTTTTTATTCCGGCTGAATCCTTCAACCTGTCCGAATATCTAATTACATACAATACCATCCATGCCGTTGATTCTGCATTGTGCAAATCAATGATTTTTTGTAAATATTCCGAATTGGTATAATCCTTTTCCAATATCCTCGATATATAAAGCGGGAATGAACCATACCTGGGTTTATCCAGGAAATCAGATTCAGGCGGCATATATGCCTTAAGCTCCAAAATTAGATTTTTGTCAATGACATCAGATGCATTTTCAACATTCATCCCATCGGATGCAATATCAATATAAGTTAGTAAGCAATAGAACCTGAAATTTCTTTCTTTAATCGTATTAACTATACTTTTGACCGAATCAAGGTACATCTTCTTTAATGAAGCAATAACGCTGTCAACATTGGTGTATTCTTTATAATTCATTACGACCTTTGACCTGTCCGCAAGATGGCTGAACCTGATGTCTTCGAGTTGATTTTCGAGTGATAAAGCAAAATTTACATTTTCATCAACCGAAATTATTTCAGGATTAAATTTACCTTTGGGATACTTTTTTAAATCCAGGCTGAGTTTAATTTCTTTTTTATTCGTTAAAATACCGGAACGGTAATCACCTCCACCATCATAAACATAAAAGTCAGATTGATGACCATTATAACTTCTCCTGTTGTTTTTTCCTGTATCGAATATAACCTGGTATAATAATGTATCTGAGCCCGGATTTAATGTTGCAGTGTAAATGCTGTCTGAATTTTCTTTGAATTCAATAAAACCCGAATCCCAGTTGTATTCGTTAAAATTACCGATGGCTATGATTTTATTAAAAACTTTTGGCATTTGATTCGGAGTAAGTTTTATTGTGATATCAATAGGTTTTAATTCATAAGGAAATAATATTTTCTTTTTATAACTCTGATGGTCAACTCCTGTGAATTCAATTTCAACGAAATAATTTTCGTTAACTTCCAATCGAAATGTACCGTCATTGTTGACCTGTATACTTTTTTGTTTTCCGTTTTCTTCATAACTGATGTGAGAAAGGGATATGGGTTGATTATTATAACCCAATAATCTTCCGTTAATTGTTTTTGAAAAGACTGATGCCGGTAATATTAATGCAAAAATAAAAATAATGACTTTATACATCTTTCACCTGGAATATTGTTGACAATAATCCTGTAAACAAAGAAATTGAAAATTTATTTTATTGATGAAAAGTTTATTTTAAAATTGAATGTATTAGGAATTTTAGCCGGTATTTATATCCCCTTCTCTGTTATGTGAGAGAAGGGGATATTTAAAATCTAATTATTTATTCGGTGTAAAAAAAATATCTTCAACAGGTTGATTAATTGTATAGTGATTTTCCAATGTCATTGAAAACATCGGATTTGTAGATTTCAATGTTTTAGGGAATTTCACTCCTTCAATACTAATATAATCTAAATATTCTATTGTACTCGGAACCGGTCCCTGCGGGGTGTCTTCTGTCGATTCAACTTTCATTAATAAATAAGTTGATGGGTCGAAATACAAAACACTTTCCTGTAATTTAGGTGAAACAACTTTCATCATAATATAATTTTTCTGCTTGCCGAGAACATCGCATTTGTATCCTAATTCAATAAATTTTGTGTCTTTGAAAATTACAGCATCACTAACCAGGTCTTCCTGATTTTTTCCTTCCTGCTTCACTGCTTTCCCTTGAGCTGATGACCAGGCATCTGTTCCGTCGCACCACATTTCCTGTTTCTGGAATACCAGGTCGAATTTCATGTATTTTTTATTAGGTGCTTTCTGAATCTGCAATCCGGAACCGTCTATAGTTCTTCCCATTACTTCAAATTTGATTTTTGAGGAGTCTATTATGGTTTGAATTTTATCGAGGTTTTCTTTACCTCCCAAAGCCGATATAAATTTGCCGAATAATTCAGAAGCATTCATGCCTATATCTTCAAATTTGCCTTTCTCACCTGTCAAAGGTTCAAGGTCCATATTATAATCGAATACTTTGCCGAATTGCTCAAGTTTATCTTTCACTTCAGGGCTGCCGACAACAAAAATATATTCATTTTGTGGATTCATGTATTTTCGTGCAATATCCCTAACCTGGTAATTGCTGTATGACATTAAATTTTCATAATAATCTTTTACTCTTTCAATCGAAATGCCATAAAAATCGGCGGCCTGTATAAGCCCAAGAACAAACGCAGGATTTTCGAATGACATCAGGTATGTTCCGCCTTCCGAATTCTTAACCCTGTATAGTTCATCTTCTACCGGTGGATTTGACACCAGGTCGGTTAGCTGTTCATTTATGACCTTGATTGATGAGTCGGTAACTGAATTCCTGACTTCAGCTCCGCAGGCGAAAATATTAGCATATTTATTGGAGGATAACCTGCCAAACGGAGAATATGTATAAGAATAAGTTTCACGAAGTGTTCTGAATAATCTTCCTGCAAACGGAGAGCCGATTATACTCGATGCGAGTTCTAATACATCGTATTCACCGCTTGTCATGGGTACTGCTTTTGTTGCCACAATGACAGTTGACTGAACTGATGAAGGTCTTGAAATAAAATACACTCCCTGTGGTTCGGAATTCGGTTCGGGCACTTTGATTTTAGGTACATCACCCTTTTGCCATTTACCGAAATATTTCTCAATCAATTCTTTTGAATCCTTTTTGGACAAATCACCTGATACGGCAACTGTTGCAGAATTAGGCTTGAAATAGGTTTTATAATAATTCTGAACATCACTTAATACAATTTCTTTAAGTGATTCTTCAGTTGGTTTTATTCCATAAGGATGTTTGTCACCGTATATAATTTTTCTTGCTAGATTTCTTGCGAGTGTTCCTGGGGTTGATTTTTCCTGTTTGAGATTAGCGATCATTCTTGGAATAAGTTTTTCAAAGTCATCTTCCGGAAAAGCGGGATTTAATAATACCTGTGAAGCAAGGCTGAGTAATGTGTCGAGATGTTTTTTCAGGCAGTAACCTGAAATTGTAATGACATCTGCACCGGCACTTGCAGTCAGGCTTGCACCAATGCCATCAATTTTTTCTGCTATATCCCTGGAAGTTAATTTTCCGGTTCCCTTGGTTAATAATTCTGCAACTATCGACGCAAGACCGGCTTTTTCCCCATCAACAAGCGAACCACCCTGCAACATGAAACTGAAGGAAACAGTAGGTTGTTCTTTGTCTTCGATGTAAAACAGCTTCAATCCGTTTTTTAAAGTTTCCTGGCTATACTCGGGAAATTTGAATTCGATATTGGCTAAGGGTTCTGGTTTTTTTGTTGAATCGAGAGTGCCGAGAGCCATTAACGATAAATTGTAAAAAAGTATTAAAATTAATATTGCTGAAAATTTCTTCATTTTAAAATTCCTGTTAATTATTTTCAAATTATAAATTATTTAGTCTCAGAATCGGGAACATAAGTAAGTACTACCTTTTTTGCAGATGAAAAGTATTTTTTTGCAACACTTAAAACCTGTTCTTTTGTTACCGATAAATAATTGTCTAACTGTGAATTTATAAGAGTCGGATTGCCATAATAACTGAAATATTGGGCAAGAGACTCGGCTTTTGGCAATACATTTTTCTTATCGCCTACGAATTGTGCTTCTTTTATATTCTTTGCTTTCTCAAATTCTTCATCGGTAATCCCATCGCTGATTACTTCTTTGACCTCGTCAATGAGTGCTTCTTCAACATCTTTTATATCTTTATCGGGGAAACCGATACCAACTAATACCAAAGCACCGGTATATTGCAGGCTAAGCTGGAATCCTGCTGCATTCACCGCGACCCTGTCTTTTTCAACGAGTCTTTGGTTTAACCTGGAGCTCTCACCACTTGTAAGAATGTCCATGAAAAGCGACATCGGGTAATAATCCGCTTCGTTTAGCATTGGTCCTCTATACCCAATGAATACTGCCGGAACCTGTGCTTTTGTGTCTTTAATAATTTCACTGTAATCTTTTTCTAAAGGTTTAGTTTGGTAACCGGAATGTTCGGGTTCAGAAGCTTTCGGATAAGTACTGAAATATTGCCTTACATATTTTTTTGCAGAATCGATGATAAAATCACCGGCTATAACGAGGCATGCATTATTCGGCTGATAGAATTTATCATAAAATGATTTGAAATCAGGTATTGTTGCTTTTTCGAGGTCCTGATCGAATCCTACTGTTGCCCAGCCGTAGGTAGCCCCCGGGAACATATTTTCTGATAACTTCTGGATTAAAGTACCGTATGGCTGGTTCAGAGTTCTCATCTTTAATTCTTCCCTGACAACCCCTTTCTGAGTTGCCACACCAACCGAATCTACTTTCAAAAGCCTCATCCTTTGCGATTCAATCCATAAGGGAAGTTTTAGTTGATTTGCAGGCACCTGGAAGAAATATACAGTTTCATCCCATGATGTATGGGCATTTAAATTCCCTCCAGCTTCCTGTACCATTTTGTCAATAGAAGCTCTTGGAATATCTCTTGTGGCTTCAAACATCAGATGTTCAAAAAAATGTGCATAGCCGGTTTTACCGGGTATTTCATCTCTCGAACCTACCCTATAATGCATTATCGTAGCTATGACAGGGGCAGTCTTGTCAACAGTATATATAATTTGCAAACCGTTCGGGAGAGAATCCCTGACGAATTTAATTGGATTAAAAGATATTGAAAATGAATTGCTGGTAATAAGAAATAATAGAGCAGATGCTGTAATAATTCCTTTAATAATGTTTTTTTTCATGCCGGTAATATCCCTTTTTAGAATAAACAATAGATAAACGTATATTATACGAAAAAAGTAAAATAATGTTTCATTTAAACAAAAAAAATATACAATAAATATGTAGTAATTAAATCTACAAATAAAATTATTAATTACTACATAATTAATAGTATTTCCAATTACATAAATGCTATCTTTCTTCCTACAAGAAAATAGCAAAAACAATTATATGATTAAATGTGAATATTTGTTTAATTGGTATAAAATTTTTGGCAATAAAATCTCTGTTGAGTAGTATATATGGTTTGGGAGAGTGTTATATGAAGTATAAACATCTAATTGTAATAATATCTGCGATAATATCTGCTCAGACAATGTATGCCTTAGGCATTATATCGTATCTCTCTCCGCTGCCGAACTCAAAAAATAATGATATCAACTCAGAAATAATAATTAAGTTCTTAGATAAAATAGATGCAAATTCAATTAATGATAAAACATTTGAAGTAAAAGGAGAACTTTCAGGATTTCATGATGATCCAGCGACTTTTCACCGGAGATTTTTAAGACTAAGGTGAATGATACTTTACCTTCAGATTATCCGGGAGTAACAATTAATTATTCTGATAATCCTTCCTTAGGATTTTATTATCTTACTAATATGCCTGTTCCGGGTGTTCAATCCAATTTTTCAAATTATGTGATGGTGATAAATAACATCGGGGAGCCTGTGAAGTATAAAAAAACCGGTTCCAATGAAAATGGTATCGGGTATAATCTGAAACGTGAATCAAACGGTCAGATTACTTATCAAATGACCGGTGATAAATATTCAAAGCTGATGATTCTTAATGATGAATTGAATCCAACTGACAGCATTAACATAGGATATTATAAAAGTTCAAAAAATAATGATGTATTGATTTTACCCAATGGGCATAAGATATTATTGACTGAAGAAAATATTCCGTTTGATTTCAGTACTCTTGTTTCAAACGGTAATCCCAACGGGACACTGCAATTTTCATTAATCAGGGAGTTTGACAAAAATAATAATCTCGTTTTCAATTGGAGGTCAATTGATTATGTACCTGTTGATGAAACATACGAACCATTAACTACGCAGAATGTATCATATACCAATACAAACAGTATCGAACTGGATTATGACGGCAATTTACTACTGTCAAATGCCGGCTTAAACAGTGTTATAAAGGTGAGCAGGGAAACTGGAAGGATATTGTGGAGATTAGGCGGAAAGAACAATGAATTTACCTTTATTGGGGAACACAGTGAAAATGCTCCAAATTATTTTTCGAATCAAAATCATATTCAGAGACTTCAAAATGGAAATATAACATTGTTTGATAATGGTTCGATGCATAACCCACCATATTCGAGGGCTGTTGAATATCAATTAGACGAAGTAAGCAAAATATGCGAATTAGTATGGGAATACAGGCATAACCCTGATATATATTCTCCTGAATATGGTTCTGTACAGGTTCTCGATGATGAATCGAGAATTATATCATGGGGTAATCAAAATATTAACGGGGGAATTGCAGCAACTGAGCTTCATCCTGATAATAATGTGGCATTGGAATTTTCATTACCTGCAGGACAAACCACTAAACGAATATACAAGTACCCTTTACCTGCATGTGAGCCGTTAGATGTTACAATTTATGAGCTTCTCGAAGGTAATACCTACCCTATGCACGAAGATAATATCGGAATAATTATTAAATTTAAGAAACTTGTTGGATTTCTTTATAACGGATTAAATGCTGAAAGATATGAATGCGGTCCTGTAAATCCTGACTTTATTGAAAAAGCTCCATTGGTTTTACCTTATCGTATTAAAATGAAATCCAGCCTGATAGATTCGGTTGAATGTGAAATCAGGTTTAATGTAAATGATTTTCCTAACCTGAAGCGGTTAAATGAGATTGTAATTTACCATAAAGCAAGCAACACATCAAAATTTTATCAGCAGATGGCAACCTTGTATGACGAGTCGACAAATGAACTCATAATTAATACTGACAAATTCGGGGATTTCATTTTCTGTGTTCCTGAATTTCCAAAATATCCGCAGCAGCCTATACTATTAAGTCCAGCTAATGAATTTAAGGTAAATCAAAATTCACCGGTTCAATTGAGTTGGTCAACAAAGGGTTATAATACCGGTACACATTTGGTTGTCGGTACAGATGAATTTTTAACCGGAGAAAAAATTATAGATACGGTAGTTAAAGATATTATTTTTGATATTTCAAATTTGATTAATGGTCAAAAATATTATTGGAAAGTTCAGGGATTAAGTGAAGCCGGGGCAAGTGTATGGTCTGATACATGGAGTTTTATTACAGCTGAGCCGTTTATTAACGTTACTAACCCTGCATTAGAAGATGAATTGGTAAGAGATTCTTCATATCATATAATAAGATGGACAAAGAATATTGATGATTCAGTTAAGTTAGAATTATATAGAAACGGAGAATTAGTTGAATTAATAGAAAATTCTGTATATAGTGTGAATGGTGCATATTTATGGATTATACCACAATCAATTTCCTTTAACTCGAATTATCAAATCGTTATCACAAGTAATGCGAATAGTCAGATTAAGGGTGAAAGTGAAAAATTTTCGATTGTTCCCGTTTTAAATGTAAATGATGAAATAGCTGAAAACAATAATGGTGTGATATTATATCAAAATTATCCGAATCCTGCGTCAAACAAATCAACCTTCAAATTCGCCATTGATAAATTCGCTAATATAAAATTAAAAATATATGACAGTCAGTGCAGGGAAATTGCAAATATTCTTGATTCGGATTTCCCAAACGGTACTTATCAAATAGAATATGATTTGTCCGGTATGAATTCCGGAATTTATATTTTCCGATTGAGTGTGAATGGGAGGGACTTTTCAGGTAAAATGAGTGTTATAAAGTGATATAGGCTGTAAATGAATTTTTTGAGATAGGAGCAATTAATGAAAACATATATCAGAAGTATGATGCTTTCGGCAATTCTGATATTTTCCCAAATATTATATGCACAAGATAATCGAAATGAGTTTAATAAATATGGATGGATTCCTGCAAATACTTTAATTGAATTAGCAGATTCATTGCCTTCGGATTTTCCAAAAATTACAATCGATACACTTAATAATCCTGCTCCTGGATATATTTTTATGGAAAGTCTCGGTATATCGAAATCAATATTTTATTTGTTAGTCTTAGATAGTGCAGGGAATACATTCTATTACAAGAAACCTTCTATTGCAGGAATTGATTTTAAGCCTGAACCCAACGGATTATTTTCATATGCGAGTCCTGTTCAAATTGGAAGCGGTACACAATCGGGTCCGTTAAATATTCAAAACTTCAATGTAATAAATTATATTTTAGATTCAACATTTACCATAATAGATTCTGTTCAGATGCAGAACGGATACCTTGCGGATTTTCATGAGTTCAGAATTTTACCGAATGGGCATTACCTTCTAATCAGTTATGACAATAATTATATTGATATGAGCAAAATTGTCAACGGAGGTAATCCGAATGCAAAAGTAATCGGGACAGTTATCCAGGAATTGGATAATAATAAAAATTGTGTGTTTCAATGGAGAAGCCTCGACCATTACCCGGTTACGGATTCCAGGGATAATCTTAAGAATGCAACATTTGAGCATGCGCATGTGAGTTCTCTTTATCTTGACACAGACGGTAACCTTATTATAAGCCTTGTTGCAACTGCCGAGATTATTAAAATCGACATGACCTCCGGAAAAATAATCTGGAGATTAGGCGGTTTGAATAATCAGTTCAATATTACTGGAGAACATGAAGAAAATGCTCCTGATTATTTTTCAATGCAACATGATGTACAAAGGCTCGATAACGGAAACCTGCTGTTTTATGATAATGGACCTTATAAAAAACCTTGGTATTCGAGGGCAGCAGAATACACATTGGATGAAAGTAACAAGACAGCTTCATTGACGTGGGAATACAGACATTCACCTGATTTAACCGGTTTCGCAATGGGTTCTGCACAAAGACTTAAAAACGGAAATACATTAATAAGCTGGGGATTGATATTTGGAGGGTTATTCAGGACAGTTACTGAAGTAACTCCTGATAATAATATTTCATTCGAATTATCCTTGCCTTCAGACGCATTCACTTACAGAGCGGCTAAGTATGAATTACCTCTCTGCAAGCCAATTGCCGATGTTTATAAATATGATGTGCAATCCGGCAACGAATATATATTCGATAATGAGGAAGAGCAAAGTGGAATCGAAATTTATTTTGAATCATTGAACGGTTTTCTATACAATATATTTAATGTAAATAAATATAATTGTCCGCCGGTAAATGTATCTTTTAATGGTGAAGCTCCGGTACTGATGCCTTGCAGATTTGTGACAAGAACACAAAATATTGATTCCTTTTATTCAGAAATAAAATTCGATTTCTCTAAACTACCACCAAGATACAACGCATCCGATTTAAAAGTTTATTTCAGACAAAAAGAAGGTGAAGGTGTCTTTTCAGAATTAGCTACAATTTACGATTTGGGTGAAAACAATTTAGTTGTTAATTCTTCTTCTACCGGTGAATTTGTGATTGGATTTATGAGAAATGAAAATGAAATATTTCCTCCTTCACTCATTTCCCCATATGATAAACAATCTTTAATTAACAACCAGCCTGTATCATTAGTATGGAGCCCAACGGGAAGATATAACAAATTTCAGCTACAGGTTTCTGAAGATTCACTTTTTACGAATAATATCATTGACAGCAGCGAACTAAAAATTCCGAATTTTTCTGAAAGTACTGAACCGGATAAAACTTATTATTGGAGAGTTAAAACATATTATGAGAATTTAGAGAGCGAATGGTCTGACGTTCACAGTTTCAATTGCACTTCACCCTTCATCAGCATGGAATTGCCAAATGGCGGTGAAACTTTCTATATTGATACTACATCAAACATAATCAGGTGGAAAACAAATCTGGCTGATACAATGTCTGTTACTTTATACAAGAATGGTGTAAAACATGCAGATATTGTAAATAAATTAATCAGCTACACAAATTCGTTTGACTGGAAAATTCCCAAAACAACACCCATTGACTCAAATTACAGGATTAAAATTACAAGTCTTAAAGACAGTACGTTTTTTACAGAAAGTAAATCAGATTTTACTATTAAATTACTACCGACGAGTGTGGAAGATCTGTTGGAGAACGGTGATGCTATGATGGTATCAAATTACCCGAATCCGACAAATAACAGTATAAATTTCAAATTCATACATGATTTAAATGAGAAAATAAAAATAAAAATATTTGACTTATTTGGCAAAGAAACACCTGTAGAATATAATGGTGAATTACCACCGGGTGAAAATACAATTGAGCTGGAAGCAACAAAACTTAATAATGGAAATTATATTTATCAATTAAATTCAGGAACAAAATCATTTTTTGGTAAAATAACTATCATTAAATAGTCAAATAAATTTGATAATTTTATCGGGAATAAATTTTGAAGAAAAGAACCGGAAAGAAATGGCATGTACAATATAAAAATAGTATCAACGGGATTGTATATCCCTCCCAAAGTTCAGACATCAGCGGAACTTGCCCAATTAATCGGTCAAAGTGAAGATTGGATAGTATCCCGTACCGGGGTTGCCGAAAGGCGTATTGCAGAAGAACCGATGGACATAATAGCCGCGAAGGCAGCAAAAGATGCAATCAATGGAGGAGAGCCACCTGACTGTATTATTAATGCTTCGACTACCCCTTTGCAATTGATACCCGACAGTTCTGTATTTATTCAAAGAGCTTTAGGATATGAAGGTATTCCTTCCTGGTCTGTTCATTCCACATGTCTTTCTTTCATTGTAGCATTGAACAGTGCGGCAGCATTGATTCAGGGTGGAACTTTCAGGAGAATATTAATCATTTCATCGGAAACAGGAACACATTGGAGAAATATGAAGGAACCCGAAAGTGCATCACTTTTCGGGGATGCCGCTGCAGCAGTAGTTCTTGAAGCAACTCCGAAAGAGGAGAATGCCGCACTTATAGATTGGGAAATGAATACATGGCCTAAAGGAGCCGAACTTACTGAATTCAGAGGCGGTGGAACTAGACATCCACCTGACCATCCTTCATTGACTAAGCCGGAAGATAATTTGTTTTCTATGCAAGGTTCAAAAGTATACCGTTATGCTCTTGGCAATGTAAAAAAAACTTTAACAACACTTTTTGAAAGGAATAAACTGAAAGCCGGCGATATTGACTGGCTTGTCCCTCACCAGGCTTCAGGACATGCTGTTGAAGCAGCGGAATTATATGGTTTTATGAATGAAAAAGTTGCTAATATAGTCAGTAAATATGGCAATTGCATAGCTGCTTCGATTCCAATGACACTTGGGATATATCATAAAGAGGGGAAAATAAAGCGTGGTGATTTATGTGTACTGGGTGGTACAGGAGCAGGATTATCTGTTGCATTTACGATATTAAGATTCTAAAGAGAGCGAAACCATGTTCAAGAATATGTTCAGGGCATATAAAGCAATTGCAGGAAATTTCCATAAACCTGTGGCACCGGTTTTTACTTTCGTGGGTTTACTCATATTAAGAATAATTGTATCCATAGGCATAATATCGGATAAATTATTTTTCCCTTCATTACGAAAACGTAAAATTAAAAATCCGGTTTTTATAGTAGGTAATCCGCGTAGTGGTACAACATTTTTGCAGAGATTCCTGGTTAATCAAAAATTCGGAGTAGGTATGCAGTTGTGGAAAATGTTATTTCCATCACTTACACTGCAAATACTGATTAAACCTTTTTTGAATATTATGGAAAAATTTAGTCCTGCAAGATTTCATGCTCATGCAGCTCACGAAACAAATTTAAGGGCTGTGGAAACAGACGACCCGGCATTACTTTTTCATTATTTTGACGGATTTTTTGTTTACGGATTCTTTCTCGCCTGGGCAGAAGAGGATTTGAAATCATATTTTGACCCGAACATAAGAGATACTTCACAAAGGGATTTTAAATGGCTTGATGAGGTATGGAAAAGAAACCTTATTAGTGAGAAAAATGATAGAATTATTGGGAAATTATTTTCATTAGGTGTAAGGCTTCCTAAATTCCTGGAGTATTTTAAAGATTCAAAAATTCTATATACAGTCAGAGACCCACTCGAAACAGTTCCTTCGGGATTGAGCCTGGTTACGGGTGTATTGGATGGCAGATTCGGATTCTGGAATTTACCAAAGGAGAGACAGGATTTTTATATAAACAGACTGTACTCTGCATTACTTGATTTAAGTTTACGTTTCCATGATGATTATGTGGAAGGAAAAATTCCGAAAGATAAAATTAAGATAGTCAGGTATGACAAAATGATGAATAATTTCGAATCTGTTATGGAAGAGATAATGCAATTCATCGATGTGAAACCATCACCGGAGATGACTGATATAATTAATAAAACAGCGGAAAAACAGAGGAATCATAAAAGCGGTCATAAATACTCGCTTTCACAATTTGGATTAAATGAGGAAAAAATTCGTTTAGATTATAAAAATATTTATGAAACATTTTTTTAATTAGAGTATGGAAAATCAAAAATCATTTGTAATCTGGTTTACAGGACTTTCGGCAAGTGGTAAGACCACGGTATCAGAGCATTTAAAAAAAGAATTACTAAAATCAGGTGTATCGACTGTCCTTTTTGACGGGGACACGATGAGAAAAGGAATCAGTAAAGATTTAGGATTCAGCGATGATGACAGGAAAGAAAATATCCGCCGTACAGCGGAAATGGCAAAACTTGTTACATTATCGGGAGTGAGTGCAATTTGTGCGTTAATTTCACCCTTTGTTCAGGACCGTCAAGCTGCAAAGGGGATATTATCAGATTTTCATTTTGTTGAGGTGTATGTCAGCACTCCATTTGAAATTTGTGAGAAAAGAGATCCGAAAGGGTTTTATAAGAAAGCGAGAATTAAGGAAATTATTGATTTCACAGGTATCGATTCGATATATGAAAAACCGGTAGAACCGGATATAGCAATTAATACCGAATCAATGTCACCTGATGAATGTGTGAAAGTGATAATCGATTATTTGAAAACGAATAAAATAATTTAAATATTATTGATAAAATTTGTAACAAAATTGAAATATTTTTGTTATTACTGTAGGAATTTTATCGTTCTTACGATTTTATAATTCTTTGAGTAGAAAGGCAAAAATTTGCTGAATTGTTTGAGATTTGAATTTTACAGATTTAATGAAACGGATAATTTTTATCATATTGAATATTTTTTTAGCTGCAAGCTTTTGTAAGGCTATAAATAATCCGCCATTTTCATTAGATTATTACAACAATCCTTCTCCCGGTTATATTTTTTTGTCACCACACTTATCGAGAGAATTTTATTTAGTCGATAATTCCAGTGTCCCTGTATTCATTGAAAAAATTAACAGGTTCGATGAATTTATAAATCCCAGGATTCAGCCTGACGGTTTAATCAGTTTTTTTTCCGGCACCAAATATTATTTTATGAATGATAATTATGAGGTATTGGACAGTTTTGTATTAGAAGGGAATTATGAGGTTGATTTTCATGATATTATCAGACTGCCAAACGGAAATACAGCAATGCTTGGGCGCGATTTGAGAGTTATGGATTTAAGCAGTGTAATTCAGGGTGGACAGAAAGAAGCACTTGTAATCGGCAGTTTAATACAGGAATTTGATATTAACAAAAATTTAGTTTTCCAGTGGAATTCCTTTGACCATTTTAAAATTACTGACGTGGTTCCTGATATTGACCCTCTGCAACATTCTTTTATTGCATGCCATGTGAATTCAATTTATTATGATACGGATGGAAATATAATTGCATCATGCAGGGCTCTCGATGAAATAATTAAGATAGACAGGCAAAATGGAGATTTAATCTGGATTTTGGGAGGTAAATCAAGCAAGAGTAATCAATTCCACTTTCTGAATGACACAATTGATGGATTTTTTGGATTTTCACATCAACATTCTGTAATGAAGCTCCCGAACGGCAATCTCTTGCTTTTCGATAATGGAGACTTAAAACCAAAATTTTATTCCAGGGTTGTGGAATACAAATTAGATGAAGTCAATAAAACAATTGAAAAGGTATGGGAATATAATGATTCATTCAAAATCGCTACTTATTCTATGGGTAATGTTCAAAGGCTTCCAAACGGGAATACTTTGATAGGATGGGGTTTAAATTCTGCTAATCTTACTGCTACAGAAGTCAGACCCGACGGAAGCAAAACGCTTGAAATATCAGGATACCAAAACTATGCTGTTTATAAAGATTCATATAAAATGCACTCTGCATTTTTATATGTTGACGAATCCGGAATATACAATTTCAAATCTGATACAAATATTACTAATATTAAAATAAATGTAAAAGATTTAATCGGTAATGGTTATGTTTCAGTAGAAAAGCATTACTATCAAC
Source organism: Ignavibacteriota bacterium (assembly GCA_016219595.1). Lineage (GTDB taxonomy): Bacteria > Bacteroidota > Ignavibacteria > Kapaibacteriales > UBA2268 > XYC2-FULL-35-21. Next base: position 36,556 of record JACRLY010000034.1, on the reverse strand, counting down.
CGCACAATCCGAATTTTGCAGAAATATCACCGCTTGAAATTTCAGAAAACAGATGGGTGATTTCATACAACGGAATTAAAAATCTGGATGCAACTGTAGAATTTAATTTTGATGAGTGCACATTATATAATATCTTC
>JACRLY010000034.1:0-36366 GCA_016219595.1 Ignavibacteriota bacterium | reverse complement strand
TAAAATAATATTTTTCAGGTCAATGGAAGCGACAGGAGATTTTTATCCATTGGAAACTTATTATGATAAAGAGACAAATACAATTAAAGGAAAAATTTCAGGACCGGGGGAATTTATTATAGGAACAATAGAATTACTTGAAGCTCCGACTGCAATTTTTCCGACAGATAATTCCAGTAATATTGATATTAATACTAATTTCTTATGGCAGGGATTATCATCAAATGCATTTTTCAGATTTCAACTTTCTTACAATTCCGATTTTTCGGATTTATTAATTGATTCGTCAAACATCACGGATAATCATCTCGAATTGGTCTTAAGAAATGGAACTGAATATTATTGGCATGTGAAAGCTCAAACAGGGAGTTCTCAAAGCAATTGGTCAAATATCAATAAGTTCATTACAAAGGACGCAAATCAAGTTGCTGAGGATAACGACCAGGATTTTACGATTCAACAGGAAAATGATTATTTACAAATTAAATTGAATTACAATACCGGGAGTATTAAATTTCAAATATATGATTTAATTGGCAATATTGTGAAAGATGAAAATTATGTAAATCCCGGGACAGGTAATTTGCCCGGCATATTTTGCAATGATATGAATTATGGTGTATATTTCTATAAAATCAGTTTAGCCGGAAATGAAAAGTACGGCAAATTATATATAGGGAAATAATATTTATTGAATTAATTTGAATCAATAATATCATTAGAAAAAGATAAATTTATAATAAATGGATAATTGACAATGAGTAGAATAATACTAATAACATTTTTGTTTGTGACATTTCATTTACAACTTAATGCCGTTGACCCGGAGAAATTAAATGTGTCAATTATGGATAATCCTGCTCCGGGTTATTTGTTTTTAACACCAACTCCACCCGGAACATTTTACCTTGTTGATAATCCGGGGTATCCTATTTATGTAAAAAATCTGGGTGGTATGAATAACTTTATAAATCTAAACGTAGAACCAATCGGATTAATAAGTTATTTTTCAGCTATTAAATATTTCATAATGAACGACAGTGAAGAAATACTCGATAGTATCAGATGCAAAAATAATTATGATACGGATTTCCATGATTTCACACTATTTCCAAACGGACATGCTGTACTTATTGGAGGTGAAAGAAGGTTTGTGGATATGAGCCAGAAAGTTCCCGGAGGGAATACTAACGCGGTGGTTTTTGGAAATGTAATACAGGAAATTGATGAGAATAAAAATGTTGTTTTTGAATGGAAATCTTTAGACCATTTTGATATTACAGATGTTACTCCGGACATTAACATTTTGCAACCGACTATTATTTCATGCCATATGAATTCTGTATTCTATGATACTGATGGCAATATAATATTCTCGAGCCGGGTTCTTGATGAAATTACAAAAATAAATAAGTTGACCGGTGAAATTATTTGGAGGTTGGGTGGAAAAATGTGTAAAAACAACCAATTTCAATTCCTGAATGATACCATTGATGATTTTTATGGATTTTCACATCAGCATTCCGTTGCAAGGTTGGCAAATGGCAATTTGTTTATGTTTGATAATGGAAATCTGAAACCTCAGCCATACTCGAGAGCAGTTGAATACAGGATTGACGAAACTAACAAAACAATTGAGAAAGTCTGGGAATTTTTTGATACAACAAAAGTATTTTCAATGGCAACCGGTAATGCACAGAGACTTCCTAACGGGAACACTTTTATAGGTTGGGGAGCTAACGGTAAAAGTTTGATTGCCACTGAAGTCAGACCAGATGGCTCAAAAACATTAGAGATTAAAGGATTTCCGTCCCAAAGTTATGCTGCTTATAAAAATATTTATAAAATGCATGCTGTTACCTTGAACATTGAAAATCAGGGTATTTATATTTTTGATAAAGACACTAATATTACAGGTATAAAATTACAGGTTAAAAATTTTACCGGCTCAGGGAACATTTCTGCTGAGGAACACTTTTATCCTCCGCATAATTTGGAATTCACAGATGATTCAATACCGGAAACCGGTATGAAAAGATGGGTAATTTCAAGAAACGGAATCAGTGATTTCTCCGCAACAATAAAGTTTAATATTAATTATGACAGTTCATACTCTGCTGATGAATATCATATATACGGAAGAGCCGTTGAAGGAAGCGGAAAATTTGAAAGATTAGAAACTATTTACAATATTAATGAAAAATGTTTTGAAGCTGAAATTAATAATTCAGGTGAATTTATAATTGGATTTGTACCGGTAGTATCAGCACCTGTTTGCATTAATCCACCGGACAGTGCTGTTGAAGTTACCGTGCAATGTAAATTTGTGTGGGAACCTGTTTCGATTTCTTCATATTACAGGCTCCAGGTTTCTGATAATCATGATTTTTTTAATATCATTGTTGATTCATCGAATATTGCAGACACAACATTCAATCTAAATCTTGACTATAATACTAAATATTATTGGAGAATTAAAGCATTTAACGAAGATAAACAAAGTACCTGGTCGAAAACAAATACATTTACCACATCACCCGAATCCGGAATTAATTATAATGATGAGGGATTGATGCTGACGATTACACAGATGGGGAATAAATTATTATTTAAGAGAAATATTAGCGGAAGAATAAATTTCTCTCTTTATGATATTTTGGGAAATCCTGTTACCGGTTTAATCCGGAATTTTAATGATAACAATAATGAATTTGAATTGAATATTAAGGATTTTTACTGCGGTATTTATTTCTACAGGATAATCCTTGCTGATAAAATCGAATTTGGTAAATTATATATTGAAAATTAGGGAAAAATATTCCTTATGATAAAATATAGGTATTAATTATGTAATGAAATTTAGTTAAATGACATTACCGATTTAATAAGGGAAAAAAAGAATATGTGATTTGATAAAGAGGATGTGATAATTTTAGCGGTATCTTGAGATGAAATTTTTTTTAATTATTGTAATTGTAATAGTAGCATGCTTCCATTTGAATTTGTTTTCAATAGAGTTAAAACCTTTTGAAGTAACCTACCAGGATAATCCTTCAATAGGATATTTATTTATGACACCCCATCTTTCTGGTCAGTTTTATATGATTGATAATGCCGGAGAACCTGTATACTATAAATCACTTGAAAAGTTTGATGCATTATTCAACTTAAATATGGAAACAAACGGATTTCTGAGCTTTTTTTCCGGAAATAAATATTATATAATGAACAGAGACTTAGTTGTAGTAGATAGTTTTAGCCTTGTCGGGGATTTCGAGGGTGATTTTCATGATTTTGCACTTATTCCTAATGGAAATGCAGTATTGATTGGAAGAGAAACAAGATTTGTCGATATGAGTAAGGTCATTACCGGGGGCAATCCAAATGCGTTAGTTTTCGGGAATGTGGTGCAGGAACTTGACAAAAATAAAAATGTAGTATTTCAATGGAGTTCATTTGACCATTTTAAATTTACAGATGTAACCTCTGAAATTGATATAAAGCAGCCTTCATTTATAGCTTGTCATATGAATTCAGTATTTTATGATACTGACGGTAATATAATTATTTCATCGAGGATACTTGATGAGATAACAAAAATAAACAGGCAGACAGGGGAAATAATGTGGAGACTCGGAGGAAAAGAATGTAAGAATAACCAGTTCCGTTTTTTAAATGATACAATAGATGGATTCTGGGGATTTTCCCATCAGCATTCCGTAGTCAGGTTGTCAAACGGGAATATTCTTATGTTTGATAATGGCAATCTTAAGCCAAAAGAATATTCGAGGGCAGTTGAATATAAGATTGACGAACAAAATAAAACAATTGAAAAAATTTGGGAGTATTCACCATTTCCTGAAATCAAATCATCAGCAATGGGAAATGTTCAAAGGCTTGCAAACGGGAATACATTGATTTGCTGGGGAATAAACACAAGAAACATGACTGCAACCGAAGTAAAACCTGATGGCACTAAAGCGATGGAAATTATCGGCTATCAAAATTATTCGATTTACAGAAATTTCTTAATGGCTCACTCTGTGCTTCGGTATGTCGATAAACCCGGCTTATACGATTTTTCAAATGATACTAATAAAACGGAAGTAAAAATAATATTTAATAAGGTTGAAGGTAATGGTTATGTAGGTGTTGAAGAACATTTTTACAAACCTCACAATCTAAGTTTTGAATTATCTAATCCTTTTCAGCCAATTACAGGTGAAAAGAGATGGGTATTGCAAAGGAATGGTATTTCAGATTTTGAGGCTACGATAAGGATTTATGTAGACCACGATACTGCAATAAGTGAAAATAATTATTTTATTTTTTGCAGGGAATATGAAGGAAAAGGTAATTTTTCTCAGCTGGATACCAGGTATAATAAAACTGAAAAATGTTTTGAAGCGGACATAAAAGGTTCAGGCGAGTTTATAATAGGAATTGTTCCAACTGTATTGGCTCCTATTGCTTTATTCCCTCCTAACGGCGAGAATAACATTGAAACTGGATTTACGTTAATGTGGCAGACGATGTCAGTATCAACAAGTTACAGATTCCAGTTGTCTTATTATCCTGATTTTTCCAATCAGATTATTGATTCAACGAATATGACAACTACCTGGTTAGACCTGAATCTGGATTTTAACACTACATACTATTGGCGGGTAAAGGCATTTAATAATAATGAACAAAGTCCCTGGTCAAAGGTTTTTAGTTTTACAACGAGAACGAAAGATATATTGTCATATCCATTACCTATATATCCTCAGGACAGGGATACTCTAGTTCCTTTGGACGGTTCATTCAAATGGGAAAATGTTCCAGGTGCATTATACTACAATGTTGAAGTATACCTTGACCCCGAACTTTCATTGCCGGTATTAAAACGTTATTATATAAGTGAATCCTCTCTGGATTATAATGGATTAATTCCCGAAAGACCTCATTACTGGAGGGTGGAGTCATTGAATAATGAAAATGAAAGCGGGTGGTCGCCATCATGGATGTTTGTTACCGATAAATTTCAATCTGTTGATTTATCCGAACAAAAAAATGGAATTGAAATTTCCAATGAAGATGGAATATTGACATTCAGTTCATATAAAAATTTCACTGGTTCATATCAGTTGAATATATATGATATGATTGGGGAACTAATTTCATACTCAAAAGGAATTTCTGATAACAGTAATAAAATTACAATTAATTTTAATATACAAAGTCATTCTACCGGTCTTTATGTTTATAAATTATTAATAGGTAACCAATTATTATCCGGAAAATTTATTATTGAAAATTAAAATGCGCACTTTCTTTTTTAAATTATATATTTTAATAATTTTTCTTATTTTAAATCAAAGTTTCACAGCATTTTCACAAACTGATATTAATGTTGTGACACTCGATAATCCTTCACCCGGTTATATATTTCTGCAATCCTACTTTCTTGATTACCTCGGTTATGTAGATAATTCAGGACAAATTGTTTATAGAAAAAAATTGAATAAATCTCAAACTTCAATAACACTTGAATTACAGCCGAATGGGAAAGTGTCCTATTTTTCCGGGAACAAGTTTTATATAACAGATTATAACTTTGTAATAACTGACAGTTTTGAAGTAAAAAATGGTTGTGACACCGATTTTCACGATTTCAAATTAACTCCGGACGGGCATGCTTTTTTAATCGGCATTAAACATGACACAGTCGACATGAGTGCAATTATTCCCGGGGGAAAGCCAAACGCCATACTAAATTCTTCGGTAATCCAGGAACAGGATGAAAGCAAAAATGTAGTGTGGGAATGGAAATCGTCGGAACATTTCCAGATTTCAGATGTTACATCGGATATAGATTTGACATGGGATGTAATACCTTGGACTCATACAAATTGGATAGAATTAGATTATGACGGGAATATAGTAATTTCAAACCGTAACATGGATGAGATAACTAAAATAAATAAAGTAACAGGTGATATTATTTGGCGGCTTGGTGGAAAAGCATCCAAAAATAATCAATTCAATTTCTTAAATGACACTGTTAATAATTTTTGGGGATTCTCGCACCAGCACTCGGTTCATAGATTAAGCAACGGAAATTTGCTTATGTTTGACAACGGCAATCAAAAACCAATTCAACATTCGAGAGCAGTAGAATATGAATTAGATGAAGTGAATAAAACAATCACTAGAGTATGGGAATATCATTCTTTTCCTGAAACTTATACTATGTTTCAGGGAAGTGTCCAAAGACTCCCAAATGGTAACACAATGATTGGCTGGGGTACAAATAATCAGCAAATGACATTGACGGAAGTATTCCCTGATGGAAGCAGGGCTATGGAAGTCAGGGATTTTGACGCATATCTTGCAATGCGTTATCCAGTAAAAATGGATTCCAAATTACTAATGATACAAAATATAGGAATTTATTCTTTTTCCGATTCAGCAAATAAAACAGCAATATCCTTAAATATTAAATCAAAAACAGGTAATGGATTTGTTTCTGTAGAAAGACATTATTATGAGCCTCATAATATTCAATTTTCAGATGTAACACCCATAAGCTGGTATCCGAACAGATGGGTGATCAATAATAAAGGTATTTCCAATTTATCGGCTAAAATAAGTTTTTTAATCTCTGAAATTGACAGTCTTGAATCTCCCGATAAATATAATATATTTTGGCGTCAACATGAAGGAAGCGGCAGTTTTATTAAGCTTCCATCAAACTATAACCAATCCTCAGGCACGATTGAAGCTGAAATTACTTCTTTCGGAGAATTTATTATTGCAGAACCACCTTTATATGAGATACCCGTACCGGTTTCTCCGAATAACGGTTCAAAGAAAAATCCACTTTCAATAAATATTGTTTGGGGGAAAATCAATGGATCGGATTCCTATAAATTACAGATTTCTGAAAATTCGAATTTTTCTTCTAATCTTATTGATACAAATATTATTGATACATTATTCAGTTTTGATGGATTTGACAATAACAAATTATATTACTGGAGACTGCAATCGGTTTATGGAAATAACACGAGTGAGTGGACTTCGACATGGAATTTCACAACTATTCTTGCTTCACCTGTTCTTGTTAAGCCACTAAATAATTCAATAGATTTTAATTTACAGGGTGATTTTGAGTGGCATTCAACATCAGGTGCATCTTATTATAAAATTAATATATCGAAAACAAGTGAATTTGATTCGATTATTGTAGATGAAACAGGAATTACAGATACTAACTACCGTACTTCAATCATGGATTACGCCAATAATTATTATTGGCGGGTGAAAGCAATGAATTTCGATAATGAAAGTAATTGGTCGGATACAAATCATTTTATTACTGAGAAAAAGAAATCACTTAATAGTCCATTATTGATTTCTCCGGAAAAAAATAAATCCGAGGTACCTGTTTCAGGAAATTTTAAATGGGATTCTGTAGCTGGTGCAGAGAAATATAAATTGGAATTATCATTATATCCGGATTTCCTCGCTAACATTATAAATGCTGAAGAAATTGATTCAACTCAATTAGATTACGATAGCCTGGAATATTATACAAATTATTACTGGCATGTAGCTGCAGTAAATTCTAATGGTATTAGTCCCTGGTCTGAGACATGGAACTTCACAACTCTAATTTATGAAAATGTGATTATTAGGGATGAAAGTGATAAAATAATGATAATTAATAATTTAAGTGATGGTATAACACTCCTTATAGATTCTGAAGAAGAATCAAATCGATTAATTTTTAACTTATTTGATTTGAGAGGAAATAGAGTATATTCATATAATCAAAATAAATCAAATAAAGGATCTTCAATAATAAGGATTAATCCCGGTATTATTGAGAAAGGTATTTATTTTTACCGGATAATTACTGCAGACAGACTTCATTATGGTAAGTTCTTATTTGAATAAAATTATTTTATTAATGTAAAATAAAATAATTCGATAAAATATTAATTATACTGTGCATTTCTATATTAATAAAAATAATTAGGAATTTTATTTATCATAATATACTTTTGCAAAACCTGTTAATCTTTTTAATTATAGAGAGAATGCTATGAGAACGGTATTTCAGCTTATTATATATTTTAGTATTATATTTAATTTGAATCTATTTGCAGTAGATCCTTTTTCATTGTATGTAACTACATTGAATAATCCTTCGCCAGGTTACCTGGCATTAGATAGTTATCTGCCTGGCAATTTGAATTTGATTGACAATTCAGGACAAACGGTTACTATTAAAAATTATAATAACTTTTTTACATATACTAATGTTCAATTGCAGTCAAACGGCTTTCTAACATTTTTTTCAAATCAAAAATTTTATGTCCTTGATACAGGCAAAATAATAATAGATAGTTTTCAATGCAAAGGGAAATATGTAACAGATTATCATGAATTCATATTGCTGCCGAACGGGCATGCTATAATGCTTGGGCTTGATACAAGAGTGATTGACATGAGTGCAGTAGTTGAAGGAGGAAAAAAAGATGCAACTGTTGTCGGTAATGTAATCCAGGAATTGGATGAGAATAAAAATGTTGTATTCGAATGGAATTCGTTTGACCATATAAAATTAACAGACCAGATTAATGAAAATGATTTGAAGAGCACAGGATTTGATTTGACACATTCTAATTCAATAGCAATTGATTTGGACAGTAATCTTTTGCTATCATCAAGGTTTCTCGACGAGATAACAAAAATTAACAGGAAGACCGGTGAAATTATTTGGAGGTTGGGAGGTTCTAAATGCAAGAACAATCAATTCAGATTTGTTAATGATACAATTTGGGGATTTTTCGGATTTTCTCACCAACATTCAGTGTCAAGATTACCAAACGGCAACCTGTTATTATTTGACAATGGCAATTCAAGACCTTTTCCATTTTCGAGAGCAGTTGAATATGAACTTAATGAAGTGGAAAAGACTGCAAAAAGAGTATGGCAGTATCGTTCATTTCCCGATACCTACTCTTCAGCTATGGGAAATGTGCAAAGGCTTCCAAACGGGAACACTCTGATTGGTTGGGGCACTAATAACAGGTGGTTGACAATGACTGAACTTCACCCTGATAATAGTAAGGCAATGGAGATATTCAATTTTGTTAGTTATAGAGTTAAGAGATTAGTTTATAAAATGCAGTCTCAGACTTTGCTTGTTAAGAATTCGGGTATTTATGATTTTAATGATAACAATAGCAAAACAGGTATTTCAATCGATGTACTTTCAACAAATGATACGGGATATGTATCAGTTGAAAGACATTCATATAAGCCGCATAATATTACACTGTTTAATTTTGCAGATAAAGAAATTTATCCGAACAGATGGGTAATCAATAATTATAATATTACTGATTTCTATGGAATAATTAAATTTGACTTATCGGAAATAGGAAAATTAAATCCTGCCGAAACTGTTATTTATGCAAGACAGGCAGAAGGTTCAGGAACATTTTTTCCGTTAGAAACCTTATATGATTCAGTCTCAAATAGCCTTCAATCTGAAATCAGGGGTTTCGGTGAATTTATTTTATGCATGACACCAAAGGTTGGAACTCCAATGTTAACTCATCCCGAAAACAATGCTAAAAATATGGAGACAAGTACAACTTTTAATTGGAACCCGGTAATTAACGCAAATATGTACAGGCTGCAATTGTCCGAGGATGCTTCATTTTCAAAATTAGCTAATGATACAAGCATCATCGAATCATTTAATATTATATGCAGTAATCTTGATTATGACACCAAATATTTTTGGCGGGTAAAAGCATTTATTGATACTTTAGAAAGTCAGTGGTCCGAAGTCAGAACTTTTACAACAATTCCACGCCAGGAACTTGAGGCTCCTGTTTTAATATTGCCTGCTTCAGGGTCTGTTGAAGTACCGGTTACAGGCAATTTGAAATGGAACACTGTTGATGGTGCAAAGTATTTTAATATTGAGGTTGCACTTGACCCCGATTTTCAGCAGATTACTCTTAAAAGAATCCATCTCAAAACACCAAACTTATATTACAATAATCTGGAGAATAATACAGTTTATTATTGGCATGTCAGCTCTCAAAATGAAATAGCATTTAGTCCCTGGTCAGATATTTGGAATTTTACAACTGAGGCTATTTCATCTGTAGAAAACTCAGAACAAAACCACCATATTATAATTGAAAATATATATGCTGACATATTGTCATTCAGGTTTTCATTAGAAAAGTCAGAGCAAATTTCATTATCAATATATGATTATTTTGGCAGCAATGTTGCTTTTTCAGAAAGTAAAAATTATGACTCCGGGGAACATTCAATTTTTATAAATTCAAGACAATTTTTAAATGGAATATACTTCTATACATTCATTACCGATGGGAAATTTAACCAGGGTAAATTTATAATTATCAGATAATGTATAGAAAATGTATCATAGTAGGAATCAAAGAAGTTTAGTAAAAATTAAACTGACGATAGTTGTTTTTTTATTTTTTATTTTCCTGATAAATTCTCAAGCTCAGCCGGGGAATCCATTGGTTATGACAGCACTTGACAATCCTGCACCAGGATATATATTATTAGATTCTTACCAGTCCGGTTATCTATCAATAATTGACAATTCAGGACTTACTGCATATAAAAAGAGACTCGAGGGATTAGTAACAGCAAGAACTCTCAGCCATCAGCCAAACGGGTTATTCTCATATTTTGCGAATCAGAAATTTTATCTGATTGACAATAAATTAAATTTAGTCGATAGCTTTTCATGTAAGAATGGTCTTGAAACTGATTTTCATGATTTCAAACTTTTAAATAACGGGCATGCTTTATTGTTAGGAATTGAATATGATACTGTGGATATGAGTGCTGTATCACCCGGAGGCAAACAGTCTGCTACCCTGATGTCATACGCCTTGCAGGAACAGGATGCAGATAAAAATGTAGTTTGGGAATGGCACACATCGGAACATTTTAATGTTACTGATGCGACAGATGAAATTGACCTTACTCAACAGCTTATTTCATGGGTTCATACAAATTTTATTGATATTGATACAGACGGCAATTTGATAATTTCAAACAGGAATATGGATGAAATTACTAAAATAAATAAGCAAACCGGTGAAATAATCTGGAGGCTTGGCGGTAAGAAATGCAGGAATAATCAATTCACATTTTTAAACGATACTGTTAATGGCTTTTGGGGATTTTCGCACCAGCACTCAGTTCATAAACTTCAGAACGGTAATCTCCTGATGTTTGATAATGGCAATTTAAAACCTCAGAAATACTCAAGAGCCGTAGAATATGAATTGGATGAAATCAATAAAACTATTCGAAAGGTTTGGGAATACAGGTATTTTCCTGAAGTGTTTTCAATGTCACAGGGAAGTGTTCAGAGACTTCCAAATGGAAATACAATTATTGGATGGGGTACAAATAATCAGCAAATGACTTTGATTGAAGCAAGACCTGATGGAACAAGGGCAATGGAAGTCAGGAATTTCGAGTCATACCAGACCTTAAGATATCCTATTAATATGGCATCTAAACTTATGCTGATACAAAATCCCGGAATTTTCGATTTTAACGATTCAGAAAATAATACATCAATAATTATCAATGCTCAAGACATGAGAGGTGCGGGTTATGTGTCTATAGAAAGACATTATTATGCTCCTCATAACTTATCTTATAGTGACGTTACACCTTTGAAAACATACAGTCAAAGATGGGTAATAAATAATAATGGTGTAGATGATTTTGAAGGAAAAATCATTTTCAAATTATCCGGGATTGACAGTCTCGATTCACCCGGGAAATATAAAATATTTTGGAGACAGCAGGAAGGCAGTGGAAATTTTTCAGAATTGACAACCATTTACAATCAGTCACAAGGGACACTCGAGGCAAGTATTAATTCATTCGGAGAATTTATTTTGGCAGAACCCCAGGTTTTCCAAAATCCAATTCTAATATCACCTGCTGATAATTCCAAAAAAATTCCAATAGCAGGAGATTTGGTTTGGAGAGCTGTGCCTGATGCAAGTGCTTACCAAATGCAGTTGTGTGGAAATAATAATTTTACAGTAAATCTAATCGATACTTTAATAATATCTGATACAACATTCAGGTTAAGCGGTTTAAATAATAATACGACCTATTACTGGAGGCTGAAATCAGTTTATGGAATTAATGAGAGTAATTGGTCTGACCCCTGGAATTTTACAACCCGTCTGATGACTCCGAAATTAATAAGCCCAATCAACAATGAATCCGGTTTTTCGAAAAGAGGGATTTTCAGATGGGATTCAATTGCCGGAGCTACTTATTACAGGATAAATATATCAAAGATAACAGATTTTGATTCGAGTATTGTTGATGAAACAGGAATAACTGATACAATATTCAGCTCCGACAAACTCGATTATGACAGTGTTTATTACTGGAGGGTCAGGGCATTGAATTTTGATAATAAAAGCAATTGGTCTGACACTAATACTTTTATTATTGAAGATAAAAAGGAACTCGATTCTCCAAAACTATTATCACCTGTAATATTTTCCGAAGATGTGCCATTAAACGGTGAATTAATTTGGCAGCCGGTTGAAAATGCTTTGAGTTATAATGTCGAATTGTCAACATATCCTGATTTTTTATCATTTATTGTTTCAGCAAACAACATTGATTCAACTAAAATATTATATAAAGATTTGAATTATAATACAATTTATTACTGGCATGTGAAAGCATTGAATTCGGGTGATTCGAGTAATTGGTCGGAAACATGGTATTTTATTACAAGGAAGCCTGATGATGTCAAAGAATCAGCAGGTGATTTGGTAAAAGTTGAATATTCTGGAAATAATAAAATTTATGTAAGTACAAATAAAAATATTATGGCGTCAAAGTTTATGCTATTCGATATGAACGGCAGAAAAATATTAAATAAAAAAATAAATTTTAATCCATCTTTATTAGATTGTTCGAAAGTTGAACCCGGCATATATTTTTACTTTATATATATAAATAGTACTTGTGTAACAGGTAAAATTTTAATTAATTGATAATAAAAGAATTACAGGATATTGGACTTTTAAGGTCTTATTTTCTGATTTCTATAAAAAAAAGGAAAAACATAATTGATTTTATTATCCTGAAACCACATTATTCAAATACATAAATAACTGAAAAATAATAAATTGTAGTAGAAATTGCTACATATTTGAAACAAAATATTCTACAAAATATTTCTTAAATTTTCTACAAAAAAATCACATTTATAACTATAATCTTTTTTTGAATTAATTCGTTATTTAGATTTAGAAAATTATACAATTTTCTATGTGATTAATAATTGAATTGTACTTTTGAAATTTAGATGCCTGGGATTGTCCTCAAAAACCCTTGATTAACAGATCATATAAATAACCTAACCCCAAATTCCAGGCATTTTATTTTAAAAGGAAAAAACATTAGAGGAAAAAGATGAGAATATTTGATGATTATACATATATAAATGAATTTGAATACGCATCCTTTGCATTCAGCAAAATAAAAGTCAATGCAGAAAGTAAAGATGACAATTCAAATAAAAACAGCCAGGAAATTTCGTATTTGGCACCAATTTCGAGCGAAAGCTTTGCGATGAGCTATGGCAAAAAAGAAACGGTGAAGAAAAATACAAAAGAAAGCAGGGAAGTACTGGATTATAAATTCTTAGACAGCTTTCTTACGATTTTGACGCCAAAGAAGAAATTGCTTGTTACAAATTCATAATTCCCAATAATTGTTTTGATATGAGTTAGTTATAAGGGGCTTTACCACAGGGTAAAGCCCCTTTTTTTATTATTAAACTATCTAGTTAAAATTAATTTTGTTACTATTGATTTTCCGTTTTCTATCAACTGAATAAAATAGATTCCAGACGATAATTCCAGGAAATCTGACTGATAAATAATTCCATGATTACCTTTTATAAGGTAATCATTAAGTAGCTCCCCGATTTCAGCACCATATGCATTGAATAATTTAATTTTGACATTAGTATCATAATCAAGGTAAAAACTCACTGTGAATTGCTTATCTGCAGGATTTGGATATACATACAATGATGAATCTGATTTATATTCTGTATTATCATTAATAGACAATAATATATCATAAGGCAAGGTTTTTACAAAATATATATTTTCTATTCCAGTACTTCCTTTAGCTGTGCCGGTTAATATTAATTCTTTATTCTTTGTTACATCTATATATTCGAAACTTCCTTCTCGCCCTGCAAAATTAATTTCTTTTTTTACATTTCCATAGTTATCGAATATTACAATTCCCATCTTCTTATAATCATTGCAGATTGCTGCAAATAATGTATCGTCTAACTTTGTAATTGAATTACAATAGAATAATATATTCTTATTCCACATTACTGAACAACTTGTATCCAACATTAAAATATACCTGGCAATTCGATTTTCATCGGAACCGGAAAAAATAATATTCCCATTGTTCATTAATGTGTAATCATAAATGTAATGCCCTTTGAATTCAGAAGTTGAACTTATCCATTCTGTGTTAAAATCTGTATCAGTTTTGATTATGTTAATAATTGTTTTATCTGAAATAGTAACAATCAGATATCCATCATCGTATGGACCTAAAATCTTACCACCATTACCGGGAAATTTTTTTGTCCATTTTATATTACCATTATTTTCATATTTAGTGATGAATGTACTGCTATCACCATTAGAACTGCTGCCAATTAATAAAAATCCATCACTAACTGAAGTTATATCCATTGCATAAGAACTATCAGGATTTTCAATTGATTTAGACCATAATGAATCGCCATTTGGAGAAGTTTTAATCATGAAATTATAATCATAATTTATATTATATTGATTATACTTTTGACCTAAAAGTAGATAACAACCATCATATAATTGAGTAACTTTTTCACCATATAGAATATTCTTTAACCATAAAAAATTACCATCATTATCTGTATGGTATATTTCGGAATTATATTCATATACAATATCATCAATTGAACCTGAATATGTTGTGCAGATGCCGGATATTGTAAATCCACCTTCTTTACATTCAATAACTTTATACCCAACATCATGTATGTTATTATAATAATATTTTTCAAAAAATACCGGATTTTTGAATTGTTCTCTAAGTACATTTACTTCTTTTAAAGTTGAATCGCAGAAATACCCGTCTGATATAACCATCTTAATAATATAATTCCCATATCCCTCAAATATATATTCAGGATTTGTGTCTGAACTGATAATATTAGCATTATAGGACCATTCGAAATACTTTGGAATACCGATAGATTTATTTATAAATTTAACAGTCAACGGGTAAACACCTGTCGTAGGCGAAGCATCAAAATCTGCTATCAATGGGGATGTTATATGTATGTATTCCTTTTTATATAATGTATCTGTATTTGTCCCATCCGTGCAAATAAATGTAATATCATAGCTGCCTGTATCGGCGTACAGATGTGACGGATTTTGTTCTGTACTCGTCGAACCGTCACCAAAGTCCCAATACCATGAAACCAGGTTTCCGATCGATGAATCTCTGAAATGAATTGTACTGCCTTTTAACTTTGCATTTGAATCAACAACGAAAAATGATTTGAGTTTTTGTGTTATGATTTTTGGATTAATAATTCTTATTAATCCATCCATACCAGGTATATATCCAACTGAAGTTGCGGCAGCTATTGATAATGAATCAGGACTTGCAGCCAAAATTAAATATTGATAATCAGGAAATTCAATTGAATCTAAAAGTTGGCCTGTTTCTACCTGCCATATTCTTAAATAATTCTTTGCCTCATTATCAATAAATCTTGATTCCCCCGACACAGCCGAACTTGAGACTAAAAATTTTTCGTTTTTTGAAAATACTAGCGAAACCGGGCAATAATAACTTCTTCCGTTCGACCAGCTTCTTATGACATTATTAGTGTTATAATCATAAAGAATAATTTCATTAGAGCTATCGGTTGAAGCTGCAAAATACTTTTGATTAGGGCTGACTGCTAATTGTCGAATTCTGCTATTTAATTCATAAGCACTGTCAATTGAATTGATAACGTAGGATTTATAATAATGATATTCTTCTCCTCCATGCCCTTCACTAAAATAAAAATCATGATATCCGGAATAGAATAAATTATTATGGTCAGGTGAAAATATCAACCAATAAGGTGCATAATCCAATTCACTATATTCTTTTATATGACTTCCTGTTTGCAAGTCCCAGGAATCAATTTTTCCATCAACGCCACCGTCTCCTCCCCATGTACGATGAACAGCGACTCCTGTATATATTTTATTATTTATAATATCAAAAGCTACTTTTGGAGTTGAGTAACCTTGTATAGGAGGGGAATAATCATCCCCGGGCTCAATTATAAATAATACTGAATCTTTAGAAATATCATAAATTTCTATTTTACTATAATACCATGTTGAATTGGCAATAGCTAACAAATTACTATTTTCATCAAAGTCAATGTCGGTTATCTCATAATAATTATTAAGCGGATATTCCTCTAATACATTACCTGTCTCTACATCCCATTTCCTGAAAATAGTATCTACACCGAAAGTATATAAAGATTTTCCATCATTTGAATATTTAATATAAGTTATATCACCTACTTTTAGTGTTTGTTCGAGATATCTATTCTTATTTACCCATCCGCCCTTTGATTGGTTGATGGTTCTAACTATACTATCACAAACAATTAATTCATTGTACTTGCTGCCTGCATATATTTTCCCATTATGATATACAAATGGATTTATATTTTCATTATCATTTCGAATCCAATAATCTCCATCGATGCTGGAATAAAATATTACAGATGGGGTAGCTGCTAATAAATCATCGTCTTTTGTAACAATAAGTGAGTTAATTGTGTAATCGCTAATACCAAAATTAACTTTCTTCCAAGTAACACCGTTATCATTTGAACGGTATATACCATAGCCGGAAGTACCTGCAAAAATTATTCCTTTTGAATTAACAACCAAACTTGTCGCAGGTTTATTATTTTTTGGTAAAGTTCCCGTCTCTATCCATGACGTTCCATTATTATCACTTTTGTAAACCTTACCATATTCTGAACCGGCTAAAATTTGATTATCCTCAATTAATAACATACAATTTATATTTTTATCGGTAAGACCACTGCTCGACTCATTCCAAACAGAATCATCCTGATGATTAATAAAAATGCCGTCATTGGTTGATGTCAGCAAATCACCGTTATTGAGCGAAAGAAAAGTTTTTACGATATGATTTTCTAATCCTTTATTGAACAGTTTCCAATTATGGCATGTATCATCGGAATAATATATACCTATACTATCAATATAAGCAAATATTTCATTTGCATTTCTTTCAAATAAAACATCAACTTTACCTGAAGCTAATCCGCTGTCTCGCTTTTCTACAATATTATTTTCAGACTGAAGAAAAAATAAACCGTCATTTTGAGTACCAATAACAAGTTGTCCATTCTTCTTTGGTAAAATTGATGAAACCTTTTTATTATTAAGAAAAATTGTGTTATTTAAATTTTTCCATTTTTTTTCTATTTCATCATATAAAGATAACTTGCCCCGGGAACCTATGAGTTTCTCATTCCGGGGACTAATATACATTTCATTAACCGTAATTGAATCATATATTTTTGACCATTTACCATAATCTTTATCCAAAAGATAAATTCCATCCTGCAATCCAGCATAAATATTTCCTGTTGAATCAACATTAATAGTAATCAATTCCTTGTCTTTCAAATCATTATTCAGTATTACCATTTTATCGGAACCGAATCTGATTAAATAAGTTCCTCTTTTATCAGTGCCGACAATTATGTCGTTATTTAATGCATGACAAATAGCTGTAATTTTTATATTTGTACTGTCATTTTGTATCAATGCCCATGAATCGCCCAAATCTGAAGAGCGGAAAATCTTTCCGGGATTAACTACTGTAAATAAATCACCATTTGAATTTGAAATTAATCCGCTAATATAAATAGATTTGAATGTCGAATCGATTTTTTCCCAGCTCAAACCCTGATTTGTTGAACGTCTTAAACCAACAGAATCATAATAGCTTCCTGCAAAATAATACCCTGTTTTATGGACAAGAAATTCAGTAATATATTGGTCTGATAATTCATTTTTGAGCTGTGACCAGGATATTCCATTGTCAGTTGAAGTGTATAAACCGGCTCCAACAGTACTAACAATAATTTTACCATCGAAGCCAACAATTATTTTATAGACAGAGTTTTCAGGTAATCCATTATCAAAATGGACCCAGGTTTTACCATTATCAGTTGAACGTACAATACCAATTTTATCAGAATTAACGAATAAATAACCTTGCTCATTTTCAACAATAGAAAATACATATCCTATACCTTCACCTTTCAAGGCTCTGAAACTTATATAATCTGAATATAGATTTAAATGTGTGTATAAAAGCAGAAATAATAATAAAATATTTTTCATATAAGCTATGAAAATGCAAATATTCAAAAATTGTTACAATTATATTTACAATGACACATGAAACGACAAAAAGTCTCAGAAAAAACAAAGTTTATTTTGATACTATGGTTAATAGTTTATATCGTAAACAAAAAAAAGGATTAAGCAATGCTTAATCCTTAAAATTTTCAAATATATTCAGCAGTTATTTTACTTCTTTGTGTAATGTGTGGCGGCGGAGGAAGGGATTGTACTTCATCATCTCGAGCCTGTCGGGTGTGTTGTGCTTATTCTTTGTTGTAGAATAGCGGGATGCCGGTTTACCTTCCTTTTTGGCTTCCGTACACTCGAGTATTACTATCTGACGCGCTTCTTTTTTTGCCATCTTTTATATTCCTTTCAAATAAATAAGATTACAAAATTAAGGGTTATTTGGGGAAATAGCAAATAAATTTTAGGGGGGAGGGGAGAACTTATCATCTGATTAGGAAATCCGGACCGGAGCAATAACAACGGATTACTTCACAAGCGGGGTAATGGCTTTTGCAAATATTTATGAATGTATCGGTGATTTTGTCCCAATCTGTCTTTTTTGGAATATCTTCGCATTTTGCATAGAAAAAGAATAGTGTATTTCCTTTGATTATTATCAGAAACGGAGCTGACAGTGCTGAGTGTTTTCCTTCGCTGAAAAACTTCTGGGGAATAACTTCGTGTCCTTCGAGAAATGAATTCAATGCCTTTTGAACATCATCATTTGTTTTGAAATCATAGATTCCAAGTGCTATTCTTTTATAGTATTTGCCGATTTTCGGTACATGACCGATTTTTTTACTTTTATAGCAATATTCTTCTGAGGAATAATCTGCTGCAATTTTTCTGAAAACTGAAGCTGAGTATTCCAGCATAGCTACTTTGCCTGTACCCGATTGTTCAATATTATATGATTTTGTGAAATTTGATTTAATATGAGTAATCAATGAGTCAAGAGATGCATCCCTCGAAATTAATGGGGAAAAGAAGATAAGGGATATTATCGGGAAAAATAATAATTTAAGTAATTTCATTTGTATTCTTCCCTTTTAGGATAGAATACATCAATCGTCCTGCATTCTGAGACTGCCTTGCCTGAATGAGGAATTCCCGCAGGAATAATAAATACATCATTTTTGCCCAGCAATTGTTCGGTATTTCCAATTTTGATTATAAATTCACCGGAAATCATATTTATTACCTGTTCATTCGGGTGAGAGTGTTCGGGAAATTCTGCCGACTTCTCTATTCTCCAGTGTGCAAATGTCATTGTATCCGAATTAACAAATTTAACATGATAACCCGGGATTAGCTCCTTTTCTTCTGTTTCATCAAGTTTAATAAATTGCATTTTGTACACCTATTATATATAATAATAAGCAATATAATGTTTTGAGTCTAAAAAGACAAAGAGGTCAATTTTTAATTTGAAAATTTTATAGTCAATTGTAATTAATATTTATTTTTTATGTATTCTTCTATGATTAAAACCTTATTTACTGAATTAGCTTTAGCAGGTTGATTTGTCTTTTCGTATGCCGATTTTAAATACTTACAAATTTTGAACATCAATTCATATCTTAAGTTTGTATCCGTAATTTGATACCATGTTCTCTGCTCAAAAATTCTTTCAAGATTATTAATTACAAGTTTTGGAAATTTCAGGGAATCGTTCTCAGCTCTTTTTATAGCTGAATTCAGATTTTTTAATACCCTCCTGTTGATTCTCCCATTATTATTCCTTCCCCCGTCATCAATTTCGAGATTCTTTGCTGTTCTCATTACAATCAGGTAAAGGGAATCGCGTGAAGTTTTGCTGAGAAAATCAAAATTATGGAAATCATAATTCATTTTTGGTTTAAGGAAATGAGTGATGACTGAATCCGATTTTGGGAAGCCGGATTTATTCAATCTATCAATTATACTTCTGACTGCTGAATAAGATAAGTCAGTGTTAACAAGGATCAATCCTGCTCTTATAGCAATATCAGCCGGTAAGTTCGTTATAGATTTGTATTTACTGAGAAGCATCTGCCTGATGAATTCCCCCTGGTTGAATGAACGCTGGTAATCACCCAAACCGAAAGCCTGGCGGGAGCGAAGCAGCCGAAGAGTTTGGACTGCATTATTTTTGAAACCAAGTATACCGAGCAAACCTATTGCCTGGGAAAAACCAAACTCGATATAATAATCAACTTTAGGTATACTGCATATTTTGGCAATTTCGTTCATATAGCGTTCTCTGCCTTTGCCAGCCCTGATATTAGCCAGGTAATTCAATCCCGATGTGTCTTTGTAACCTGCTTTAACGTAAGTTCCACGAGGTATTGATATAATCTCCATTTTCCCCGAATCAGGGAAAATTCGTATCAAGTGATTGGCATCGGCATGTTCACAGCCGCTGCCCATCCGGGTATCTAATCCTGTTACTATTATATTAATTACATCAGTCGATATGGTATCGATACACCTATCCTCCATGAAAGAAAATAACTTTTCAATTTCAATAAGCGACAAACTGTCTGAGTGTGTGGTATTATTAAGGATTTCAGTTTTTTCTGGTCTCGAGTTATTGCTATAACTATCTGTAATTTCTTTAATTACGTAACCAAGACATATAATAAAGATGATTGAAATTGAAATTACAATAATTAATTTCTTAAATGTAATCATAAATACAATATTATTAAACAAGTGAAAACTATCAAAATTTACGTTTAATAATATTGCAATTACTATTCCAATTCGACTAATGGTTATAAAATAAAAAAAGGATACCTGGTGTACTATGAAGGTTCGTTTATAATATTAAAATTTCCAGGCATCCTTCAGATAAATATATTAGCACATCTAAGTGCAGTAACAGTACAAATTAACGATTGAAAACAAAGAATATTTATAGCATTTATTATGATTTTGATGTAGAATTTTAAAGTTGAATATTGTAGTATTCCTACTACATTTTTTACGTTATATTTTATTTTAATATTTTTATTAATTAAAATATTACTTGACATTTATAGTTTTAAATATTAGATTTGTTAAAAAGAAGGCACATTAAAATACATCTTACATTAGAAAGAATTGATATTCTAAATAGATTAGACGAATGCATAATGCAAAGCAATTGCGGCGACGCAGAGATTGAAGTCAATCTAACTAAAATACGATAATTAATCGTAAAAATAAATTACAATATGGTATATCATGGCTAATCATATAACAATTCTTGTTTCTTGTCTTATTTTCACTTTTACTAACATTACACTTATATTTGCTCAGTGGTCTGAATGTAATAATGGAATTTTTAGTAAAGATGCTGTTTGGTGCTTTGCAATAAATGGTAATAATACTTATACTGGTATTTCTAGTGGTCCATTAGGTATTTCTGGAAGTTTATTTATGACAACAAACAATGGAGATAGCTGGACTTTAAAAAATAAAGGTTTAAGTAAAAAGAGAGAATCGGCAATTTTATCATTAGCAATAAATGGTAATAATATTTTTGCCGGTTCAATACGTTTAGGTGTATATCTTTCAACAGATGAGGGAGAAAATTGGGTACAAAAGAGTAATGGATTACCTTACTATGCAAACGGTGATACTTCATATATTCCAGATATTTTTTCTTTAAAATTTGTTGGTAATAATATTTTTGCCGGAACTAATATTGGAGTTTATTTATCTACAGATAATGGAGATAATTGGATTCCTAGGAATAATGGCTTATTTCAAATAGATTCATTTAATAGTGTTTATTCAATAACAAATATCGGTCATAATATTTTTGCAGGTGCAAGGTATGGTGTATATATGACCTCTGATAATGGTGAAAATTGGTTAGTAAAAAATAATGGATTGGGAAATATTGAAGTTTTATCATTAGAAGTAAATGAAAATATTATTTATGCAGGAACTTATTTTGGGCTATTTCAATCTACAGATAATGGAGACAATTGGAAAAATATTGGTTTTGAAGATTATAATATTTCTACTATAATTATAAGAGGAAATAATATTATATTGTGTAGTTATGGGGGTGGAGTTTATTTATCCACTGATAACGGAGTTAGTTGGACTCCCAAAAATTCAGGATTACCGTCTTTAGAAGTTGATCTATTAATAATAAATGGCGATTATATTTTTGCAGGAGTTGATAATTATGGAATATATAGAGCAAAGCTGAGTGACCTTGGTATTACTGACGTAAAAGAGCAAGAACAAAAAAATGAAATTAAAATCGAACCCAATCCTGCTTCGGATGAATTCAGATTGAAGTTTCATTCACCAATTGAAACAACAGTGCAACTAAGCATTTTCGATTTGCTTGGCAACTGTGTTTTAAGCCAAGCCCTGCAAAGCACCGAAGGCACAAACGAGAAAAATATAAATTGCGAAAAGCTGCCACAGGGCTATTATTATGTAAAAATAAATATAAATGAGTTTGTGCAAACGTTTCCACTGGTTTTTGTGGAGTG
Source organism: Ignavibacteriota bacterium (assembly GCA_016219595.1). Classification (GTDB taxonomy): domain Bacteria; phylum Bacteroidota; class Ignavibacteria; order Kapaibacteriales; family UBA2268; genus XYC2-FULL-35-21. The sequence continues at coordinate 13,277 of JACRLY010000034.1, read as the reverse complement.
AATTAGGAATTGGAAAAAGTCGGAAGCTGGAAGCCGGAAGACCGAAGTAATTAATCGTTAGTCGTTAGTTGAATTTTATTTTAATTAATACTCTGAGAAACTCTGTGATAAACTCAGTGAAACTTTGTGAAACCTTTTTTTTCTTTTTCCAGTCTCAGAGAAATTTTAATTGTAAATTTTTATATTGAAAATTTAATCGATGCCGAAAAAAATTTTAACATTATTCAACAAGCCTGTTTTTCAGAGCATAATGTGTGATTTCAGCGTTGTTCTTCAGATTTAGTTTTTCGAGAATCCTGATTCTGTATGTGCTGATAGTATTGATGCTGAGAGAAAGCTCCTTAGCAATATCCGAAATGGTTTTGCCGGATGCAATCATGCACATGACCTGGAATTCCCTGTCGGACAAGGAATCATGAATAGGTGTTTCACCGCTGGTATCGAGATTGGAGGCGAGCAGTTCAGCCAAGCCGGGTGATATGTATTTACGTCCCTGTGAAACTTTTCGGATTGCATCGAGCATTTCTTCCGGTTCGCTTTCTTTATTCAGGTAACCTGCGGCACCTGCCTTAAGAATCCTGACAGCATACTGCTCCTCGGGAAAAACTGTGAAAACCAGGACAGGAAGGTCCGGTTGAAGATATTTTAATTCCTTAAGCGTATCGAGTCCATCTTTGCCGGGCATAGAAATGTCTAAAATAACAACATCGTATTTGTTATGCCTGATTTTATCTAAAAGCTCATTTCCCGAACTTGCTTCATCAACGACATGAAGGTCGTGAGTTTCATCGAATATCTGTTTTAATCCTCTACGAACGACCGAATGGTCATCTGCAATAATTATTCTAATCATTAGCTCCCTCCATCTTTAATGCAGGTATTTTCACTGTTACTGTAGTTCCGGCTCCTTCTTCGCCGATAATATCAACAGTGCCACCTAAAAAACTTGCTCTTTCTTTAATGCTGATTAAACCCATTGATTTATGATTTTCCAACTGTTCTTTTGGAATTCCAATACCATTGTCACAAACCTTTAAGACGACTTCATCTTCATTTTGGTATAAGTTAATGTCGACCCTTGTAGCCTTTGCATGGCGTGCAACATTAGTCAGCGTTTCCTGGAAAATTCTGAAAATTGCAGTGGAATAAGTATCGTTAAAAACAAATTCTGCTGTTTCAAGATTGAGTTTACACCTGATGGCGGTTCTTTTCTGAAACTCATTAGCCTGCCATTCGATGGCGGCTTCGAGTCCAAAGTGGTCAAGTATTGAAGGTCTCAACTGTGTTGAAATCGAACGCACTTTTTTAATTGTAGTCTCAATCAGTTCTGACATTTCCTTGCTTTTTTTACCAAGTATAGTGTCTTTTACATTCATTTTTTTTGATAGCCATGCAAGGTCAAGTTTAAGTGCTGTTAGAGCATAACCTAATTCATCATGAATTTCGAATGCTATTCTTTTCTTTTCATCTTCACGAGCTGTTTGAAGGTGAATAGCAAGATTCCTAAGTTGCTCCCGAGAATTTCGAAGTTCATTTTCGTAATTTTTACGGGCGCTGACATCACGCACAATCGCAATCATTCCGGAAAAGTTCATCTTCTCATCTTTTAACGGAGATACAGAAACATCAACAGGAATAGTCGTCCCGTCTTTGGCAAATACTTCAAACTCACCGGTAATTATTCTATCCTCTTTGCTGATTCTTCTCAGTACTTCAATTGCCCTTGCCCTGCTTTCATTATCCGGAAGGAATTTCGGCAGTGTTTCACCCAGCATTTCAGCCCTGTTGAATCCCAGAATCTGGGTGAATGCCATATTCACTTCCACTATTCTACCGTTACTGTCGGTTAATACAATGCCGTCTGGTGCTGTGGTAACGAGTGTTCTGAACTTTTCTTCGCTTTCCTTTATTGCCTCTTCAGCCATTTTCGATTCGGTTATATCCCTTTCTATTGCCGAAACACCGATATTCATTCCGGTTGCATCGACAAAAGGACATATTGAAATAGATACATAAATTATTTTTCCATCCTTCCTGATTCTTTCGGATTCAAGCCTTTCGACAGTCTGTTTTCTTATGACTTTGTCTATGGTTCTCATCAATTCGTTACGGTAATCCAGCGGAACAAGAACCGAAATCGATTTACTGACAATTTCAGAGGCTTTATACCCATAGGTTTTTTCAGCACCGTTATTCCAGGTTAAAATAGTGCCATTGTATGTAATTCCATAAATCGCAAAATCGGTTGATTCGACTATTGAAGCGAGCAGGTTGTAAGTGTGTTCGATTCTCATTCTTTCGCTTACATCCCTTGCTATGGCAATAGCTCCGAAAATTTTCCCGTCATTTCCTTTTAAAGGAACGGCTATACCTTCCCAATAACTTTCACCTTCGACACCATACATTGCAGGAAGATATTTTATACCTTTTTCTATCTTCCCGGATTCCATAGCCCATGTACAATAATTATCCATGAAAGATTCGCCTACTACTGAAAAAGCCATGTCAAAGCTCAGTCCTATTGCATCTGTATTTTTACTCAAAGCCTCCTTATTTGCCCATAAAATCCGGTTATTGGTATCGACCTGGACAATCATGTCGGGGACACCATCGAGAACTGCAACAAGCTGGGCACGACTTCTTTGCATACGGCTGTCTGCAGCTTTTCTTTCGATTATTTCTAAATTGGTTTCACGCCATCGCCTGACAGAAAACACAACAAGTGAAATCGATATAACTACCAGTAAAATGAATGTTACTGTCAATTGGTAATCACTTAGAATTTTGAGGCTTTGTCCAAGATGCTGAAAATCTTCGAGTATATAAATAAGTAAAACTGTAATAATGGCAATTAAAATAATAATACCGATATCACTCAGGCTCTTATTATTTTTCCAACCATCGGTTCTTATTTTAAATTTATTTTTCATTCACTTATTCACCCGAACCAATATACTAAAATTTTGAATATTAGAGTAATAAACCGGGAAATTAACAAGGATATTTATGAAATTGTTACTTATTTATAAATGATAAATTTAAAAGATTTATAAACTATTAAATTATAGCATACTGATAACACAAATACAACGGATGAACACTGATTTAAGAAAATCAGCAGATTCAGTTTCATCCGTGTACTATTCAAATGCTAACTGCTAAAAAGCTAACGGCTAAACAGCTAATTTTAGCAACACCTAAATTACACACCTTTATTATGACTCAATTTATTGTTAAATTTGTTTCTTTTTTGAGAACATAAAGAACCATTAACAAAATTCAGATAGGGTGAACAGATGAAGATTAGAAAGGAAGATGCCCTCGAATACCACAGTTCAGGTCGCAAGGGCAAAATCGAAGTTGTTATTACTAAACCATGTATTACTCAAAGAGATTTATCACTGGCATATACACCTGGAGTGGCAGAGCCCTGCCGCGAAATCGAAAAGGACGTCAGCACAGTTTACGAGTACACAGCGAAAGGCAATCTCGTTGCCGTAATTTCCAACGGAACTGCAGTTCTCGGATTGGGAGACATAGGACCTGAAGCCGGCAAGCCGGTGATGGAAGGCAAGGGAGTTTTGTTCAAGGCATTTGCCGATATTGACGTTTTTGATATTGAATTGAATTCGAAAGATGTAGACGAAGTTATCAGGGTTTGCCAGGTTCTTGAGCCGACTTTCGGCGGGATAAATCTCGAAGACATAAAAGGACCTGAATGTTTTTACATAGAAGAAGCATTAAAGAAAACTATGAAAATCCCGGTGTTCCACGATGACCAGCATGGAACAGCAATCATAAGCGGTGCAGCATTGATGAATGCCGTGGAACTTGCAGGAAAAAAGATGAGTGAAGTGAAAGTTGTTTATAATGGTGCCGGTGCTTCAGGCATCGCCTGCTCTAAATTCCACATAAGTCTCGGATTGAAAAAAGAAAATGTTTTGCTTTGCGATTCTACAGGTGTAATTTACAAGGGCAGGACAAAAGGGATGAATGAATTCAAAGATGAGTTTGCCGTTGAAACTGATAGACGGACACTTGAAGATGCACTCAAAGGAGCAGATGTGTTCGTAGGACTCTCCAAAGGGAATTGCGTTACTAAGGAAATGGTAAAATCAATGGCAAAGAACCCTATCATTTTTGCGATGGCTAATCCTGACCCGGAAATTACTTTCGAAGATGCAACCGATGCACGCAAAGATGTCATAATAGCAACAGGACGTTCCGATTATCCAAACCAGGTGAACAATGTCCTCGGATTCCCATTTATTTTCAGAGGTGCCCTCGATGTAAGGGCTACAGCAATCAACGAAGATATGAAAAAAGCTGCTTCTTATGCACTTGCAAAGCTTGCAAGGGAGGAAGTGCCTGATGTTGTTAAAAGGGCATATGCAGGTAAAGAAATGTCATTCGGAAGAGACTATATCATACCCAAACCATTTGACCCAAGAGTATTGACTTGGGTAGCTCCTGCTGTTGCCAAAGCGGCAATGGACACAGGTGTTGCTTTGAAACCTATTGATGATTTTGATGAGTACAGGCGACAACTCGATATCAGGATGGGAAGAGCAGAAAGAATTATGACACCGATATACAGCAAAGCCCGTACAGCGAAGAAAACGATTGTTTTCCCCGAAGGAGAGGAAACGAAAATCATCAAGGCTGCACAGTTGAGCCATGATGAGCAAATTGCCACGCCAATTTTGCTTGGAAACGAAGAACGAATTGCTGCCGTTGCAAAAGAAAACGGCTACGATATAGAAGGTATTCAGATAATAAATCCTAAATCTTTCAAAAAACTTGATTCTTACATTGATGAATTCCACAAACTTCGTCACCGGAAAGGAACTACTAAAAATGAAGCTACCAAACGGCTATTGACAAATAAGAATTATTTCGGTGCGATGATGGTTCATCTCGGTGATGCTGACGGAATGATTTCTGGATTGACTTCGCATTATCCCGAAACAATTAAGCCAGCACTCGAAATAATAGGCAGAGACCCGAGATATAATGTAGTATCAGGGCTATATATTCTTTCAACAAAAAAGAACACGTACTTTTTAGCAGATACTACAGTCAATATCGAACCTGATGCAGAAGCATTGGCTGATATAACATTCCAGGCGGCGGCATTTGTCAAGCATTTCGACATAAAACCCCAGGTAGCTTTGTTATCTTACAGTAACTTTGGTTCTGAAAGAGGAACTATACCAACCAAAATGGTAAATGCACTAAAGCTGATTAGAGAACGCAAGCCTGATTTTATCGTTGACGGTGAAATGCAGGCTGACACAGCCGTTATGCCTGATATCATCAATGAAGATTATCCATTTAGTGTTTTGAAGGGTGGGGCAAATGTTTTGATTTTCCCGGGGTTGACATCCGGTAATATTGCTTATAAACTTCTTATGAGAATCGGCGGAGCAAATGCGATAGGTCCTGTTCTGAGAGGATTGAGCAAATCAGTTCATGTTCTTCAGCGTGGCTGCGAAGTCAAGGAAATTCTCGATATGGTTGCTATTGCTGTCGTGGATGCACAGAGGAAGAGCAATAATAAATAATTTTGCATTTTGAAAATAATTATAATTTTGTAGGGGCAATTCATGAATTGCCTCTACTTATTTATACTTTTACATACCTCTTTCATAAATTTATCATAAGTGTGGCAATTCACCACATCTTTTGCTTCTAACCAGCCCTTACGTGCAACCTTTACACCGATGTAAATATATTTAAGGATTAGAAATTATTTGAAAAGGGAGTCATCAATTATATATTCTTGCTTAATGATTTCATCAATCTGTTTTTTATTATTCGGTAAATAATTGGAAGCAATATCCCATAGTAACGCATAATCAATACCAAAATATTCATGGGTTATTTTGTTTCTGAGATAATACATTTCAAGCCAAGGAATATAACTATATTTTTCTTTTATGTCATCAGGAATTTGTTTCGATGCTTCGCCAATAATCTCAAAATTTCTAGTGACCGCATCGCTTGTTTTAAAATCCTGTCTGAATCTAATATAATTATAATCTTTTATATATTCAGCAATTCTTTCCATTGAAAGCTGAATGTCCTTGAGGTACATTTTATAATTACGTTTATCTTTTTTCAATTACACATACCTTACTTGTTGAAGGATTAAATCTTTGATAGGTTCTTTTAAAGCATCCTTGGTTATTAAATCAATTTTTTTTCCAAATATTTTTTCGAGATATATTTCTAATGATAGGAATTTCCATCCGATAGGTTTTTCTAATTCTACAAGTATGTCAATATCACTTTCATCATGATAAGTGTTATCAGAATAGGAGCCGAATAATCCAATTTCTTTTACTGAATATTCAGAACATAGAAATGGCTTAAGTTCTTTTATCTTCTCCAATATATTATAGCCTGAATCCATTGTTCAAATTTAAGAAAATTTTATAGTATTTGAAATTATCATTTTTTCACTACCTCTTTCATAAATTTATCATAAGTGAGGCAATTCACCACATCTTTTGCTTCGAGCCAACCTTTCCGTGCAACCTTTACACCTATGAATACATCTTCGAGTGTTGTGGTTTTATGTGAATCAGGATTAATTGCGATTTTTACTCCCTTCTCTTTTGCATAAATCACATTATCCCACGAAAGGTCAAGACGGTAAGGATTAGCATTGATTTCTATTATTTTTCCATAATCTGCGGCGGCATCAATTATTTCTTTGATGTCGACTTCATAAGGAAGTCTCGAGGTCAACAGCCGTCCTGTCGGATGTCCGAGTATAGTTGTATATGGACTTGCTAATGCTGCAATGATGCGTTTTGTCATCAGTGATTTGGACATATTGAATAAAGAATGAACGGATACAACAACTATATCGAATTTCTCCAAAACATCTTCAGGATAATCGAGTGAACCATCAGTTAATATATCCGATTCTATTCCTTTAAGAATTTTTATTTCGTGATTCTCTGAATTTAGCTTGTCAATTTCTTCGTGCTGTGCCTGAACTCTTTCGATTGAAAGTCCGTTCGTGTAACCGGCACTACGGCTGTGGTCGCACATAGCGATGTACTCAAATCCAAGTTCTTTTGCTTTGAGTGCCATTTCGAGAATAGTATTTTTGCCATCACTCCAGTTGGAATGAACGTGCAACATTCCTTTCAAATCAGAATTTTCTATTAATTTTGGAATTTTGAATTGCTTTGCTTTTTCAAGAGCTGTATTGCATTCTCGCAGTTCAGGAGGAACATATTTAATGCCGAGAGAATTGTACAACTCTTCTTCCGAATTAAAATTGGTAACAACATTCTTTTCTTTTAATAATTCATTGAATGAAGTAATATATTCTTTAGAACCTGTTGACAGATGAAGTTTGAAAATATATTCTTCCGGCTTAACAAAATCAATTGTAACCGGAATATTTTCATTTGTTGATAATTTTAATTGATTACCTATTTGGTCAGCAAATAATATTGTTCTGAATTTTTTGGTGACATTTTCAGGCGATTTCGTAGATACGACAATATTCAATTCTGTTATCGTTTCTGCAAATCTCCTGTATGAGCCGCTAATTTCAGCATCAATTATATCAGAATCAGATTTGAGTTTTCCAAGCAAATTTTCTGCATATTCAATTACAGAGTTTTGAAGAAAAAGTCCTTTAGATGCTTTTTTGTGTGCAATGCTGTTTTGAATGATTTCGATTGATTTTTCCGTGAATCCTTTCACTTTTGATAATGAACCGGTCAGACAAGCACTTTCAAGTTCGTTAATATTTTTCACACCGAGTTGTTCATAAACAAGCTTTGTTTTTTTGGGACCCATTGTGTTGATTTTCGTGATGTCAACAAGCGATTCAGGAATTTCGGAAATGAGTTTTTCATAATAAGTAATTTTTCCTGTCTCAACATATTCAGTCAGCTTTTTGACTAATGCTTCACCGAATCCTTTTATGTTGCCAAGAGTACCACCCTGAACTTCTTTTTCGATATCAATCTGGTTTTCTCTAATAATCTCAGCGGCATTTGAATAGGCACGTGACTTGAAGGGATTCTCTCCCTTGATTTCAAGTAGTATTGAAATGTTATTGAGTATTTTTACTAATTTTTTATCTGGCATAATGAAATAATTTCTATAATACAATAAGAAGTTTTATGAATGAATAGCCACGACTTTCATGTCGTGGATATGTATATTCTCTAACCTCCCCTTTCTTTCCCCTCCTTAATTAAGGAGGGGATTTGAGGGGTGGTTTATCAATAATCCATCCTATCTGAAGATAGGGGCTATTCAAAAAATAAGGAACGATTATTATTTATCATAATTTTATTTTTATAATGTAATAAGGTCGGGTGGGATATGTCTATCCCTGTTACTAAGGTTAAAACGGATTATATAAGGTTAAAAAAATAAAATAATTTATTTTATTTCATAATCTATAAGGTTATAAACATTTGTATCATTGAATACTATATTATTATTATCCGAAAATTTAAAAATGTGTGTTTTGTTTATTATTCCAATATTTTTAACAAAACTAAAATAATAAATATCGGTTAATTGAGTATATTTATTACTAATAATATTATCATCAAAATAATTTAACATAATTTTAAATACCTCTGCACTTACTATTCTATTTTTAATATTATAATTAATTTTGTCTTCCTTTGTAATTTCGAGAAATTGCTTATAATAAGTATCCGATGGTGAGTTATAACCGGATACACTATCTTTGCATATAATTTTCTCTTTAGTATTAAAATCAGCAATTAATATTTCACCATAAAATAGAAAAATATAACTAAATAATTTTGATTCTGTAATTGAATAACTCATATATTCAACTTCAGTTGAATTTTTCACTAAATTGAATCCAATTATTATTTCATCATCCAGAGTATCAATGTATTGGATACTGGTAAAAAATGTATCACTTTTAATATTGTTGTCTTTATCCTTAAAAATTTTATTATATATCCACCAGGAGTCTTTACTAATAGGAAAGTATTCATAAATTTGGTTTGTTTCTGAAGTATTTATAATGTTGTCCTTTGTACAAGCAAATACAAATAATAAGATAAAAATAACAAACGATAATTTAAATGACAATTTCATTATTGCACCTGATAAATTTATATAATTTATTTTATTTCGTAATCAATTAAAATTGTTTCTGTATTATGCTGAAAATAAGGCCAAGGATAATTTGAACCTGACATTTTAAAGGTTGATGTACCATAAATATATCCGACATTTTTCCCAAACCAATTATGATTAGTTGAAATAGTGGAATCAAAGTAATCAATTCCATCCTTTGTTTTTTTCGTTATATAAATCCCTTCAGAAATAAATTCCTGAGCCTGAATAATTTTATTTTTTACTGTAAAATCTTTTTTCATACCTTTTTTTAATGTTACCATATCATGATTTTCTATGATATCACCCCCTGAATCAGTAATATAGGTTGTATCTTTCAAAATAATTGAATCTGATTTAAAATCTACCCAAACCAACCAACCTATACCCTTAGCTGCTTCAGTTGTGATGTATAATAATAATTTTTCATCTTCAATAGCACAGTATCCAAATTCTTTAATTGAATCTGTATTATCTTTTTGCCCGGTTAAGACAAAAGTATTCTTTCCATCGAAATATTTTATTCCTGTAATAGTTAAAATGAATGTGCTTTTATTATACCTGTTACCAAAATTATCTATTTCATATCCCTCATATTTCCACCAGGAGCCGATTGTGAGTGGCATGTAATCAGCCATAGTTTCTGTACTTTGAGGATCGGTAGTGTTGTCTTTAGAACATGATAAAACAAATAATAAGAAAAAAATAACAAACGAAAATTTAAATGACAATTTCATTTTGCACCTGAGAAATTTATATATAATTTATTTTATTTCGTAATCAATTAAAATTGTTTCTTTCTCCTCTTTATTAGGCCAAGGATTATCTTTATGAGTAAATATTTCACTATTAATTCTATGAATCATACCAACACCTTTACCATACCAAGTATGACCAATAAATTTGAGTGTATCAACATCTGAAACGCTTTCCTTAATATCAGTTATTATCCAAATTAGTTCTGAAATAAATTCTTGCGATTGAATTGTCCTGCCATTTAATTGAAAATCTTTTTGTCCACCTTTTTTAATTGTCCAATTGGTGTATGATTCACTATGTATTCCTACAGAATCTGAGATTTCAGTAGTATCTTTTAATGTCCACAGGTTGTTGTTTAAATCAGCAAAAATAAGCCAACCTCCATATTCCTCAGCTATTTCTTCTTCAAAAATAAATAATTCCTCACCTTCAATATGATAATATAATTCGTGTGTTGAATCAGAATTTTCAGATTTAGCAGAAATTACAAATCCTAATTTACCTGAAACTATTTTTGTTTCTGTGACAGTTAATGTATAAATCATTTTATTATATCTTGTACCAAAATCATCAACATCATACTGTTCATATTTCCACCAGGAGCCGATAGTGAGAGGCATGTAATCAGACATTGTTTCTGTATCTTGGGGAGTTGTAGTATTATCTTTTGTACATGATAAAAGATAAATTATGGTAAATATTACAATCCAAAATTTTAAAATCAATTTCATTTTTGCACCTGAGAAATTTATATAATTTATTTTATTTCGTAATCTACTAAAATGGTTTCATTATACATCTGACCTGAATTTGGATGCCATATTACTTTTGAAAAACTATAAATAAATCCTACACCGTTACCATACCAATTTTCAATAATGTAATTTAAGGTATCTTTGTCTGAAGGTGTATTGAAATGAGTATGAGAGTAAGAATGTTCAGAAATAAATCCAAATGACTTTATTGTTTTATCTTTAATAACAAAATCCTTATATCCGCCTTTTCTGATAGTCCAAAACTCATGTGTTTTATAAGGGTAATCAATTGAATCTGAGTATTCAGTAGTATCAATTATAGTCCATTCTTCTTTATTTAAATCAGCTTCTGTAAACCAACCATATCTTTTAATGTATTCAGGATATGTATAACAAATTAATAGTTTATCATCTTCAATTGCATAATTGTATTGATTGATTGAAATGTTTGAATCAATTATAGTAAATGTGATAATTTTCGATTGTTTTCCTACAAATAATTTTGTTCCTGTTACAGTTAGCATAAATGAATATTTTTTTAATCTATTTCCGTTAAGGTCAACATCATAATATTCATATTTCCACCAGGAGCCGATTGTGAGTGGCATGTAATCTTCCATTGTTTCTGATTGCTGAGGATTTGTGGTATTATCCTCAGAACAGGAAAAAAGAAAAAATAGAAATAATAATACAATCAAAAATTTTGTAATCATTTTCATAATCACACCCTCGAAAAATCTATATTTATTTTACAATTATTTCGAATTTTCGCGCTGTGTACTCTGGTCAAATATTCTTATAAAAAGAATATATTATAAGATGTCAAAGTCAATATTTTATTTTATATAATAGTCAATCAAGGTTGTTTCATAACCCTGCCGCTCAAAACCGACATTTTTGAGCATCATGTAATTGCTGTGAACTAGACCAACTCCCTTGCAATATAAATCCTGATTTATGCTTTCCATATCTGTCCCGGTTGTTTCATTGGGAGTAACAGTCTGTGTTCTCTGAATGTAATCAGTAATAAATTCCTGTGTTTTTAAGACCTGATTTTTAAAATTAAAGTCAACAATTCCGCCTTTGGAACAACTGATTTTCTCATAAAATTCAGTTCTTATACTTAATGTATCCCTGATTATATTTTTCTCAACAATAATCCAGTTATTTGATGACAAGTCGGCAAATTTTACCCAGGGAACAGAATATCCGTCTGAATATGTGAGATTGAGGTAAGCATATATTTTACTGTTTTCCAAAGCAATATAATTTGTGAATTTGATTACAGTGTCGCCGCGTTTGCTATATGTGGCTATAGTAAATGCATTCTTACCCTGGAAGTATAATGTATCTTCTACAACAATTGAATCAATCGAAATCATTTTTGTTCGAGTTCCATTTGAATCGAGCACCCAGTTCTCATACTTCCACCAGCTTCCTATTGAGGTTGGATAATAATCGGACATAAAACCGAAATCAGTCGGCGATGTAGTGCTGTTGCAGGAAATAAAAAATAATGCAACGATATAAAACAAAATGTATATATAATATCTCATAAAATTTATAAATATTCAATGTTATACATATTTAAAATAGATAAAAGTAAATAGAAAATAGCAAATATAATATAATAAAATTAATCGAGATGTTATCGTTTTCTATTGCGTTTTGCCATAAAAAAATGTACTGCAATTTTTATTATTTTAGCACTAAACTCGAACTTCCGTTCTGTAATTTTTAATCGTGTACTATTTTACTATTCTTCATTTATATTTTCTTTTTTCTATCATCTTTTTACTATTTCTGACAGGAATAACTCCTGTCAGGATTTATCTATATCACCCCTTCTTTCCTTAATTCTGCTAACTCTTCATTTGTATAACCGAACTGAGATAATATTTCATTAGTATGCTCTGAAAGCAGCGGCGGTGGTGATGTTACATTGCCGGGTGTTTTCTCGAACTTCGCAGTCAGGTTGAACAGCCTTACATCGCCTATTCCTTTGATGGTTTGTGTGCTGAAAGTATTCCTGTACTCCACTTGTGCTTGTGTCAGTGCATCTTCAAGTGAAAGAATTGCCCCGGAAGGAACATCATGTTCATTGAGTAAGTTTACCCAATTTTCTGTGGTATTCAAAACAAGTTTTTCTTCAAGATAAGGAGTCAGTGCAAAACGGTTTTTCTTTCGTGCATCGCGTTCTTTGAATCGAATGTCTTCTTTCAATTCAGGTACACCCAATAAATCTGTTACTGATTCCCATTGCTCCTGCTTGTTTGCGGCTATGTTTATGTAACCGTCTTTAGTTTTGAATGTGCCCGATGGTGCGGCAGTGAAATTGTCATTGCCGAGTAGCTGTGGTTCTTGTCCTCCTATCATAAGATTAGCTGCTACCCAACCCATCATCGGCATAATCGAATCGAGCAAAGCAATGTCAATGAACTGACCTTCACCGGTTTTCTCTCTATGATACAGTGCAGCCATTATTGCGAATGCGGCATTCAATCCACCTACTGTGTCGCACAATGGAAAGCCGGCACGAAGCGGATTCAATCTCTCATCGCCGTTGATAGCCATTACACCGCTGAGACCTTGGATAATCTGGTCATAAGCGGGTTTGAAAGCATC
>JACRLY010000122.1 GCA_016219595.1 Ignavibacteriota bacterium | reverse complement strand
ACCCTTTTCCCTAAATTCCAATTCCAATGCTCTTTGATAAATCACTTCCTGAAAGCCATTTCCAAGGGTTTTGTGAACCTCAATAGCTGCCCCAATTATCTTACCAGTTATCTCAGAGTATTTTAATTCCATAATATTCCTTAATTGTCTGAACATTGATTTAGCTGATTAACCGGATTTTACGGATTTTTCTATTTAATATAATCAAATTTTTGATTGATTTTTTCAGTGTAATCCGTGTTCTCCGTTTAATCATGGTTCAGACTCCTTCCACCACTTTGATTTCGTCGTTTGTTAAGGCGTAGAGTTCATAGACGAGGGAGTCTATTTGGCGGTCGGTGGAATCGATTTGATTTATTTTAATTTTGATATTAATTATATCAATTATTTTTGGTGCAGACATATTACACTTTCAGAATTAATAATAAGGTTAAGCGAAAGCAAATATAGTTAGAAAATTAATAATTCACAATTCACAATTCACAATTATTCCCTAACGGGAAATCTAATTTGTTTGTTCTGTTTTTCTACTAATATATAATCTCTACGAGATAGAATTGTTATGCTTTATAATACTTACCTAAACACCTACAGCCTACAGTCTATAGTCTAATTGTGAATTCCTAATTAAATCTGAAAAACTTTCAGCATATTGTCGGGCATAATGCTGCCTGCCGATAATCCTGCAACAAACACAACAAAGTCACCTGATTTGATGTAATCAAGACCTATTAAATAATCTTTCAGCTTATTGAATATATCTTCCGGGGGGATATCTGCCGGAACAAGCTTGGCTTGTATTCCCCATATAAAAGAATTGAGCCGTCTCTGGGTATGGTCATTTTCAGTAAGGGCTACGATAGGAGTATTAGGCCTGTATTTGGCTATATTTTTTGCAGTGAAGCCTGAACTTGTCAAAGGGACAATAGCAGCTGCTTTGATTTGCTCGGCAATAACGCAGGAAGCGCGTCCGAGAGCATCTCCGACTTCTATTAACTGCTGAGGTTCAAAATTTTGAACTACTGTTCCATTCGGAATGTACCCGGTTCTATAGCCGATGTTATATTTTTCTTCAGTAACCCTTATTATACGGTTCATATAATCAACTGCATCAAAGGGGTATTTACCGGTACTGGTTTCGCCGCTGAGCATGACGCAATCGCTTCCGTCGAGAACTGCATTTGCCACATCGCTTGCTTCAGCCCTTGTTGGTCTCGGATTTTCAATCATGGACTCGAGCATTTGAGTTGCTATGATTACCGGTTTACCGTGATAATTGCATTTCCTGATTATTTCTTTTTGGAGAACCGGAACAGTTTCTGCAGGAAGCTCAAGCCCGAGGTCTCCGCGCGCAACCATGATTGCATCTGATTCCATAATGATATCTTCGATGTCCTCATATCCTTCATACCGTTCAATTTTGGAAATGACAGGAATAACCCTGCCGAATATTTTCATTGCAGCTTTTAATTCAATGACATCAGTTTCGGAACGCACGAATGAAAGCCCGACAGCATCGACACCGGTTTGAAGTCCGAATTTCAAATCGTCTATATCTTTTTTACTCAACGAAGGAGCCTTACTCGACACTCCAGGAGCGATTATTCCTTTATTGTCTTTCAGCATTCCGCCCTTGATTACCCTGGTAATAATATCATTCTTAGTAATTTTTTCCACATTCAAAATTATATAGCCATCATCTAAGAGTATCGAATTTCCGGGTTTGACTTCATTGATTAAGTCTTTGTAGGTTGTACCTACTCTATCTGAGTTACCGAAATCTATATTATCGATTGTAATCACAAATTGAGCATCATCTTTCAGATGGACAGCACCGTCGATTACCTTTCCGGTTCTGATTTTAGGACCTTGCAGGTCCTGGAGAATTGCAACGGGTTTTCCTGTTGATTCTGCTGCTGCTTTAATATTTTTAATTGTCTTTGCATGCTGTTCCTGTGTGCCGTGAGAAAAGTTGATTCTTGCGGCATCCATTCCTGTATTGATTAATTTGATGAGGCTTTCAACTGAAGAAGTTGAGGGACCAATCGTACAAATTATTTTCGTTTTTCTTGGCAATGTGTTCATATATATATTATAAATTTATTATTGATTCATAAACTTTTTTGTAGTCAGAAAAATTTTCAAAAATAAAATCAGGTTTATATTCAGTCAATTGGTTGACTGAGAATACCCCTGTAGCAACAGAAACGACCGGTATATTATTTGCTTTTGCACATTCAATGTCCATTGGTGAATCACCAATTATTATAGTGTTATCAGTGGAAAAATTATCAAAATGATAGAATGCATTGGCTCTTTTTATTGCTATTTCAGGTAAATTGTTTCTGCTGTCGGAATCACATCCAAAGGCACCAAATGGGAAATATTTTTCAAGGTCAAACACACTAAGTTTAAGATATGCATTTTCTTTGAAATTTCCGGTTAAAAGTCCGAGATGAATATTGTTGTCATCACTAAGTAAGTTAATAAGTTCAATCACTCCGGGCAGTAGTTCAATGCAATCAGGGTTGCTGAGTTTTTTAAATTCGGCAAGTAGTTTAGTCCATATAACTCTGATGTTATTATTTAATTCGGTTTCAGGTATATTAATAATTGAACATATATTTTTCAGAATTTGCAAGTCAGTCATTCCCGAAAAACCCGGCAGCATTGAGATTTGAAGCTCTTTACCGAACACTTCTTTTATAATAGATATAAAAACTTTCCTGGAAAAATATTTCTTATAAATTAAAATAGTTCCGTCAATATCGAACAAAACAAGCTGCTGATTGTTTCTATTATTTAAATACACAATTACTCTGAATAATGAAATTTAATAAAGTATTAATCAAATACTCCGATTACAAATTCATCAATAGTAATTAAAATGGAATATCTTCATCCCCAGTTGAGGAAGTATCGGCAAAAGCAGATTCGTCGAATGAATCGGGTTCGGCGGCTGTACTTCTTTGCGATGAAGCTCCATCTCCTTCTTTTGTCATCATCACCATAGACTGAGCATAAATTTCAGTCATATATCTTGTAATGCCGTCTTTTTCATACTGGCGATATTTTAATTTGCCTTCAACATAGACCTTACTTCCTTTTTTTAGGTATTTCGATACATTATCGGCTAACCTGTCCCAAAAAACTACTTTGTGCCATTCTGTGGAATCTTTCCATTCTCCGGATTTGTCCTTGTATCTTTCGGTTGTAGCAATATTAACCGTACATACAGGAGTACCCTGAGGTGTTGACCTTAATTCAGGGTCTGCACCCAGATTTCCAATTAATGTAACTCTGTTTAAACTAAATGCCATTTTAACCCCAATGATGATTTGAAAAAATATAAACCGAAAGTTATTAAAATATCTTAATTATACAAAAAAATATTTTTTTAAAAATCAATCCGGAATCCTATGCCTGAAAAAGATTCATCTTCTTTATAGAACATTCCATGTATGCTTTTACCGCTGTGAGCATTGAAAAACAACATTATTCCTGTCTCACCGGAAACCATTATTTCTATTCCTGCTAATACGGTATTTGAACCGAAATAATTATTATCATAGCCTGACAATCTCAGGTCATATCCTAAACAAACTTTCAAATATGAATTTATTCCGAATTTTGAGTCTATTCCAATTTGAGGAATAACGGCATTGGTTGATTTGGGCTGTCTTGAAAATACATAAGTTAAACCGGCATAAAACCTGAATTTATCAATAGAAATAGCTCCGGTCAATTCTGCAAATTCTCTACTGTAAACGAAAGGTGTAAATCTTAAAATTGTATCAGTAGCCATGCCGTCTACAATATGCGAAGATATGTGAGCCAGTCTGAGTCTTGCAGAATAATCGAAACCATAGATTTTACCTTTGGTTGTGCTATTGACACCAAAGAAATAGTCTGCTGTTTCAACCGGGAATTTCATATTACCTTCTGACCTTAATCTGGATAGCGTAAAAAAATCTGTTCCGATTCTTATTATACTTTGCTCTCCTGAATTGAATTCCATTAAATCCACACTTGTGCCGATGTCGAGTCTTAATTTCTTTGCTGATAATTCAAATACTGTTCCAATCCCCGGCTCCAGGATATTTGCTGCAGGTGAAGGGAATAAGTGTCCCTCCAATGCAAATGAGTTGTAACTGAAGTGTATAAATAAAAAATATAAAATTATTATAACTGTAATTATTTTTTTCATTATTATTTCTTTAACCATCAATAAAAAACCCGAAAAACAAAATTAATAATAAGAAGTAAATTGTTCTTCGGGTAATAATAAAATTTCTTAACTTTAATAAGCACCTTTTCCTGAAAACACTACTGCAATTGTTCTTGCTAAAATATATAAATCGAGGAACATCGACCAATTACGGATGTAGTATACATCAATAATGTTTCTCTCCTCGAAACTTGATGCATTCCTGTCGGTAACCTGCCACAATCCGCTGATGCCCGGTTTTACGTTTAAAATCATTTCTTCATGTCCGTTCATTTTATACTTCTCCCATGGCATATATGCACGGGGTCCGATTAAACTCATTTCACCTTTTATAACATTTATAAACTGAGGTAATTCATCGAGGCTGAACTTCCTAAGAAATTTACCAACTCTTGTCAGTCTCGGGTCATTTCTCAATTTATGGTAAACTTCATATTCATCTTTCAGATTGTTGTCGTTTTTCAAAAGATGGGATAGCCTTGTTTCGGCATCAATATGCATAGTTCTGAATTTTACGATGTCAAATCTTCCATCTCCCAGTCCCATTCTTTCCTGCCTGAAAAGTACTTTGCCTTTCGAATCAATCCATATCATAGCTGAAATTAAAAGACAAATTGGTAAAGCTACCATTCCCAGTGTAACAGACAGAATTATGTCAAAAATCCTTTTCTTTACTCTTGATGATTTCCTTATAAGCCGCTGTTGTACTTCCAATCCTAGAATTCCTCCAAGGTCCCTGGTTGAAACCCATAAGCTAGTTAAACCAAATAAATCCGGGATAACAGTAGTTTGGGTAAAATACTTGGAATATTTTTCAATAATTTCTTTTTGTCTGATTCTGGGAACTTTCGGCATAGCTATTATAGCATGGTCAACATTCAGCCTGTGAGCTAGTTCAGGTATTGTTTCAAGTCCTCCAACAACCGGGATTCCATCTATATAACCCCACCTGTTTATGTCATCATCTACAGCAACAAGAGGTCTTAATCCGATTTGTTTATGTTTCATCAATGATTTTATAACTTTCTCACCGGCTTCACCGGCACCGATTACTAAAACAGGAATTCCCCACCAAGATTTTGATGAACATATCTTTCTTATTGAAGACCTGCCTAGTGGTACTAATGCAAGAGATAAAAGCCAGGAAAGTAGAAAAGCTAATCTTGAATATTCCCAGGAACCCTTCAGCAGGAAACTCATTGCGGCTACAATAGCATAAACAATTGTAATACTATAGGTGAGATTTTTTAATTCATCGATTACATCTATTCCGAATGCTGGGTATAAACCCCTGAAGTAGAATGCAATCGGAAAGAGGAAAATAATTACAGGTACTATATTGACATAATACCTCATATCCACTTCTCCCGACCATATTATATCCCTTAAGAAAAGGGATAGAAACATGGCTACTGAAAGAACCAGTATATCAATCAAAAAGAGAATCGAACCTGCCGAGAGCCTCCTGAAGAATATATTTCTTCTGTTTATTGGCTCTACTTTTGGTGCTGCAAGGAGCTTAGTCAGTTCCTTTAAATCGAGTACTTCCATCAATATTTTTCTTATTGTTCAACAAAATCCTGCAGTACCAATCCTCAATATTTTTCCCAAAATGTAAATAAATAATACACTAAAATATCATTTTATTTGACAATGTTTATTTGAAAATCCAAACGCAAAACACATGCCTAAACATTGTTCAGAAAATAAAAAGATACTTAGTAGAAAAATTATTTATATATAATAAACCCTGAAATAATTTATGTAAAATGGTAGGTTTTAGGGCATTATTTTTTTCAAAAGTTAATAATTCGTTTATTCAATTACAAATATATAATCTTTTTTTAAATAAACGAAAGAAAAAAATCGTTAATAAACAATTATTTTCATGCCGAATCTAATCCTACCTATAAATACCTCTTTGTGAATTTTCTATAAATTCAATACAATGAATAACTTCCTTAGATATTGAATTTCTTTCCCTGAATTTCTTTATTCCATCAGAGTTATTTAAACCCGAATGAATAAGAATTTTATAAAATTCATCAATTTCTTTAATTAATTCATTAGAAAATCCTCGCCTGCGGAGTCCTATTTTGTTAATCCCATCAATTTTTGGAGGATTCGTTCCAACAAGTGTGAAAGGCGCAATATCTTTTGTAATTCTTACATCAGTTCCAATCATGGTATGCATTCCAACATTACAGAACTGGTGAATTTTTACAACACCGCCAATTGTAGCCCAATCTTCGATGTGAACATGACCTGCCATTTGTGTTGTATTAGCCATGACAACATTGTTTCCGACTTTGCAATCATGAGCTACATGACAATATGCCATTATAAAACAATCTGAACCTACGTAGGTATTCATAGTTGATTTTGTAGCACGGTTAACAGTTACAAATTCCCTGAGTACAGTTCTGTCACCTATATGAGCAAAAGTTTTTTCTCCTGAAAATTTCAAGTCCTGTGGTTCTGTTGCAACGACTGTTCCGCTATAAATTCTGCAGTCTTTTCCAATTCGTGCCCCGTTCGCAATTACGACTGAAGAACTTATTTCAGTGTTATCCCCAATTTCAACATCGTCATGAATAATTGAATAAGGACCAATTTTAACATTAACTCCTATTTTGGCTCTATTTGATATTATTGCAGTGGGATGATGTAATAATTCACTCATTTTTTAATTAAATTTCCTTCAACAATTATACTATTTATTAAGGGCTGATTTATATCAGACCCAATTTATTTATTCAAAATTATTTATTAACAACTGCCGTCGATAATTCTGCTTCTGCAACTATTTGCCCGTTCACATAAGCAGTTCCCTTAAGTGTATATGTATTAAATTTTTTACCTGTCATTTTAACTTTCATAATAAGCTGGTCGCCAGGAATTACAGGTTTTCGGAATTTAGCTTCTTTTATTCCCATGAATAAGACCAGTTTGTCTGAAAAATCCTTAATTGATTTCAATAGTAAAAGACAACCTGTTTGTGCCATTGATTCGCAAATCATTACTCCCGGCATAATCGGCTTTTCAGGGAAATGTCCCATAAAAAAAGGTTCATTGACAGTAACATTTTTAATACCGACAACACTATTGTTTTCAGCATCGAATTCCACAAGCTTATCTATCATTAAAAATGGATACCTGTGAGGCATAATTTTTAATAAATCGTAAATATCAAGAGCTACATCGTTCGAAATACTAACTTTGTGCTTCTTAATTTCCTGTTTCTTGAGATATTCTTTCCTGATTTTTTTTGCAAATTCAATGTTGCTTGCATGACCCGGTCTTGCAGCCAGAATCTGTGCTTTCAGAGGTACACCGACAAGTGTCAAATCCCCAAGCATATCGAGTAGTTTATGCCTTGCCGGCTCATTTTTAAATCTTAATTCAATATCATTCAGGATACCTGTAGAACCAATATGCGGTGTTTTTTTGAGACTGAACATATCCTTCATTTTTTCAAGCTCGGGTTTCGTCATCACTTTATCAACAATAACTATCGCATTATCGAGATTACCGCCTTTAATTAATCCCTGTTCAATTAACATCTGGATTTCAGCAAGAAAACAAAAAGTACGTGCTGGAGCAAATTCACTGACGAATTCCCTATCCATATTGAATAATCCTGAATGTTGACTGCCTAACGCAGGGTTATGATAATCAATCATAACTGTAATCCGGTAATCATCAGTTGGTAAGGCTACTATGTCAACTTGTTTTTCATCGTTTGTATAATGAATTGTTTCATCTATAACAAAATAATTCCTGTCTTCATTTTGTTCTTCAAATTCTGCCCTGAGCAATACATCAACGTAGGGCATAGAACTCCCATCGCCAACAGGGGGTTCCAATCCGGAAAGCTCAATTTTACAATTATCAACCTTTAATCCGGTCAGAGCTGCAAGTACATGTTCTACAGTATGCACTCTGAAACCGTTCAGACCAAGAGTGGTTCCTCTTGATAAATCCACGACATTATCCACTAATGCAGGAATTTCAACAGGTTCTGCTAAATCAGTCCTTATAAATCTGAAACCATAATTTGGAGAAGCCGGATGAAATGTTATAACAGATTGCTTACCGGTGTGCAATCCAACACCTGAAAAAGAAACCGGTTTTTTTATAGTTCTTTGTTTATCTGCCATTTTTTAATTAATTACGAATTACGAATTATAATTTACGATTATAGATTAATCGTACATTTTTTATTCTGTATAAAATATTTTCCTGAATTTTCAGAAAATGAAATCTTCTAAACTAAGGAATTTAATCCATTTGAAAAAAATTAATTAAAATTTAATTTTCACTTAGTCTTTTAGATTAAACGGCTTAGTGTATTTTATCGTTTTGTTGATAATTATAAAAAAGTAATAAAAAAACCCACGATCACTCGCGGGTCTTTTTATAATTAAAAAAAAGTTTTATTTAATCAAGCGTCATACATAAACCCAGGCTGACTGCAATTATATTAGTATTGTGTTTGCCAGGCATTGCGTGATAATTTTTATTGTAATCCGGATCTGGATTTTCCAGATCGCCTGCTGGTATATCTCTTTCAGTACCCATCAGGTATTCAGCTCCGAAATCAATATTGAATTGATTTGACAACTTATAACTTGCTCCAATTGTAAATGTATTATAAGTCTGACTTGGGAATAATATTGTTAAAGTGTTAAATGGAGCAGGAGCAGGGTCGTAATAATATCCCAACCTGAGAGCAAATTCTTTACTTAGGTCATACTGAACTCCAAATCTGATTTGTAGAGCATCTTTCCAAAGAAGATATATAACACTGCTTTTTGCAGCGTAAGTTTTCCAATTTGGATTTTTGTAATCTGTTACTATTGAATCTTCAGTTTTTGACCACATACTATATTGAAAATCAAGTGCTAATGTTAGATTTTCAATTGGGAAAAAAGCAATTCCTCCACCAAACCACAAAGGCCAGGAAACATCACGGCTAAAATCCGTTTCAGCAGGTGTATTAGGTACTTTTGTCAAAGCTGGATTGTTGGCGGTACCTTCAAACTTTATATTATTTTCGGTTTTGAATGATAGACCGATATTAATAATTTTTGCCGGTTTAATTAATATACCTAAACTACCACCAAATCCTAAACCGGTACTTGATTCTTTATATTGAGCACTACTGTATTGTTCAAGATCGAACATCCCATAGTATAAATTCAGAGATGCACCAACTGATATCATATCATTAATTTTATATGCTACTACAGGAGAAATATTGAACACTCTAATGAAACTTTTCCAATTATAAGTATTAGAATCTGTCGGGCTTTGAAATGCCTTTAGTTCACTTCCATCCCATTCTGCTCCAAGTCCTGCAGGCGCATAAGCACCTAAACCAACAACAAGGTCTCCCTTCATTAATGGTATGTACCCTGCTAAATTAGGACTGATATAATGATTTGTTTTTGATTTTGCATCTGCGATTGTCATACCATTAGCGGCTACATATTTGTAAGTTGACGATGGAATAATGTCTGTAACAAAAGCAGCAATTTGCATTTTGTCAAGGTTAGTTATTCCGGCAGGGTTCCAATAAACAGCAGTGTAATCATCTGCCAATCCTATAAAAGCACCACCCATTCCGAGTGATTTTGGTCCGATGCTGTTAAGGCTTAAGCCGTTTCCAAAAGTGATTGATACAGCAGTTAAGAATATAACTGCAATTAAGCAGGTAATCTTAAATCTCATTTTACCTCCATTGGTTTGTTAATAATGAACTGTTTGTTTATCAAAGGTTAAATAACCTGTTTATTTACTGATCAACAACATATATACATTTACCCGGCTGTAAAATATGAAAATTTTAATAATAAATACAAGAATTATTTGGAAAGGCATATAAATTATTGCTTTAAATAAGCACCTGATTACTCATCTCACTATGATAAATTTGCCGAAGTATGGGTCCACATAAAAATCCGTTAATATATTAATCCTGTAAAAATACACTCCGATTGGAAGATTATCCCCATAATCGTTCCTGGCTTCCCAATCGATTTTATTTTCACCGATGATAATATCTTTTCTTAATGTGGCGACTTTTTGACCTGAAATGTCATAAATCACAATTTCAGCAGAGGTACCCTGATGAGGTGCCTTAAAATAAAAATAAAAAGTGGTAAAATTATCTAAAGGATTCGGAATGTTTTTAATATTTTCGACATACCCGTTCAGTGATACAAATACTGTGATTCTTGATGTATCTTTATTACCGGTCGCATCCGAATACATAATTGTAATAATATTTTCACCGATATCGAGCGAATCACTAATAAATTCAAGAGTGGCTTTCAGCGGTCTATTATTTCCAAATGAATTATATTTCCACTCATTCTCAGTGCCTGGTTTTATGAATTTAGCATTTATTCTTACTTTTATAGCGTCATTTATTACAGGAATATATGAATTATCTAATAATGAAATTTCAATTTTTGGTTTTATTGAAATATACTCTCCATCTTTGACAAGAATACTGTCAAACACCAATACACCATCCAATTTTACTTTAATATATGGTTTAATTGTATCTTCAATTAAGAATAATTCTCTATTTTCACTGTTATTGAAAGTATAAATATCCTTGTGATTTTTATCTAATAATAAAGATGCAAGAACATTGGTTTTTGTCCCGAGTTGTTGTGTTTCAACATCGTAAGAGGTTTTTAGTTCCCGGTCAATTCCCAATCTGTCCAGGTCTTTTGGAATATCAATTGAAGGATTGTTTTCTGATAATAAAGATAAAACCATTGTGATTGAATCTGATGGAACTCTTGCTGAAATATTTTTTACTTTGTAATGAAATGTAATGGAATCACCTCTCATTACAGAATCAGACTTAATTATACATTTGTCTTTTACAAATGTAAGTTCAGGCAGGGGATTGAAGGCAGATGAAATAGATGTGATAAAATATTCAGAAGTGTCGTTTTTACGTTCTAAATCAGATTCTAATCTTATGTATGGGTATTCATCAGCAGGTATAGCCGATAAATCAATATAATGCGATGTATCATTTTTTATTAGCAGAACATAATCATTTTTATCATATGGAATTCCGAATATATTAATTGTGTTACTTGCTATTGAGGTATCAATTTTGCCTTTTATATAAATACTTTTCCAATTTTTTGCAGGACCAATTAGCGGTGTTTTTAAATGTCCAAATTGCATTTTAATATCTATAGTATCTGTGATTTGTGCTACTTTACCTTCAATATTCAGCAGTTCAGGAATAGAACCGACAGGCGAACCCCATCGTCCAACCATAACAAAGGAATTAGGGTCATAATTTGTTTTAGTTGTAATCGAATCGGCATATTTTGAACCATATTGCCTGAGATAATATCTTAAGGAATCTAGTGAGCCAATACTTTTTGGATTTAATTTCATGCTGTCTACAAGCAGTCTCAATGAAGCACCACATGTGGCAATTAGCACATAATCGTTATGATCAATGGAATCTTTAAGGAATTGCACAAGTTTGACACCGTTCATTGTTTGTGTTAAGCTCCATGTGTCAAAGTAGCGTTTCAATTTATAACTCCCGTCAAATCCCGAAGCGACAACAATATTGAAACCAATAGGAGCCTGCGATGGTTCATCAGTAGAAATATAGATTTTATTGTTTAATTGAATTTCAACATCCCTTTCCGGAATGCCGTAAACACTTTTTACGACAAAAGGTATATGATGAATATCAAAAGATATTCTTGCAGTGTCATTTATTGTTACTAATCTTAAACTGTCAAGCTGCAGGTTTTTTAATTGTTCACCACCGTGTATATAATATTTAACGGCTCCACTATCCTTTGAAGAAGTAGCAGTAAATGGTATCCAAACTATTTTACTTTCAATATTACCGATTGTACTTTTTTTATAAGCCACTAACCAATATGGCTTATAATTATCCAATCTCAATAATTGGGGCATCCATTCTATATATGTTTCATGGTCCGTAATTTCATCCGGCTGAGATTGATAGACAGGTTGTGTTGAAAATGTTTTACTGTCTCTTATTTCAAAATTATAGATTGCTTTCATATCCCAATAAGGCAAAGGCTCAAGCGGAACAAGGCTTTGTGAAAATACTTCGAATGACATCGTAAATTTATTGTTAGACCTGTCATCATCATTTGATAAATTAGATGGGTCGATATCGAAATTTAATTTGTGTTTACCAGCCATGCCATTTGCAGGAATCAAAAATTGGAATTGAGATTCTAAATAAATAGGTGGGAGAAAAACAACTAAAGTATCTTTAAAATTCTCAAATTCACGTATTAATCTGAATTTTACAGAATCTTCCTGGAGAGTGCCACCATTATAAACAAAGCCTGAAATTCTGACTACTGAATCTGATTCAGTAATTATGTTCTCATCGTTTAAATTAGTTAATTTAATTTCTTCAGGAACACAATACAAATCGGGTTGAGTTTTAATTTTCAATTTAACGAGTGGGTCTCCAAGCAAAGTTAATTGGTTGACAGTTGTAGTGTCTTCGCCTTTGTAACCGATTTTAGAAATCCCATAATTTATTATATCCCCGATTTGCCTGACATCAAGCTTAGAGTCAGCCAGGACATCTATTAAATTCGCCATCATTTTTTTATCTGAAGGGACAATTCCTGCACTGGAAGGACCAACTACACCGATGCTTGCTCTTTCTGGTTCAAGGAGATACTCTTCATTCCGGCAAGTCAGGTTAGGCTCTGAATATGCACCGGTATTACAACCCCATGTAGTTAAAAAATTATATTTTGGTTTATTATTCAGTTTATATGCATTCCAGCCATCCATATCAAATAAAGTAGGTGCTGAATGTCCAAAAAAACTAACCCAAATGGCACCGCTGTTTATTTTTGAAATAATTTCCGGACCTTCGATTTCACCTCCGGATGTTATGTCACGTTTTCTAACTGTTATTGTATCGCCGCATATATAATTAAGAATATTATCAGAACAAAGAGTAATCAAGTCCCAAAATTCGAAATTTTCATTTGGCAAAATTCCACCAGAAAGAAAAAGAAAGTTCTTCATCCATGGTCGCAAAGGAATAGAATCATATTCTTTAAGTTTTTCAATATATTTTAATCCTGTAGAGTTTTCCATTAATGGAATTCTTCCGATAATGATATCGCCTAAATAATCATCACCGTCCAATTTTGTGTACCAATGGTCGCTGACAGGCCAACCGTAACTTGGAATATAATCTTTATTGAATGCACCTTCAGACAAACCTCTGTAATCCCAACAGGCATCTCCTATTAAAGTCAGATAAGCAGGAGCCGGTTTTCTCCAGGAAAAATAAGCATAACTCAGGAAATTTTTTATTGCATGAGGTGATTTAATACCGAAATTGAATTCTTTATAAATATCATCGACATCAACAACCATAGCTTTTAAATTGTGGGATTTTTCACGGTAATTAGCAAGGCTGTCTGCAGTTTCTCTGAATTTACCATGAGTAATAATTATCAAATCAGACTGAAGTATTGTATCCCTCAAATTAGTAGAGGACACATTATAGACATTTGCATGTTCAATTGATGATTCATCCCTGCACAACAAATTATAAGAAGAGCCTTTTGCCAGTTTAAATTTTGATATATAGGAATTTCCGTCGGGATGTTCTAAGTATTTTTCGAGCTGAACTGTACCACTTGTAATTCTTTGTTCAACTACTGAATTTAAATTACCTTTTCTAACAAGAAATATCCATGATTGACCTATTACTCTTGTATTTATTTCTTTGCTTCCAAAGTCCTGGATAATTTTTCTTGTGCTGAATGGCAGCGGTTCATCTGAGTTATAAGCTAAACATATAATACTACTGTCAGGGATGCCCGACAAATAATTATCAACTTCGCTATCGAAAACCGTGTAAAGTTTATATTCAGGATTATAACCTGGAAAACGTAGAATGCCAATGTGTAATCCTTTACCAAGAGAATCGCAGAGAATCGAGTCATTCATTATTATGTTCGTAGTCGGTAATTTCCCGTTAACGGCTGTTGCTCTAACGAATGAACCTCTTTCGGATTTGGGGAATTGTATTAATTTATTTAATGTATCAAGGACATATATTGTATCCGAATTAAATCCTTTTGTATCAACTTCAGAATCTTTGTTCAAATTATTTATTGCGAAATCCAGGATGCCTTTGAATGCGTATGGTTTTTCCAAACCTTGAATGTAGGCATAATCTATCCATACATCGTCCGGTTTTTGTAATCTGTCCTTTTGATCTGTCGTAAAAAAAGATTTCAGCATTACTTTGTTCATTCCCAGATTTAATTTATTCCGGGGATAATTTATTTCAATTGTATCTGCTTTAGCATGTGGTACGAGATATGTATCAATTGTATCAAAATTGATAATACTTTTGATTTTGTGAAATTTTATACTACTGTCCAATAAAAATGATTTACTTCTAATGAACAATGTAATTTTAATTGAATCGGATGAATTTAAATCAGTATTTAATAATGTAGAATAAGTAAAAGTTTCTTTTTCATAAGGGAGTTTTAATTTATCATCGGGCCAGGGAGTGATGAAATCCCAAAAACAACCTTCACCTTCAACAGTCTCAGTCCCTATTTGGTTGTATTTATATCCATGAGAATATATTTTTTCGGGTTCAATTCTATTATTAATGAAAACATTATTAATGAGCTGGGCTATTTGACCGCTTACTTCCGGGAAAAGATTGAATCTATCTCCTTGTTTAGTCTCATCATATTCTAAGAAAAAGGCATTTTCATTTGAAAAAACATTAAACCAGGTTGTATCGCCAATAGGTCTATATCCAATAAATAATATTTTATCGGATTCATTAAAAATGCCATCATTATCATTAATGAAATATAGTGGCTGTTCTATTCCTTTGTACAATAAATGTAAGAATTTAGATTGTTTTCCGATAAAAGAACTGTTTTTAATTAAAGGGTCATTGCCGTTTAAAAAAGCAATACCGTCTTTTATTGTTGTTAATTTAATATATGTTTTATCAGGGAAATACCAATTATCCTCAGACTGGATTACATCGGGATTTTTCTTATTGTAATATCTGTGATTAAGAAAATTTCCCAAATGTTTTTTATTTTCAATAGATGCAAAAAAACCAGATTCGATTTCTGAGATTTTCGGTTCGGAGACTGTTAATGAAGAATTTAATTGAATTATTATTTCAGCCGACTTTAATGAACTAATTACACCTGTGTTCTTATCAATTTCGAATGGTTGAATATTAATAGATGATACAGGAACACCTCTTATAATTCCGATATTAACAAGTTCTGCGGCGGCAGATAGCTGATAATAATTTTTATATTCAGTTTTACCAATTGTGTATAATTCTTTTTTTACGAATGTTATGTTCGAATATGAAGTAATTTTCAATGCAAGATTAAAGTGCATTACATCATAATCAACAAGAGCGGAATTTCTAAAAGTATTATTAATATTATCAATATATAGTATTTGTTTACCTGTACTGTCTTTAGCTGTATGGGTAACCAGATTATTGATTTTAATTATTATTTTATCAGGAAAACACACGGTTTCAACAATATTAGCAAAAGAAAGGATTGTTGTTAATATCAGGAGGATTGGCATAGTTAAAAGATGCCTGTAAAGATATTTTTTTTCAATCATCGATTATTTAATCTCAAACAAAACATATAATTATTTTATTAAGACTAATATTCTAAACAAACATTGTAATTAATAAAGACGAAAAAAAACCGTACAGACCAGAAGCCTGTACGGTTTTAAATTTTTAAAAGGAAAATTTTACTTTTTCTCTACAAATGATTCCTTTATACCTATCATAATTTTCTTGCTGATTTCCTCGGCAACAACCTTATGAACATTAGAATCGCTTGTCATATATTCTGAAATAGCTTTTTCAACTCTTGATTTAATTATTTCAGCAGTCTGACCAACTAATGCATTTGTCAGTTGGTGAATGTCATGCTGTTGTCCTTTAAGAGTTTCAAGCTGACTTCTGTTAGCATCTTCCATCTTCTTTAACATCCTGTCCATACGTTCTTCTTCTTC
Source organism: Ignavibacteriota bacterium (assembly GCA_016219595.1). GTDB lineage: Bacteria > Bacteroidota > Ignavibacteria > Kapaibacteriales > UBA2268 > XYC2-FULL-35-21. The sequence continues at coordinate 19,955 of JACRLY010000122.1, read as the reverse complement.
GGTGTAAAATAATGTTACAGCAAGTAGAAGAAGCATTGAAAATTCAAGAAATATAGCGAGAAGAATGAATGACGGTTTTGTCGGAGGAATAAATTTTAAACCCCTGATACCGATAGCAACGATAAGGAATGCAGCACCGCCATAAGCCATACCTGTCACATTATTGGAATATTTCTCAGTAAAGTGATGAGCCATGTAAACTCGTAAACCTTTACCAATAAGAAAATGATTTTTTCTCCAAATTAATCCGTCTTTTGTATCTTCAATCTCTTTTACAACGAAATCTGAGAAGTATTCTTTAATCCTGCCGTATGCGATTTCTTTTCTATAAGTGACAATATCTGTCGATTCATTGAATAAATCTTCAAATTTAACATGATGTTTTGCAGTTGTATCCTCTATATATGTTCTATCCCAAACAGAACGGAAAGCCCTATCGATTTCACCCCAGTCTCTTTCACGGAGTTGGTCGTCCGGCATAATTAAAATATCAACAATATCATCTGAAAATCCGGTCTGGAGTCTGATTTTTGCCCTCGTGTTATCAACTTGCCTGTCGAAGAGAATTGCAAGCAAGCCGATATTAGTGGGTAAGACAATTGTAACCAATGATGCACAAACTAAGGAGAGAACCAAGGCTAAAATCCAGAATCCAATCCATGGTTCCAAAATAATCGGGTTTTCACCCAATGATTCTGTTTTTGCGTAAAATTCGGTTGCACCTTTAACATAACCGTGTTCATTATCATTACGCTGGCTGTATGTAAAATCGAATATAAATTCTTTGTTTATATATTCTTTTTTAACTTCAAGGTCTTTTCCTTTATATAAATATTCCTTATCCTTGGGTACTGATGCCCAAACAAGTCCGTCAAATTTGACGAATCCTGTTTTTATCAATCTTTCACCGCTTGGCTGGAATAAGGGTACAACAAAGTTTGCTACACCAAATGGTATTACTTTAAAAAAGAAAAATACATAGAAAGCTACTGCCAGAATTGCCCAAAGGAGGTAGTGTTGAATACCTGTGTGTGAGTTCCTTCTTGCCTGTGAAAAGCCTGTTTTTGCCATATTTAACTCATCTCCTGAATTTGTAATATAATTTGATTTTAATATTCTTTACTAATATTGTTATAATTCAATCCATAAACTTACAAAAAAAGAACAAAATATAATAAAAATATCTTGATTCTTACTTTGAATATTAATTTATCTTTAAATTTTAAAACTCCTTTGGTTATATTTCATAATAACTAAGGAATATAACAATTATAAAATTAATATTTAATCTATAAAAATCATATATTTATTTTCAATTTTTATAAGTCATTTAAAATTTTTAAATTGCCGTTTATGAGAAACAGAACTTTAATAGCAAATTTTAAATTATCGGATAAAGGTACCATTCGCGGAGGTACTTTTATTTCATGTTTGAAAGCAAAATCAAAATTAATTTATTTCCTCTATTTAACTTCAGAAATTTCCTGTTAAGGCATATATATAAATATCTATCCATCAGTCCAGATGGATTAAAAAAAATATTTTATCAATTTAACAGGAAAAAAAATGAAAAACACAGAATATAAACCCAAATATGAAGTTGCTCCAGGTGCTGTTTTGCAGGAATTAAAGAAGCATATGCTTGTCGATGGCTTTGATTTTGTTCTTGACTTGAAAAACAGTACAAATCCTTATTTTACAGATGCTATAACTGGTAAGCAATTTAAAGATTTTTTTACATGTTTTGCATCATTACCTCTCGGATTGAATCATCCTAAAGTTTTGGATGAGGGGTTTTTAGATTATCTGAAAGAAGTTGCTATTAACAAACCTTCAAATTCAGATTTGTATACATCTGAAATGGCTACTTTTGTCAATACTTTCAGTAAGGTGGCTGCACCCGAGGGATATGAACATTATTTCTTCATTTCCGGGGGAGCACTGGCTGTAGAAAATGCCCTAAAAGCCGCCTTTGACTGGAAAGTGTCAAAGAATAAGAAAAAAGGTTACAGGGAGGAAAGAGGTCATCAGATTATTCATTTCAGGCAGGCATTTCATGGCAGAAGTGGTTATACAATGTCGCTTACAAATACAGAACCGGCGAAAACTATGTATTATCCGAAATTCAAATGGCCCAGGATTACAAATCCGAAAATTGAATTCCCATTAACAGAAAATAATCTTGAAAAAGTTATCAAGTTGGAAGAAATTGCTCTATATGAAATTAAACAGGCATTTCTGAATAATCCAGACGACATAGCAGCTATTATTGTCGAACCAATACAGGGTGAAGGCGGAGATAATCATTTCCGGGCAGAATTCCTGAAAAAATTAAAAGAATTGACAGTTGAAAACAATTGCCTGTTAATTTTTGATGAAGTACAAACCGGTGTAGGAATTACAGGTACTATGTGGGCATTTCAACAATTGGATGTAGAACCAGATATACTGGTTTTCGGAAAGAAAATGCAAATATGTGGGATTGTTGCCGGAAAAAGAATTGATGAAGTGCCTGATAATGTTTTTCGGATTTCGAGCAGGATTAATTCAACCTGGGGCGGAAGTCTTGTTGATATGGTGCGTTCCGGAAGATATCTCGAGATAATAGAAGAAGACAATTTGCTTGAGAATGTTCAAAAGACGGGATTAATACTTCAGTCAAAAATTTCAAATTTAGTAAACAAACATTCTAAATATTTATCAAACCCAAGAGGTAGAGGACTATTTTGTGCTTTCGATGTCAACAGTGCAGAATTAAGAAATAAATTAAGACAAAATTGTTTTAATGAAGGATTGCTTATTCTTCCATGTGGTGAGAAATCAATCAGGTTCAGACCTCCTCTAAATTTGAACCAGGAACATCTGAATGAAGGATTTTCAGTAATCGAATCAGCGGCAGAACATACATTTTTGTAAATAGAATAATAAAATAATTATTAAATAAAGAACAAAGAGAATCGGCAATTATAAGAATTGTTTATTCTCTTTGCAATTTATTTTTAAACATAAAATTAAAACAATCCAATATTTACAATCCATATACGATATATTATATTATTGATTAAACATTAATCTGTCTCAAGCTATGAAAAAGATTAACACTTTGTTTATATCATTATTTCTTATATTTACACTTTCTTTTCCCAAAGAATGTTATTCACAATATCCAGATTGGGAAAATTACACGTCGAATTATGTCAATGCAATTGTAGATGATGGTACTTATATATGGTCAGGTGGTTGCGGATTGGCAAGGATTAATAAAATAACAAATGAGATAGTATATTTCAATCATGCAAATTCAGGATTAATACAAAATGAAATAAAATGCCTTGCACTGGATTCCAATGGTGCGTTATGGATTGGGTTATGGGGCGGAGGTATTGGTAGATTTGACGGTAACGTCTGGATATATTATAATTCAAATAATTCTCCACTTCCTGATGATTATATTCAAACAATAATAATTGATAAAGCAAATAAACTTTGGATTGGCACATGGTATCGCGGTGTAGTTTGTTATGATGGAGTAAACTGGATTAATTATAATAAAAACAATTCACTTTTGGGGGATAATGATATAACTTCAATAGCCATTAATAAAACAGGAGCTAAATGGATAGGAACAAAATTTAATGGTGTTGTTTATTTTGACGGGATTAATTGGATAACTTACAGAGTCGGAAATTCAGGTTTACCTAATAATTCTATTAAGTCATTATGCATTGATTCAAGTGATAATTTATGGATAGGTACATCCGGTGGAGGGGTAGTATTATTCAATGGAGTTTCATGGTTTGTTTACGATAAATCTAATTATGGATTACCGGATAATTATATTAACTCTATATGCACTGATATATATAATAATATTTGGATAGGAACATCAAATGGTGGTCTTGCAAAATTCAGGAATTTCATTTCTGAAATTTATAATAAAAAAAATTCAAGCCTATTGGATGAAAATGTTACCTCAATATATATTGACAAATTAAATAATAAATGGATAGGAACATTTACCGGAGGTATTTCAAAATATAATAATGTAGCATGGAGAAATTATAATGTGGGGAATTCCGGTTTACCTAATAATGTTGTCATCAAAGTTAATAAAGATAAAAAACAGTGTAAATGGATAGCAACAAGAATCGGAGGCTTGGCGAAATTTGACGGTAATAACTGGATTGTATATAATACTTCCAATTCGGGTATTCCATCTAATACAATTCAGACTTTAGCTTTCGATGACATGGATACAGCGTGGATAGGAACATTTGGCGGTGGATTGGCAAGATTCAAAAATAATCAATGGGACACTTATGATTCGATTAATTCTCCGATGCCTGATAACGAAGTTCAGGCTTTTGCTATAGACAAAAAAGGAAATAAGTGGATTGGTACAACAGGGGAGGGACTCGTTAAATTTGATGGAAAAAATTGGACTATTTATAATACTTCTAATTCTGATTTGAGAGATGATTGGATTCAGGCAATTGCAGTGGATTCTAATGATTTATTATGGATTGGTACCTGGTATGGAGGCTTATATTCTTTTGACGGTAATACCTGGATTCCTTATAACACGGGTAACTCAAGATTACCGGTTGATGAAATTCAATCAATAGTTGTAGATAATAAAAATAATAAATGGATTTGCACTTTTGGAGGTGGATTAGCAAAATTCGGAGATAATAATTGGACTATATACAACACATTCAATTCCCGAATTCCCGATGACCATGTTACTTGTATTGTAATTGATAGTAATGATAATAAATGGGTTGGAACCGAAGATAATGGGATGGCTTTTTTTAATGATAAAGGCTGGATGCTTTTTAATTCAAATAATTCGGGTTTACCACATAATTATGTAACAAGTATTGTTATAGATAGCAATGATTTCGCCTGGATTGGAACTCTGCGAGGCGGATTAGCTCTGCTGAAGAAGAAATTTAATTTTCCTGATAAGCTGGCTTTTCAATTGACAAGCACTGATGATTCGATTTGCAAAGGAGATAAGGTTAATTTAAGTGTAGAAAAAATAATAAAAGGAGGTATTAAACCTTTCTCATATTTGTGGAATCCTGATATTGATGTAACAGGCTCAACTTCAGATTCAATATTAGAAGTGCAACCTACTTCATCCAGAAACTATTCATTAAGAATAATTGATTCTAATATTCCTGCAGATACAGCATACTCTGACATATTCATTTATGTATATCAATCTCCGACTATTCCGGAAATTTACTATCAAGGTGATACAATATATTCCTCTCCGGCATCAAGCTATCAATGGTATTTGGATAATCAGTTACTGGATGGTGAGACAAAATCTTATTTGATTCCACCTGGAAATGGAATTTATATAGTTGAAATTACCGATTCAAACGGATGTAAATCGATTTCTGGCAATTTCCCTTTTTCATACAATTCATCTGCTACTATTTCAGTTGCAGATTGTGAAGGTTCATTAGGAGATACTATCGAATTACAAATATATTTATCCGGAAAGCAATACTTAGAATTCACAAATTTATCAGGATTTAATTGTGATTTATCAATGAATTATTCCTTACTTTATCCTGTATTAGGTACGACCAGGGGAGACATCATTGACGGTAACAGGTTAATAAATTTAAATCTTCCATTACCCGCTAATCGAGATTCGGTCTTAGTTTCTTTAAAATTCAAAGTGGTTTTAGGTAATGATACTTTATCGGATTTAACTTTGAGTAATGTAAGAAGTATTGGAGCCGGTATTCCAATTTCAGTTATTAATGGGAAATTCAATTTAAAAGGATATTGCGCCGAAGGTGGTCCGAGACTTATAAATACAAATTTTCCTTTAACATTTAAAATTATTTCGGAAAATCCGGTTACTGATGAATGCAAACTGGAGTTTTCATTAATTGAAGATTCGAATATCGAACTTTCCTTGTTTAACGTTAACGGAATAAAAAATGAAACCTTAATTTTTGATTATTATAAAAGCGGATTTTATAGTAAAATATTCAGCTTAAGAAACTTAACATCAGGAGTTTATCTGATTGTACTTAAGACACCTACATCAATTCTCACCAGGAGGTTGTGTGTTTTGGACTAATCAGGATTTGTTTCAAAAGTAGAATTAATTCTTCATGTATCTTTCCAAAAATTCCTGCGTAATCGGGTCCTTAGATTTATAAAATTCATCAGGTGAACCATCGAAATGAACTTTTCCTTCATCCAGCATAGCAACCGAATGAGCTATTCTTAAAACTGAAAACATGTCATGTGTTATTATAATCGAAGTAACATTCATTTTTTTAGTCAAATCTGCAATTAATTTATCAATTTGCTCTGAAGTAACAGGGTCAAGTCCTGTTGTTGGTTCGTCATATAAAATGTAGGATGGATTACCGACTAATGCTCTTGCTACACCAACTCTTTTTCGCATGCCGCCGGACAAATCGGATGGCTTTTTGTTCCTTAAAATTTTCCATTCTTTCTTGAATTCTTCTGTTTCAGTTTCTCCTCTTTCCGGTAATAATCCTACTGATAATAAAACCCTGATTGCTTCTTCTTCCAAATCCTTCATGTTCTGCAAACCATGTTCATATAAACCTACGACGATATTCTCAAATACATTATAAGAATCAAACAGGGCAGAACCCTGAAAAACAAATCCTATTCTTTGTCTGAATCTGAATAAGTCCTCTTTTGTTAATCCTTCTATATTCTGTCCATCGACTAAGACCTTCCCTTTATCAGGTGAAAGAAGTCCTACAATGTGTTTTATCAAAACACTTTTACCACAACCTGATTTTCCTATTATACATTTGGATTCACCTGTAGGTATTGTCAGATTAACACCATTCAAAACCGGTTTTGGTCCGAAGGATTTATGTAAGTCAATTATTTCAATCATATTTTCCTTTCGTTTTCCCCCTTATTAAAGTGGGACTAAGTGGGATTATCTTAATTTCAAATTTTCAATTTTCAATTTATATTTTCAATGAATACATTTGAGTTTAATTTTTAAAATTTCGCTAATAAATTAGTCTCACTCATGTTATATTTACACAATTATTTTTGGTCTGGAAAAGGTTTATAACCTTCTGCAATTTTCAGCCATTCATCTTTATGTTCAAGAAAATATTTTTTTGCTGCTTCATATTCATTAGGAATGACGCCATCCAGGATAGCCTCTTCTATTGCGGATTTTATAAATCCAACGGCAGGTGAAGGTTTTATATTACAAATTTCCATAACTTCATCACCTCGAACCGGGGACTGGAATTCCCTAAGCTTATCCTTTTCCTGAACCTCCATCACTTTTTTTGCTACTTTATCATAATTCTTAAGATATTTGGCAGATAATACCGGATTTTTTGTAGTAATATCAGCTTTACATAATACAAATAAATCTTCGAGCACTTCACCTGCCTGGAATGCTAATCGTCTGACAGCAGAATCTGTGACACCATCATCAACGAGAACCATAGGTCTTTGATGGAGACGGACAAGTTTTTCAACATATGGCAAATGTTCCATAGGAAACTTCATACGTTTGAAAATTTCGGACATTCTTCTTGCTCCGAGTTCTTCATGGCCATGAAACGACCAGCCGGTACCTGGAATATATTTTTTTGTAACTGATTTTGCAATATCATGTGTCAATGCAGCAAACCTGAGCCAGGGATTACCCGTGACCTCGCTGATATTGTCCAGAACCTGTAATGAATGTAAAAATACATCCTTATGACCAAATACTTTATCCTCTTCTTTAATGAATTCTATACCGTTTAACCTGTGAAGTTCAGGAAAAATATATTTGAGCAAAACAGTATCATTTAAAATTTTGAGACCGACACCCGGCTTGTCAGAAGAAATTATTTTCATGAATTCATCAGAAATTCTTTCCTGTGAGATGATTTTTATTCTATCAGCATTTTGTGAAATACCTGTCAGAATATCTGGTTGTATAACGAAATCAAGTTGCGATGCAAAGCGAGCAGCTCTCATCATTCTCAACGGGTCATCGGAAAATGTAATCCCGGGTTCTAATGGTGTTTTTAGTATTTTATTTTTTAAATCAGAAATACCGTTGAACAAATCAACAACAGTTCCAAAATTTTTGTTATTTACACTTGATGCCATAGCATTAATTGTAAAATCTCTCCTTCTTAGGTCATCCCCGAGAGTACCTTCAGTAACTATGGGTTTTCTTGAATTAGGCTTATATTCTTCTTTGCGGGTGCCGACAAATTCGATTTTATGCTCACCTATAGGAACTAGAGCAGTTCTGAATTTCTGGTAAATGACAGCTTTTGATTTAAATTTTTTGGCAACTTCCCCGGCAAAAGAAATTGAATCACCAACCACAGTAAAGTCGAAATCTGTTCTTACCCTGTTTAAAATATTATCCCTTACGTAGCCGCCGACTATATATAGTTCAACACCCAGCTCATCGGCAAGCTGACCTATTTGTTTAACGATTGACTCGTTTATTTTGATTTTCTTTTTCTTTGAATCTGAAGTATTTTTATTCTTTACTTTTTCCACTCTGCAAATTATTTTTTTTAACTAATCAATTATCATTGCCTGAAAGACGTATAACTCAGCTTTTGTTGATTTATATGCATCATTCGGTAATCTTGCTTTCCTGCATAGGTTTTCGAGAAGTTCGGTTCTGTCCCATTTTTGCTCGGGGGCTACTTGTGGCAGAAATAATGCACCGGAATTTTCCAATCTTATATAAACTCCATCTCTTCCTACAACAATTTCTTCCGGGTCAAGGATTTTCTTCATTCTCGAAAGCACAGTAACTTCATACTCAAGTTTATTTAATTCTTTTTCGCTTACAGGGTTGAATCTCGGGTCACGAGTAGAAGCCAGTCGACCTGCTTCAATAACCGAATTGATAAGTGACGATGTCGTGAATGTCTGTCCCATGCAGCCGCGCAACATCCCATCTTCCTTCAATGTAACAAAAGAAGCATATTCATCATTCAATCTTTCTGAGATTTTACTCTCATCAACATCAATTGCAGAATTAAGCACAGCAGATTTTACAGCTTTCTTTGCAATCTCCATAATGACTTTTTTGTCTTCATCAGTTAAATCGGGAAGTATTTTCAATTGACCGCTATTATCATTATACAATGCTCCGCTGAAGTAACCGACAACTCTCGATGTATCGGTTGCTGTGTATGGTGAAGATGCGGAACTTGCATATAAAAAGGTTTTTGCTGAATTAGCTCCTAACTGTTCTGCCGCACTCATAACAACTGTGATGGGAGCGCCTCCGCAAGCTTCCCATTTGTCCTGGTACAGATTCATTGCTATTTTGAAGTAATCGAGCTTGGAGAAAGCTTTCACAAGGGGAGAGTCAATTTTCTCTGCCTGCTTTTGAGTGTGAAAATGAGATAAATCTGAACTGGCAATCAGCAAGACTTTCCGATTCAGCTTTTTCACTGATTGAACGATTGCTTTTACTAATTCATCCGTTGTTTCGAAATCCTGTGTCCCCATTACAATAGGTACAATCGGTGTGCCTGACTGTATAATTTGCAAAAAAGGAATCTGTACTTCGAGAGCGTGTTCTGCTCTGCCTTCAGACCAGCTATGACCATCAAGTGAAAATTTTACATCGGTAAAAACATTTGCTATTTCCTTCGATAGTTCAAGGTCAACTTTTGCTACTCCGAGAGGTGTAACGTAAGCTTCACTTTTGAAAACAGAAGCTCCGCGAAATGCTTTAGAGTGGCTCGGGGAAATAACAATCACATCATCATATTTTCTTCCTTTCAGCTCCCGGTATGCTTTGCCGGCAACCCAGCCGCTGTATACATAACCGGCGTGTGGTACGACAAGCCCGATAATATCCCCTTCGACAAGTAACGGCTCATCCGCAGAAAGATATTCATTAATCCACTTCTTAATAGTGTCGGCATCGGCAGGATAAAAAGCCCCTGCAACCGTCGGCGGACGATGCGTTATTTTGTCAGTATCGGGGCTGTCCTGGCAGAATGTGTTGGATAGTGCAACCATAAGAATAATCAATCCAAGATATTTCATAAGAAAAGTTCTCATTTCTAAAATGAAACGCAATAAAAAATCATATTAAATTAATAAGATTTGGGATAAAATCAATAGGATTTGTAATAAATTGAAAAAAAATTGATATTTGATAATTGAATATTAACTAATAGTCTTCAGTCTCTTTGTTCTAAAATTTCAAATTATATATTTTAAATTCATTTAAAATTCAAAATTAAAATTATTCTTTGTAGTCCTCAACATCCTTCACTTGTCTATACCCTATAAATCCTTTGTCCCTGCGTTCTATGACTTTCAATGCTGATGCATAAATCTCTTTCCATGTCAAGCCGAATTTTACCATTAATTCTTCGGGTTCGCCGCTGCATCCGAATTTATCCCGTACACCTACAAATTCAATCGGAACTGGATAATTCTTTGCAGTAACTTCAGCGACAGCACCACCCAGACCACCGTGAACCTGGTGTTCCTCAGCAGTTACCATACATCCGCAATCACGTGCGGCATTAACCAACGTTTCAACATCAATCGGTTTAATTGTATGATTATTTATAACACGTGCATTTATACCTTTTTTCGAAAGTTCTTCTGCGGCAAGAAGTGCTTCCCAAACCAAAAGTCCACAAGCAACAATGGCAACATCCTTTCCTTCTCTCAAAATATTAGCTTTGCCCAATGCAAATGGAGAATCATCAGTTGTAAACATAGGAACAGCAGACCTGCCGAATCGGATAAAGCAGGGACCGAATTTTTCGCCGATTGCAATAGTTGCTTTTTTTGCTTCAGTGTAATCTGCCGGAACAACGAGTGTCATGTTAGGAAGTGTGCGAATAAATGCAATTTCTTCCAATGCCTGGTGAGTTGCTCCATCAGGACCGACTGTAATACCTGCATGACCACCACCGATTTTCACATTTATATCATTATATGCCACAGAAATTCTAAGCTGGTCAGCATTTCTGAATGCAGAGAATGCACTATAGCTCGCAAAGAAAGCAATTTTACCTGACAAAGCAAAACCTGCAGCAATTGTAGTTGCATTTTGTTCAGCTACTCCGATTGAGAAAAATCTTTCAGGAAATTTTTCCTGGAAATAGGAAGTCATTACGGAGCCTGTTATGTCTCCACCAAGAACAATAACATTATCATATTTCTCACCAAGCACGACAAGACCTTCACCAAATCCATGACGTGTCGGTTTTTTTCCAAGTAATTTTATTTCGTTCATGTATTATTAAATAATTTTAAATTTATGTCAGCCTGAGAGTAGTCTAAGGCTTTCTCATCTTATAATTCACACTTCGACATCGCTCAGTGTGACATTTCATTTATTTTAACGATTCAATCTTCTTTTAGATTCCTCAACTAATTTATCCAGATTAAAGAATTTTACAAATTCTTCAAATTTTGGCAAGGATTTATCCCAGTCAATAATTTCAAATTTCAGTACAAATCTGTAGCAATATAAAAAACTGATTTCGCCGCTGTTGGATTTTTCTTGCCACATTTTGTATCCATCACCACAGTTAATATTATATGCTTCAGTCGTTTTGTCAAATGCCTTTGGCAATACCAGGTAATCGCGCAATTCATCGGATGGTATATTGTCATAAGAACCATAATCATTGAGTGTCAAGGTAAAGTAAGTCTTTCTTGAAAGTGCGTACTCAACTGCACAGGTTGTAATCTGACCTAATTTACCGTTTCTTCTTCCGGATGAAGGAGCTGAAGCCTCGGTTTTCAAAACTGAATCGGGAAAAAATTTTCTCAATTCCTCGATTTTGAAAGGAATTTTTGTCTGAATATTTATAGAACATTTTGTTTCATTATTTATTATCTTCTTCGCTTTAGATTTTTTTACAGGTCTTACTTTATTAGCTTTTTTTATAACTGCCGATGAAAAAGAATAGCAGTTTTCTGTAATAAGGAAAGTGAAGAAAAAGAGCATTATTAAAATTTTAAGTTTCATATTACATTCCTAATACAACCGATAAATTACTTTAAATCTTCCAAAGCAATTTTAGCTTGTTCTTCATTCGGCGGATTACCATGCCATATATATTTATCTTCCATGAAAGACACTCCTTTTCCCATTATTGTTTTAGCAATTATAGCTGTAGGTTTGCCAATTTTTGACTCATGATTCGATTTAAATTTAGCGAATGCATTTTTTATATCATTATAATTATGACCGTCTATATTAATTACATCGAATCCAAATGCTTCAAATTTTTTATCAACAGGATAAATACTCATAACATCTTTGACTCTGCCATCAATCTGGCAATCGTTGTTGTCAAGTATCCAGCATAAATTATCCAGCTTATAATGAGCTGCTGCCATAGCAGCTTCCCAAACTGTACCTTCCTCGACTTCTCCATCACCTGTTAACGCAAAAACTTTCCTGTTATTTTTATCAGCATGTTTATCGGACATAGCCATACCTACTGCAATTGATACACCTTGTCCTAATGAACCAGTAGAGCTTTCTATGCCGGGTAATTTCATGTCGAATCCGGGATGTCCCTGCAATCTGCTGCCAAATTTACGAAGTCTGTAAAGTTCTTCAGGAGAATAAAATCCGGCTCTTGCAAGAGTCGAATATAATACCGGGCAAAGATGACCGGCGCTTAAAACAAAACGGTCTCTATCTTTCCAGTCAGGTTTTTGGGGATTGTATTTCATTACACCACCAAAGAACAGAACTGAAAAAATGTCAGATGTCCCAAGTGTACCTCCGCTATGTCCCGATTTTGCAAGATAAAGACTTTTAATAATGTCCCTTCGGATTTCGAGTGCTATTTCGGAAAATTCATCGGGATTTCTCTTCTTGTTTTCAAATGTTTTGTCGGAAAATGTAATTTCAAGAGCCATTACAAATCATTTATATTTTCAAAAATTCAATCAATAAATTTTTCAAATTACGAAATTATACAATTTTGGCATTAACGGAGAGTTGATGAGTTATTAACAATTTATGAACAATGTTATTAATTGGCAATTTATTTGCTCTATTAATGTATAAATGTTAAGGAATTAAATATATGAAATTAAACAAACTTCTATTATCCATTATTTCAATTGCATTATTTTCCTTTGATGTAATATCTTTAGTTATATGGTTGTCAGAAACAAAAAATATTATTAATGATTTAAAGGTTTTCATTAATTATATAATGAGCAATATATTTTCATTAGTTATTTTTGCCGACCTGATTATGTTTTCAATTATAACAATTATCTGGATGTTTTATGATAGCAGAAAAAGAAAATTTAAATTACAAAATAGGATTATATTATTAATTTCAGTATTAATTATTGGTTTTCCCGTTTTGTTGATGTATTTAGCTTTAAGGAAAAAGGATGAGTGAAAAAATTAAGAATATGTTTTCCGGTATATCCGGGAAATATGATTTAATAAATGACCTTCTATCCTTCGGATTACACCGAAGATGGAGAAAAAAGACAGTTAGAATGTCAGATGTTAAAATAGGAATGAGAGTGCTTGACTTAGCTTGCGGTACAGGTGATTTGTCATTTGAATTTAAAAAGGCAGTCGGGGAAAGCGGTAATGTAATCGGTTCTGATTTTTCTGATGGGATGCTTGAAATAGCTAGAAAAAAAGCAGTGGCTAAAAATATTGCAGTTGAATTTGTAAATGCTGATGCGTTGGATTTACCTTTTGAAACTGATAGTTTTAATATCACATCGATTGCATTCGGTATCAGGAACGTGGATGATATAGATAAATGTTTAAAAGAAATGGCTCGTGTTGTGAAACCCGGCGGAAAAGTTGCTATCCTTGAATTCGGCACACCTTCCGGCATTTTCAAATATCTATATAAAATTTATTCAAAATTATTTATCCCTTTAATTGGTAAAATTATTTCTTACGATAAAATGGCATATCAATATTTAGTTCATAGTATTTCCAAATTCCCTTTTGGAGAAAATTTTATTAAATTGATGGAACAAACAGGTAAATTCAGTGAATATAAATCATATAAAATTGTTATGGGAATCGTTTATTTATATATTGGGACAGTAAAATAATTTTATAAATTTTTTCTGTGATTGGAATATTATTATTTTTGAAGAAATGATAAATTTAACAATTGAGGCTATTTATGAATAAAGAGACATTCAATGACATTATAAAATTTGCTATTGAAAGAGAATTGGAAGCAGCAATATTTTATAAAGATATGGCAAACAAAACCAAGTTAGAAGCAAACATTGTGTTATTCCTTGAATTGGAAAAAATGGAAATGGGTCATGCTGAAACACTAAAGAAATTCAAAAATGAAGGATGGGAAAAACTTGATTTGCCGGGTATTCCTGACCTTAAAATCAGCGATTATATGGAAACACCTGACGTAAATGATGGAATGACTTACCAGGAAGCAATTGTTCTTGCAATGAAAAGGGAAAAAGCATCAGCAAAATTATATACAGATTTGGCAAAGGAATTTTCAGATAATGAAGCGAAAAATCTGTTTCTTAGATTGGCAAATGAGGAATCAAACCACAAATTCCAACTCGAATCACTTTATGATGATGAAATATTAACTGAGAATTAAGAAGTTAAAGAGACAGAACTTAGTTCTGTCTCTGAAAATTATCTTCTTTATACAATACTTTATATATATATCCAAATTAGGAAATAATAACTTATCTTTATTAGCCAAACCTAAATTAAATCTTTATTTTAATTGCGGTTACAGAAAGTAAACCGGCATATTTTTTTGTTCACAGGATTACATCATAAAAGTTTCTTTTGTAAATTTGTAATCTTATTGTGTGTGATTACATCTGTAACCCCGAAATAAGAAAATTAATAGTATTTATGATTAGGAGAATTAAATGAAAGATAAGGTTTTTGTTACAATTGACGGTAATGAAGCTGCTGCTCACGTAATGTATCGAATGAATGAAGTTTGTGCTATTTATCCTATTACACCATCCTCGAATATGGGTGAATGGGCTGATGAATGGGCTTCCAAAGGTATAAAGAATTTATGGGGGAATGTTCCCACAGTTGTAGAAATGCAGAGCGAAGGCGGCGCTGCAGGCGCAGTTCACGGCTCACTTCAGGCAGGAGCTTTGACTACTACTTTTACCGCTTCACAAGGTTTATTATTAAAAATTCCGAATATGTTTAAGATTGCAGGCGAATTGACTCCGACTGTGTTTAATATAAGTGCCAGAACTCTTGCAACCCATGCCCTCTCGATTTTCGGTGACCATAGTGATGTTATGACGGCGAGGACGACAGGATTTGCAATGCTGTGTGCAGGTTCTGTACAGGAAGTCATGGATATGGGTATTATCGCACAGGCATCAGCGTTGGAATCGAGATTGCCTTTCATACATTTCTTCGACGGTTTCCGTACTTCCCATGAAGAATCAAAAATCGAATTGGTGCCTGATGAGCAAATCAAGCAAATGATAGATGACGATTTGGTAATGAAACACCGTCAAAGAGCATTGTCACCTGACCACCCGGTTTTGAGAGGCACTGCACAGAATCCTGATGTATTTTTCCAGAACCGTGAAACAATTAATCCGTTTTATATTGCAGCACCGGGGATTGTACAGAAGGTAATGGACAAATATGCAAAAGTAGCTGGCAGACAGTATAAACTTTTTGATTATGTCGGGACGCCTGACGCTGAGCAAGTTATTGTTATTATGGGTTCAGGTGGTGATACTGCTCATGAAACTATTGATTACTTGTTATCAAAAGGTGAGAAAGTCGGACTCATAAAAGTACGTCTTTATAGACCATTCGATATTCAAAAATTCTTAGAAGCTATTCCCGCAACCACTAAAGTTATCGGGGTACTTGACAGGACAAAAGAACCGGGAGCAACCGGCGAACCATTATATATGGATATCATCAATGCACTTCATGAAGGCTTGTCTGAAGGGTATGGCAAGCTAAAGACGATGCCAAAAGTTGTTGGAGGCAGATATGGATTGTCATCTAAAGAATTTACTCCTTCAATGGTCAAATCAGTATTTGAAAACCTTAAAACACAGAAGCCGAAAAATCATTTCACTATCGGTATTAATGATGATGTAACCCATACAAGTCTGGATTTTGACCCGGATTTTGATATTGAACCACCGGATGTAATTCGTGCATTATTTTACGGCTTAGGTTCTGACGGAACAGTGGGAGCTAATAAAAATTCAATTAAAATTATTGGTGAAAACACTGACCATTATGCTCAGGGTTATTATGTTTATGATTCAAAAAAAGCAGGTACTTTGACTGCTTCACATTTAAGATTTGGACCGAAACCTATTCGTTCAGCATATTTAATCAGCAAAGCTAATTTTATTGCATGTCATCAAACTGTATTTATTGAAAAATACGATATGCTTAAGGATATAAGCAATGGTGGAACTTTCCTTTTAAATGCTCCATGGAAAAAGGAAGATGTGTGGGATAATTTACCAAAAATGGTACAAAAACATATAATAGATAAAAAAGTAAAGTTATACTCAATTGACGCACAAAGCGTGGCAGAATCGAGTGGAATGGGAAGAAGAATCAATACTGTAATGCAGGTATGTTTCTTTGCCATTTCAGGTGTATTGCCAAGAGAGCAGGCAATTGATGCAATCAAAGATTCGATTAAGAAAACTTATGGCAAAAAAGGCGATGAAGTCGTCAAAATGAATCTAAAAGCAGTTGATAATACATTGGACAACCTTTATGAAATACAGATACCTGCTCAAGTCTCGGCAAAATACGACATCCGCGAAGCAGTCCCAGAACAATCACCTGAATTTGTGAAGGATGTTCTTGGAGAAATCATTGCCGGTAGAGGAGATAATTTGCCTGTTAGTAAGTTCCCGGTTGATGGAACATTTCCAACAGGGACAACTCAATATGAAAAAAGAAATATTGCATTACAAATTCCTGTTTGGGATGAATCTATTTGTATCCAGTGCGGTAAATGCCCTATGGTTTGTCCTCACGCATCAATAAGAATAAAAGTTTTCGACCCGAATGAACTTGCAAATGCACCTGGAACATTCAAGGCGATTGATGCCAAGGATAAAGAATTTGCAGGCATGAAATATACAGTCCAAATAGCACCTGAAGATTGTACAGGATGCGGTGTATGTATTGAAGTTTGCCCTGTTAAAAATAAAACAAATACCAGTCTTAAAGCTTTGAATCTTTCACCTCAGATTCCATTGAGGGACACCGAAACAAAGAATTGGGATTATTTCCTGAGGCTTCCAGAAACTGACAGAAATCTTTTGAAAGTAAACACAGTCAGGCAACAACAAATACAGCAGCCACTATTCGAATTTTCAGGAGCATGCGCCGGATGTGGAGAAACTCCTTATGTTAAGTTGGTCTCTCAATTATTCGGAGACAGGGCAGTAGTGGCAAATGCAACGGGTTGTTCTTCCATTTATGGTGGTAATCTTCCGACAACTCCCTGGGCAAAAAATAATGACGGCAGGGGACCTGCATGGTCAAATTCTTTATTCGAAGATAATGCTGAGTTTGGATTAGGTTATAGAGTTGCAATAGATAAACAAAAAGAAATTGCGGAAGGATTATTAATTAAACTCCAGGATAAATTAGGAGTTGATTTTGTAAATGAAATCATAAATGCTAAACAATTGAATGAACCCGAAATTCTCGAGCAAAGAAAAAGAGTGGCTTTGCTTAAAGAGAAACTTCAAAAAATTGATTTGTATGAATCAAGAAGATTAATGACTGTAGTTGATTATCTTGTAAAGAAGAGTGTATGGATTATTGGCGGTGACGGTTGGGCTTATGACATCGGATACGGTGGATTAGACCATGTGATTGCATCAGGTAAGAATGTTAATATTCTTGTGCTTGATACAGAAGTTTATTCGAACACAGGAGGACAGACTTCAAAGGCAACACCCGTAAGCGCAGTAGCCAAATTTTCTGCCGGAGGAAAAGTAACCGGGAAAAAAGATTTGGGTATGATGGCTATGGCTTATGGTTCAGTTTATGTTGCTGTTGTTGCCATGGGTGCAAAAGATGACCAGACATTAAAAGCATTTCTTGAAGCGGAAGCTTTTGACGGACCTTCAATAATCATAGCATATAGTCATTGCATAGCACATGGAATAGATATGGAGAATCCCTTGAATCAGCAGAAGATGGCTGTTGATTCCGGTCAGTGGATATTATACAGGTATAATCCCGAATTAGCAAAAGAAGGAAAGAATCCTTTATTACTTGATTCAAAAGCACCGAAGATCCCTGTTGCCCAATATATGGATTCTGAAAACAGGTTCCGTATGCTTAAGAAGAGCAGACCTGAAGTCGCTAAAGGATTGTATGAAATGGCTCAGGAAATTGCCGATGACAGGTATAAGATGTACCAATATCTTGCTGATAGAAAATTTGACGGGGAGCAACAATAAATATAAATTTAGAAAGTTGATTGAATTTAATAATTGCAGGGGCAGATTTAATTGACTGCCCCTAAAATAAAAAATGATAATAAAAAATTTGATAATATTTTAAAAGTAAATAAGGTGCGATATGGATATAACAACCAAGTATCTGGGGATGGATTTACACTCACCGTTGGTAGTGTCAGCTTCACCAATATCAGAAAACTTGAATAATATTAAGAAACTGGAAGATAACGGAGCCGGTGCCGTTGTGATTTATTCTATATTTGAGGAGCAGATTGTCAGCGAACAAAAGGACTTGTATTATTATTCTTCTTTAGGCGATATTTCTCCTGAAGCCCAGTCTTTTTTTCCTGACCAAAAAGAATACAGGCTTGGTCCAGATGAGTATTTGAATCATATAAGGAAGGCTAAACAATCTGTTAAAATTCCTGTCATTGCTAGTATTAACGGTTCGACTACAGGAGGCTGGATTAACTTCGCGAAAAAAATGCAGGAAGCAGGTGCCGATGCTATTGAACTGAATATATATTATATTCCGACAGAATTGGGTTTATCCGGAACTGATGTCGAACAAACTTATATAGAAATACTTAAAAGCGTCAAATCCGTAGTTAACATTCCTGTTGCAGTAAAGCTCAGCCCGTATTTTTCAAATATGGCAAACATGGCACATCAACTTGACAATGCAGGTGCCGATTCACTTGTTTTATTTAACAGGTTTTATCAGCCCGATATAGATTTGGAAAATCTTATTGTAACACCTAATATACAATTAAGCCATACAAGCTCGAGTAGATTACCGATGAGATGGATAGCTATTTTAAAAGGCAGAATCCAGGCTGACCTCGCTGCTACAAGCGGCATCCACAGCGGAACAGATGCCATAAAAATGCTCATGGCTGGTGCCAATGTTACTATGCTTTGCTCGGCTTTACTTAAAAACGGGATTGAATATTTGAAGGTAATCGAAAAGCAAATGATAGATTGGCTTGAACAGAAAGAATATGATTCTATTAAGCAATTAATCGGAAGTATGAGCCAGTTAAAAAATGCTGACCCAAGCTCATTCGAAAGGGCACAGTATATGAAAGCATTATCAAAATATAAATTTTAAAATCGTGTAATGAGGTAGGGGCAATTAATGAATTGCCCCTACAATATTCTTTTGGAACATAATTAATACAAATATTGATTTACAAAAGATAATTAAATTTTTCAATGGTAATTTAATTAAATTAATTAACTGAACATTAACAAATGAAACCACCAGTATAATGGAAAAACAAGTTCAATATTTGGATGAAGCGGTCATAAGATTTGCCGGAGATTCAGGTGACGGAATGCAACTGGTTGGCACTCTCTTTTCAAACACATCGGGAAGTGTAGGTAATGATGTTAACACATTCCCCGATTATCCATCGGAAATCAGAGCCCCTGAAGGGACCCTTTACGGAGTAAGCGCCTACCAGATTCAATTTGGT
>JACRLY010000033.1 GCA_016219595.1 Ignavibacteriota bacterium | reverse complement strand
TGACTGAAGAAGTAGGATTTGCACCACAGGATATTATTCTCGACCCAAATATATTGACTGTGGGAACAGGTATCGAGGAGCATAATAATTATGCTGTGAATTATATTGAAACAACGAGATGGCTCAAACAGCATTTGCCTCTGACAAGTGTAAGTGGGGGAGTCAGCAATATATCATTCTCATTCAGGGGCAATAACTTTGTCAGGGAAGCAATGCACTCTGCATTTCTATATTATGCAATAAAAGCCGGTATGGATATGGGAATTGTCAATGCAGGTCAGCTTGAAGTGTATGAAAACATTCAAAAAGAATTACTTGAAATGGTTGAGGATGTGCTTTTGAATCGCAGGACAGATGCGACTGAACGGCTAATCAATTATGCTGAAAAACTTAAAGAGCCGGAAAAGAAAGATGAAGCTAAGAAAGAGGATGAATGGCGTTCCTTACCTGTTGAAGAACGTTTGAAACAAGCATTAGTAAAGGGAATTGCAGAATATATTGAAGCAGATGTAGAAGAAGCAAGGAACAAATTTGAAAATCCGATTGGAATCGTTGAAGGTCCATTAATGGACGGTATGAATGTAGTCGGCGAACTTTTTGGTTCAGGGAAAATGTTTCTTCCACAGGTTGTGAAAAGTGCCAGGGTGATGAAGAAAGCTGTCGCATATTTGGTTCCTTTCATTGAGGAATCAAATAAGAAGAATGAGAGAAAACAAGCCGCAGGTAAGGTTCTACTTGCAACTGTCAAAGGGGATGTTCACGATATTGGCAAGAATATTGTCGGTGTTGTTTTATCATGCAACAATTATGAAATAATTGACCTTGGTGTGATGGTCAGTTCTGAAAGAATCATGGAGGAGGCAATAAAGAATAATGTGGATGTTATCGGTTTGAGCGGTTTGATTACACCTTCCCTGGACGAGATGGTCCACGTTGCAAAAGAGCTGGAAAGGAATAAATTTAACAAGCCTTTATTGATCGGAGGAGCGACTACTTCAAGGCTTCATACTGCCGTAAAAATTGCAAAGCAATACTCAAATCCGGTCATTTATGTTCCAGATGCATCGAAAAGTGTACCTGTAGTCAGTAATCTACTAAGTCAAAATGAAAAAGAACAATATATAAGAATACTTAAGGAAGAATATGAGAGTATTTTCGCAAGTTATGAAAAATCATTAGTTAGCAGTAAATTAATTTCATTTATTGAATCTCGAAAGAATAAATATATTTTCTCAACTGAAACTGCTAACATAATCAAACCTAATAAGTTAGGTTTGCAAATTCTTAATAATATTGATTTAACTATTCTTAAGGAGTATATCAACTGGTCTCAGTTCTTTATCACCTGGGAATTGAAAGGGAAATATCCGGCTATTTTCGATAATCCAAAGATAGGAACTGAAGCAAGAAAACTGTTCGATGATGCTCAAAAAATGTTGGAAGATATAATCAAAAATAAATTAATTACTTCCAATGCAACTATAGGATTATTTCCGGCAAATTCTGTTGATGATGACATTGAAATTTATTCAGATGAAAAGCGAAATGGTTTGTTGACTATTTTCCATACACTAAGACAGCAAAGTTCAAAACAAGATAATATTTTTAACTCGGCACTGTCTGATTTTATTGCACCAAAAGAATCTGGAGTAAATGATTATCTCGGTTGCTTTGCTATAACAGCCGGGATTGGTGTTGATGAGCTTGTCGAGAAGTATCAAACTCAAAATGATGACTATTCTGCTATAATGGTAAAAGTTCTTGCAGACCGTCTGGCAGAAGCGGGAGCGGAGTATCTTCATAAATTAGTCAGAAAAGATTATTGGGGATATGAAAAAACTGATAGCATTAATTTAGAAGATATGTTCAAAGAGAAGTATAGGGGTATAAGACCTGCACCGGGATATCCATCATTACCAGACCATTCTGAGAAAAAACTTTTATTTGAATTGCTTGATGCTGAAAAGAATCTCGGAGTAACACTTACAGAAACATATATGATGCAGCCGGCAGCTTCTGTTTGTGGATTGTATTTTGCACATCCCGAAGCTAAATATTTTCCTGTAGGAAAAATCGGCAAAGACCAGGTACTCGATTACAAACGAAGAAAAGGAATAAGCACAGACCAGGCAGAGAGGTGGCTATCAAAGAAATGCTGAATTCTGAATTCTGAATGCTAAATGTTGAATTAAGGTTATCCCGTTAGGGATTATATATTAGTAGAAAAACAAATTCCTAAAACATTCCTTTTCCCGTAGGGAATAAATATTTTTTCTCGGAATAACGCAAAGAAAATCGCAAAGTACGCAAAAAATAGCACACGGATTTTACTAATAAGACAGATTGCCACTGTTCTTTGTGTATCTGTTGCATCTGAGTCATCGGTGTTCTATTAATATATTTATTTAAACACTTCATAAATCAAAAATCGTTAATCCTTATTCTTTAATCCTAAAGTCTTCAGCCTAAAGCCTACAGTCTAATTGCTGATTTTTACAATCATTTTAGTTTCGTGACTACCCGACACCCTCACGAAATACACACCCTGAGGCAAATTTTCTGTGTTGAGTGTTACGTGTTGAGAGTTGTGTGATTCGATAAAACCAGTTTGTTTTGTTAAAACTATTCTGCCGAATAGGTCATAAATAAAGATTGTTTCAGAATTGTTATTTCCATTAATTTCAATTGTAATATTATAATTAAAAGGATTGGGATATACATTGGTTATTAATTTAGTATTATTTTTTAGGTTTGGATATTCTTCAACAATAGTGAAATTGCTTTTTCTTGTAGAAAATATTAAACCATTTCTTCCAACAATCCAACCATTTTTGAAATCAGGGAAATATATTGATGATAAAATGTTATAAGTCCCTACAGAATATTCACTCCAAGTTACCCCGCCATCAGTTGTTTTCCATATTCGAGAATCATATGATGATAGCATCCAACCTGTATTTGTATCAGAAAAAAATATTTTCTCAAATCTTGCATTAAAGTTTATTGATTGTTTAACCCAGCTATTTCCACCGTCTGTTGTTTTGAAAATTATACCATGAGTTTGGTCTTTTTCTGTCCCAACAATCCATCCTATTTCATCATTTATAAAATATAAAGAATAAAGCCAAGCATCCGTTTCACTATTTTGAAGAAGCCAATTTATACCACCATCAGTCGTATGATAGATTTGTCCATTTCCACCACAAATCCAACCTTTATTTGAATCATTGAAAATAATATTATAAAATATTGAACTTGAATCAATATTTCTTTGTTCCCAATTTGAACCACCATCTGTGGTACTTAATAATAGTCCTTTTTCACCTGTTATCCAGCCAATATCAGAGTCTATGAAAAAAATATCTGATAAATAATTATTTGTTATTTTTTTGGATATCCAATTTAATCCAGAATCAGTGGTATAGTTTAAATTACCTGATTCACCAACAGCCCAACCAGTCATATTATCAAAAAATTTTATTGTTTTAAAAAATTTAGCAGTTCCACTATATTGCTCATTCCAATTACTCCCTCCATCCGTAGTATGAACAATAGTTCCACTTTCACCTGCCGCCCAGCCGTTTAATGAATCTGTGAAAAATACTGAATATAAATCTTTTCTTGTTCCTCGTGAATTCTCTGACCAGCTTTTTCCAGCATCAGAAGTATGATAAATGTAACCATCAAATCCCACACCCCAACCATTATCATTATTTGAAAACCTTAATCTTAAACAAGTACCGACACCATCTATATTTCTAAATGTAATGCCACCATCATCAGTTGATATAGTATAACCAAACCCCGATGCACTGCCATGGTTTTTATCAGCAAAAGAAACTGTTAATAATATTCTTGTTGTATTTTCACTTTCTTGTTCGAACCAATCTTTTCCTCCATTTGATGTGTGGTATATAAATCCACTACCATTAGTAAAATCTATTCCTCCAACAATCCAGCCGTTTTCCAGGTCGGTAAAACATAATGAACATAATATATAAGAGCTTTGAAATCGCTCTGTCCAAAATTCACCCCCATCAGTTGTGTGTACGACTGTATTACCGGACAAAGCCCAGCCATTATTTGTATCAACAAAATGTATTGAACTCAAAGATGGGTAATTTGAATTAGGATGAAACCAATCCTTGCCTCCATTGGTTGTTCTTAGAAATTCATTTCCACCAATCCATCCATGGTTATTATCAACGAAAAATATTCCACCTAAACTTTCATCAGTTTCCGTTTGTTCAAGGCTCCAGCCATTTCCACCATCCGTTGTAATGTAAAGTTTACCATCGCCACAACTAATAAAACCGTTATTTTTATCAGTAAATCCGATACCTTGAAGCGATATATTAAAATCAAGCATTTTCACTGACCAATTCTTTCCGCCATCAGTTGTTTTTATTACTGCACTATTCGTTCCAATCGCCCAACCGGTTGTTGAATCAATAAAATAAACATCTCTTAAATCTTCACCTTGAGGATATGGATTCTGCCAATGCCACTCTTGCTCTTGGGCATAAGCTGTAAGAGTGAAAAGAAGAAAAATGATTAGCTTTTTCATTTTGACCTCTCCCTAAATCCCTCTCCAAGAGGAGAGGGACTTTTATAGTTTTATCATTTCAATTTATTTAATGACACATGAATTGTTATTTGGTCTCAAAAATAAGTATAAAATTAATAATTACACTCTACGTTGAATAATATTGATTGTGAAAATAAATCATAATTATTAAATTTGGTAATTATTTAAATGAGAAAATGATATATGAAATTTTCGATTACATTAGATAGAGACGAAGACGGTGTCTGGATTGCAGAATGTCCGTCAATACCCGGATGTGTCTCCCAGGGTAAGACCAAAGAAGAAGCTTCAGAAAATATTAAAGAAGCAATTGAGCTTTGCCTTGAAGTACGTGCCGAGATGGGTTACCCCTTAACCATCGAAACAAAACAGCTGGAGATAGTTGTATAATGCCCAAACTACCTGTACTCAGCGGTTCAGAAACCTGCAAAATCTTACAAAAGTTTGGTTGGAGAATAATTCGTCAAAAAGGCAGTCATATTATTTTAGTAAAAAAAGGTGAAATTGTCACACTTTCAGTACCAAACCATAAAGAAGTAGCCAAAGGAACATTAGCCAGTCTCATTAAATCTGCAAACCTTACAGTATCAGAATTTATAGGGAACTTATAGATAATTCATTATTGAGACTTTTAGACTGTCGGATATAAGTCGTTAGTAGTAGAAATGCTAAATTATGAATTATATCTATTCTTCGCCGGCTAAGCTGGAAGTTGTTTCTGTTTTGGGATTGATTTTTGATTTATTGAGATTGACAGCCCAGTTGGATTGTGTGAAGCGTCCGCCATAGCGGAATCTTTCTGTATAATATCCATCAGTGAGAAGAGAATATTTTACACCTCTGCCACTGCTTGCTGAAGATGAATGTGCAAACATACCGTCATTAATATAAATGCCGACATGCCTGATTCCTCTTGCTCTTTTGGATTTAGAACCACTGAAAAAAAGTAGGTCACCGAACTGAAGCTCATCCATATTTTTGATTGGTGAGAAGTATGTCGATTGAGAACTCGCACCGGCAGGAAATCTGAAACCAAGGGTTTCTTCGATTACAACAGATACAAAATTCGAGCAATCTACTCCTTTTCCTGTTCTGCCGCCTCTCCTGTAAGGTGTTCCAAGCCATTTGTTAATATTATTAACGAGATGATATCTCAGCTCATAATCCGCAAATATTGACCTGTTATAATCTTCATCCAGATATGCTATATCCTGCAAAAAACTCATTTCGCTGAGATAATCCATATTGGAATATTCCGGAAAATGGGTTTTTAATAAAGATAATGATTTGTCTACATCTGCTGATTTTCTTGTTCTTTTGGTTTTTTTCCTGTGCTTTACTTTGGCTGATTTACCTTTTGCAGAAAGCTCTGTTGGTGCCAGAACTTCTACCGAAGTAAACACAAAAAGGCATAAAATTATATATACAATTGTTTTTCTCATTTTAAAATTTTTGTTTTTGTCAAATTAAAGCGAGGTAAATATAAACCCGTACCTTCAATGCTACAATTAACAAATAATTAAAAGGTATTCATAAATGAAAATGGGTTAATTAATGAAAATAAAATCATATTGAATCTGATATAATTCATTGAAAATTCAGAAACAATAATAATTTTCAACATATGTTATTAACCTGTGGAGAAGTATGTGGAAAACTTTCTTTTAAAGATTAAATCGAATAATAAATTAATAAAAAGCCAGGAGTCGGAAGCACGGAGCTTGAAGCAGGAAGTATGTACATATGGAAATATGATAAAAGTAATTTAAAACATCCAACTTCGAACTTCATTTTTCGAGCTTCAGGTTCTAATGATTTTAAGATAATAATTTTGTGTTCGTTATTAATTAATCGGAAAAAATTATTTAATTTGGTTTAAATAAATCAAGCGGTAATGGAGACGATTATTAATGAATGATAAATTATTAGTGATAGCAGGTCCTTGTGTAGTTGAATCTAAAAAACTATTAAAAGATACTGCAGGAATATTAAAATTTTTATGCGATACTCTCAATTGTGAGTTTATTTTCAAATCATCATATAAAAAGGCTAACCGTACAAGTGTGGATTCATTTACAGGTATAGGTGAAGATATAGCTCTCCAATATTTAAAAGAAATAAAAGAAGAATTTAATGTTAGAGTATTGACTGACATACATTCAGTTGAAGATGCGGAAAAAGCAGCTCAATATGTTGATGTATTGCAAATCCCTGCATTTCTGTGCCGCCAGACTGAACTATTACAAGCAGCTGCGAGAACAGGAAAAACAATAAATATCAAAAAAGGGCAGTTTATGGCTCCTGAAGATATGAAGAAAGCAATTGATAAAGTTGTAGCTACAGGAAATAATGATGTAATGG
Source organism: Ignavibacteriota bacterium (assembly GCA_016219595.1). Lineage (GTDB taxonomy): Bacteria > Bacteroidota > Ignavibacteria > Kapaibacteriales > UBA2268 > XYC2-FULL-35-21. The sequence continues at coordinate 6,122 of JACRLY010000033.1, read as the reverse complement.
TTACCGAAAGAGGTTCATCGTTTGGCTATCATGATTTAGTTGTAGATTTTCGTTCATTGGTAATAATGAAAAAATTCGGTTATCCTGTAATTTTTGATGCAACTCATTCAATTCAACAGCCATCGCTTGGCAAGGAATCAGGTGGTAGAAGAGAGTTTGTACCGGCACTTGCGAGGGCTGCTGCGGCTGTGGGAATTAACGGCATATTTTTCGAAACCCATCCGGAACCTGAAAAAGCATTGAGTGATTCTGCTTCTCAATTACCACTTGAAGATGTTGACGAATTTTTAACTGATGTATGTAATTTTTACGAGTGTTCAAAACAAATAACTTTTATTTAATGAAGAATTTTGAACTGATGTATTACAGTATTATTCTTATTTTTTTTGGATTATTATTGTTTTCCTGTGAAGAAGGCAAAGTCGTTCCAAGGCAAACCAGTGATACTATAAATATCGAAACAACTCCAGACCAGGTGAGCTGGGACAATGAAGTTCTGTTTGTTGATTCATCTTATACAAAAGCTAAATTAAAAGCTAAAAAAGCCATGGTATTCCAGAAGAGAATGCAGACAATTCTCGAAGGAGGATTATACGTAGAATTTTATTCAAGATATACAAAAAAGAGGATGAGTTATCTTACTGCAGATAAAGCTGAGATTGATGACAGGACAAAGAATATGCTTGCACGAGGTAATGTTATTGTTTATTCAGACAGTTCAAAAACAAAAGTACAGACTCAAATTCTGCATTGGAATAATAAATCACAGATGTTTTATTCTTCTGAGTTTGTTAAAGTTACTTCACCGAAAGAAATAATACAGGGGTATGGTTTTGAATCGGACCAGGATTTAATTTATTATAAAATATTCAGAGTTAGCGGAGAAAGAAGATGAAAAAAATACTAATAGCGTATGTCCCCCTTTTACAAGTTTAGAAGTTGTATTGACTGAGCTTAAAGATACAAAAATTTATTACGGAGCTCAAAACTGCCATTTCGAATCAAAAGGTGCATATACAGGTGAAGTATCGATTCCAATGTTGAAAGAAATCGGTTGTCAATATATTATTATAGGTCATTCTGAGCGAAGAACATACTTTTTTGAAAACGATGAGTTAATTAATAAGAAAGTCAGGGCAGTTCTAGGAGGCGGATTAAAACCTATATTATGTATTGGAGAAACTCTGAAAGAAAGGGAAGAAAATAAGACTTTTGATGTGCTGAAAAGACAGATTGAGGTTGGACTGAATAGGATTGAAGCAGATTACTGTAATAAAATAGTAATTGCTTATGAACCTATTTGGGCTATCGGAACCGGAATATCAGCGGAACCTGAACAAATTCAGGAAGCACATTCTTTTATAAAAAAAGAATTGGTAAGAATATTTGGGAAAAGAGCTTCTTTAATGATTGTTTTATATGGTGGTAGTTTAACCGATGAAAATGCAGAGTCTATATTAAGTCTTAATGATGTCCACGGGGGATTAATTGGTGGGGCATCGTTAAAAGCTGATATATTTTTATCGATTATCGATTCGGCAACATTGATAATAGAGAAAAAATAATATTAATTTTCTTTATATTCAAAATTTTGTAATATTTTTATACTTCACTAATTTGCTTCTGACAAGGGTTTGCAAATAAAAACAAATTATGAATAATCAGCATGAATTTATTATTGCTTGTTAATAATTCATAATTCGTAATTCATTATAAGTGTTTCGTAGTTAATTTGATATATTCAATTCCTAATATAATTAGTCTCTTAAGAGTAGCTATAGCTCCTGTTTTTTATCTATTGATGATAATGAACAATACTGCTTCGACAAGAATCGCCTGCGGATTATTTATTGCGGGAGCAATAACGGATTATCTTGACGGATGGCTTGCAAGAAATGTTTATGGTGTTACAAGTGTCGGAAAATTCGTCGACCCTCTTGCCGACAAGATTTTTACAACTGCAGCATTTATGGCATTCGTGCATTTGGGAATTGTTGAATTATGGATGGTTATCATAATAATTGTAAGGGATTTTGGTACAACTTTCCTTCGACTCTTCGCTGTTAATAACAAACATACGATTAGTACATCCAGGTCAGCACAATGGAAAACATTCCTTCAGATGGTATTCATTGTATATGTTTTAATATTACTTTTACTGCGCGATATTTATTTCCTAAAAATACCTTCAGCAAATGTTACTGATTTGATTTATTCTGATTTCAGTTATTATATGATGCTCTTTATAACACTACTTACTCTTTGGACTGCAGTTGAGTATTTGATTAAAAACAGATGCCTTTTCACAAGAAAAGTAGATAATAAACAAAATGTAATCAATGAAGAAAATTATTGAACCGGGAATAATTGCAATCCTGACTTTCTTCGGAATCGGCTTCATTCCTTATTTTTCAGGCTTATTTTCTATAGTTATTGCATCATTAATATTTCAATTGCTTAATACAGAACATGAATTAATAATTATAGGCCTCACGATAATTTTAATCGGATTATTTATTCCTTCAAATATTATTAGTATAAAAAAAATAAATCTTGGAAGAGAAAATAAGGTAACAACAAAAGTAATTGGATTATGGATTACCTTAAGTTCACCTGTAATTATATTTTCAATCCCATGGATTTTGGTCTCGATTTTTGTATTCACTGTGTTTAGCTACAGCAGTACTGGGTTTGACAAGTACCTTGAAAGGAAAATGAAGAACTGGAGTGATTTAATTAAGGATTTGACAGCGGGTGTGGCAGCGGGAATAGTGCTGCACATATTATACTCCGGATGGCTCATCAGTCCTTATGTTTTAGCCTATCTCTGGAAGTGAGAACAGCAGAGGGTTACAAGAAAATTGCTAAATCATAATACACTGAAAAGCAAGTACAGGTAATTACTATTCGACTTTCAATACTTAAATTATAACTATAGAAGCGGACTTCAAGAGACAAAATGCCCGAAAACCCTGAAAAAATGCCTATTGTGGAAAAAAAATCCTTGCATTGCTTGTTAAAATCTCGTATCTTTGAACCCGTTGTAATTGTTCGTTTCTTTAAACGCTTTAAATTATAGGAGGTTATTATGGCATTAAACAAAACGCAACTAATTAGCCATGTTGCATCAACAGCAAAAATGACGAAAGTCGAAGCTGAAAAAGCAGTTAAGTCCACTTTCGAAGCAATTCAAAAGGAATTAGCAGGTGGCGGAAATGTTACATTAATTGGTTTTGGTACTTTTTCGGTTTATGAGAGATCAGCCCGTGTTGGCAAGAATCCAAGAACCGGAGCTACAATTAAAATTGCAGCAAAGAAAGTTCCCAAATTCAAGGCTGGTAAAGCTTTGGCAGATGTAGTAGCAAAGAAACGTTCTGCTGCTGCACCAAAAGCAAAACCAAAAAAGAGAAAATAAGGAATCTAAAGAGAAAAAAGCCGTTCATTTGAACGGCTTTTTTTATATTTGCATGATATATTTTTATTTAATTTTTATAATTTAATTTATGGTTGATGAAACTTTATCCCATCCATATTTGCTTAGTTCGGATGAACTGACATACGATGATATTTACAAAATTTTTAAAAAAGCAAAATATTTTTTGGATAATTTACAATCAGTTAAAAAGTTTGATGAATTGAAAGGTGTAACTGTCGGACTTGCATTTTTTGAATCTTCAACAAGAACTAAACTATCGTTCGAACTTGCTGCAAAAAGACTCTCCGCTGATGTTTTCAGTTTCCAGTCATCGTCGAGCAGTTTGTCAAAAGGCGAATCACTTCTCGATACACTCAGAACAATAGAAGCTATGGAAGTTCAGATTTTCATTGTCAGGCATCAAAATTCAGGTGTTCCTGTCTTTTTGCAGCGAAACACAAGCGGAATAGTAATCAATGCCGGTGACGGCAAACATGAACATCCGACTCAAGCATTGCTCGATGCATTTACATTGCAGCGAAGATTTAAGAAAATCGAAGGATTAAAAGTTTGTATAATAGGTGATATTTTGCACAGCAGGGTAGCCCGTTCTAATGTTACAACACTGAAAACATTAGGTGCTGAGATTGCATTCTGTAGCCCCGGAACTTTATTACCACGAGAATTAAATGTTTGGAATGTAAATATAATTGATTCGGTTGATGATGCGGTTGATTGGGCTGATGTTGTGATGGTACTCCGATTGCAAAGAGAAAGAATGGATTCCGGATTGATTCCATCGGTAAATGAGTTTTCAAAGTATTATGGCATCACATTTAAGCATTTTACAAAAAAACCGGAATTGGTTCTGCTTCACCCTGGTCCCGTAAATTACGGTATCGAGCTCGATTATCTTCTAAGTTCATATCCGAATGTCCTGATTCAAACTCAGGTCAAACATGGAGTATTCATTAGAATGGCACTTTTGTCTATATTATCAAAAAGTCTTGGACATTAATCAAAAAAAAAACTGGACAGTAATTGATATAATAAACTGGGGAACCGATTTCTTTAGGTTAAAAGGTATTGAATCGCCACGATTATGTATAGAATTATTACTTTGCCATATACTAAATTTTGAAAGAATTGATATTTACCTTCAGCACGATAAGCCCCTGACTCAATCAGAACTGGATTCTCTGCGGGATTTAGTAAAAAGGAAAGCTGAAAGAGAACCAATACAATATATTATTGGGAAAACACAATTTTACGGTTTGGAATTCAAGGTTAATAAGAATGTATTAATACCAAGACCGGAAACAGAAATACTCGTTGAAGAAGTTCTAAAATATAAAAGGAATTTCTCCGAACCTAAAATTCTTGATATTGGAGCCGGGTGTGGTAATATATCAATATGCATTGCAAAAAACTGGGAAGAAGCATCAGTAATTGGTATTGATAAATCCGAAGAGGCTGTAAAATTATCGATTCAAAATTCAAATATTTTGAAAATAGAAAATATAAAATTCGAATTAATGGATATAATGGAGAATATACCATCAGGAAAATATGATTTAATTGTATCGAATCCTCCATATATAAAAAAAAGTGAATACGTGACACTTATGCCCGAAGTGCTGAAATATGAGCCTTCCGAAGCTCTTACAGACAATAAGGATGGTTTAACATTTTATAGGAGATTTGCTGAATTATTACCTTCATTGCTAAATAACAATGGAATGTATTTTCTGGAGATAGGGTATGGGCAATCGGAAAAAGTATCGGAGCTTATGACTAAATCCGGATTAAAATTTGATTTTATTGAGGATTTTAATAAAATTAGGAGAGTAATTTCAGGTTTCAAATACACTTAAATGAATAAATCAGAATTCAGTTGATATAAATATATTAACAAAAAATTAACATTATTTTATTATTTTTGATTTCTTGAATTTTTTGGAATTTTAAAATGTTAATATTTATAGTCAGGTGAGAAATGTCTCAGATTAAAATTGAAGAAAAGACAAACGGAGTAGTATTAAATTTAAAAGGGCAATTTATCGGTGGAGAAGAAACAGATAAACTTAGGGAAACCCTTGTCGGAATAGCTCAACAGAAGAAAAACAATCTTGTAATAGACCTGGCTAAAACTACATATTTAAACTCAACTGCACTTGGTGTGTTAATATCCGCTCATGCAAATTTTGTCAAAAGAGAAGGTAAGATAATACTTTGTAATGTAAATAAATCAATTCAAAATATTTTTGTAATAACGAAGCTATCTCTTGTATTTACAATAGTCGAAACTTATGATGAAGCAATCAAATTAATTTCAGAATAGTATTAATTAATTAAAAACGAGGTTGATATATGAAGAATTTATTTAATCTGCTGGTGATTTTTCTTGCATTAATCATCGGAGTTGTTGTTATATGGTGGTTTATTATGGGAAATCCCGGTAACTTGAAAGATGGCGATAAACGTAAAGAACCGCATCCGGGTAATGTATTAGGTACAATCCATACTGGGGGTCCATTAGTCGGAGCCTTGATAGGATTTATAATCATATCTACCACTTTTATTTTTGAAAGAACATTTTCTATTAATAAAGCCAAAGGTAAAGGCAATCCATCGATATTCCTGAAAAATGTCATCACTAAGTTGGAAAAAGGTGATCTCGAGGGAGCAAAGGCTGATTGTGACAGTC
>JACRLY010000032.1:33294-44039 GCA_016219595.1 Ignavibacteriota bacterium | reverse complement strand
ATAACATGTATCGAGGTAACTCTTGTCATAGCTAACCATTGTTTCATGTTCCATCGAACCGAATGGAGTTATAACGTATCCTGCTTTTTCAAACGGGAAATTCCCAAACCTATTTTCAAAAGTTTTGATTGTTCTTGGTAATAGCCGGAAAACAAATTTAGCTTTGACAGTATCAACAGGTCGAGAATAAACAACTACAGGTGGAATATCATCTGAAATATTTACAGGTACATAATCTGCTACAGCGAAAGTAAAAAGATATGTAGAGCAGGGAAAATTATGTTCCCATTCGAATTCATCAACTGTGCTTCCGGTATAATGCCTTATCAATGTGCCGATTGAAGCAACAGTTTTACCGGCAGGGACGATGAACTTCCCATGAAAAGTTGCTTTGTCTGACGGATGGTCATAGCAAGGCATCCAGTGCTGAGTAGCTGATACATAATTGTTATAAAAACCAACGCCCATTGCAAACAAAATGTTATTCAATGAAAAAGCTCCTCCCCAACTCTGTGAACCCGGTTCTGATGTCATCGTGCCGCTATAATAAATTGTAATTTTTACAGTATCCTTTAAAATTTGTGATTGATAAAGTATTTCATAATGATAAGTTGGAGAGGTAAATTCCCCAACTTCAGACGGATTAACTTTAACTCCTTCATAAAAGCAGGAATCAATTTTCAAACTTCTTAAATGGAAAAAGAATTTATTAGTGTCGGATTTTTCGAGCCATCTGACAGTTATACTACAAATGCCTGTCATTTCCTTAGATGGAAATTTCGAGAAGTCGGCAATAACGTCATAATCTAGTACGTCGAAAGGTTGCTTGACAAAACTTGTCGGCGAAGAAATCTGATTAGAAAGAATAATATCATCTTTCGCAGTCAGTTCCGTTGCAAACAGGATAAAAAATACCGAAATAATTAATAAGAACTTTTTCATTTTTCTTCCTTATAATAAAAAGAAAATTTCAAATTAATATTTAAAATTAGCTATTTTCGGACAATTTTTTTAATTTATTAAATCATTTTTTTTTAACAAGGAATAATAATGGCAAAAGAAGAATTATTCACAGCAGGTAAGTTAGCAGAAAAATGGGGTGTTCCCGCCGGTAAAGTTAAAAAGGCAATTGATACTTTGAAAATTCAACCGGACCAGAAAAAAGGTGCGTGCATTTATTATAATAACACAACAGCAGGTAAAATAAAGAAAGCTTTGTAATAAAAAGTTTATTTAGTCTGTAGACTTTTAGACTGTTAGCTTATTCAGTAATTACAGACTAACAGTCTATAATCTATCGAGCTTTATTATTATGGAACAATCCTGTAAATCATCCTCGGGAAGGGAATGACTTCACGGATGTGTGAGGCACCTGTAATCCATTTGACTGTACGCTCAACTCCAAGTCCGAACCCACTATGCGGAACTGAACCGTATTTTCTCAAATCGAGATACCATTGGAATGCTTCCACAGGCAAATCATTTTCGATTATTCTCTTTTCAAGTGCATCATAATCGTCTTCACGCTGACTTCCTCCGATGAGTTCTCCGGCTTTTTCGGGACCTAACATGTCCATTGCCAATACTACTTTTTCATCCTGAGGGTCGCGTTTCATATAAAAAGCCTTTGCTTCAGTAGGATAACGATGAATGATACAAGGCTTATCGAATTGCTCCATAATGGCTTCTTCCTGTACCGTTCCGAAATCTTCACCCCAGGGAAATGGCAGAATATCAACTTCCTGACCGTCAACTTTCTTTTTTAAAGGTATATTGTTTTTGTGCAGATAATCAACTGCTTCGGTATAACTCATCCTGTAAAATGGGCGTTTGATTTTTTCAAGAAAAGTTATATCCCGTTCTAATAATTCAAGTTCATTTTTACATGTTTTGAGTGAATACCGAACAATGTATTCGACCAGGTCTTCAGCCAAATCCATATCATCGTCAAGGTCAAAAAATGTCATTTCAGGTTCGACCATCCAGAATTCAGTAAGGTGTTTTCTTGTTTTGGAACGTTCAGCCCTGAATGTCGGTCCGAATGTATAAACCTTACCGAGTGCCATAGCGGATGCTTCGGCATAGAGCTGTCCCGACTGAGAAAGATATGCCTTACCCAAATCGAAATACTCTGTTTCGAATAAAGTAGATGTTCCTTCACATGCATTAGGTGTCAGCAAAGGTGAATCCATAAGTTTGAATCCATTGCCATCGAAGAAATCCCGAATTGCTTTGACAACAGATGCTCTCACTCTCATTATTGCGTTCTGCCTCGATGAACGAAGCCAGAGATGGCGGTGTTCTGTAAGAAATGCATCTCCGTGTTCTTTCGGTGTTATGGGGTAATCTTTAGCAAGCTGAACAATTTGTAATCCTGTTACATCAATTTCAAAACCACCGGGAGCTCTTTCTTCGGCTTTCACCTTACCGGTTATTATAACGGATGATTCCTGTGTTAAGCTTTTAGCCAATTCAAAAGTATCATCGCTGACATTTCCTTTGAACACAACACATTGTGTTACACCAGTGCCGTCACGCAAAAGAATGAATTGTAATTTACCTTTGCCGGTTGAATTAAATACCCAGCCGCGCAGTGTGACCTCTTCGCCGGCTACTTTATGCAAATCTTCAATTGTGATATAACTCTTATATCTCGACATAAATATTATCTGATTAATTAATAATTCAAATTAAGAAGTTACAAAATTACCAAAAATGAAGGAATTTTTCTTTTATTGACAGATTGTTTGAATTTATCAGGAAGATTTATCTGGTAATCGTTTGGCAAAATGATTTTCAATTAACATCTCCAATCTTATCACTAAATAACCGACAAGCATGCCGAATGCGGCTCCTGCAATAATATCGAAAGGATAGTGAACACCAACATATACTCTCGAAAATGATACTGCAATAGCAATACCGAACCATACCCAAAAATAATGTTTATAATAATGTGCAAGGACCATTGCTGCAGCAAATGTATTGACAGCATGAGATGACGGCATTGATTTTCCTCCTCCGCATGGGACAAGCAGATGAATATCGCTCAATGTATGGCATGGTCTCAGTCTTCCGAACCATTCTTTTAATAATGATGAGTTTACCTGGTCGGCAATGACAATTGTAACAATTAATACAAGGGCACAAATCCTGCCATTCCTTCCCCCCTTCCAGAACAACCATCCGAACAGGAATACATAAACCAGTGTCCAGTTCGAATTAGTGGTAATAAATGGCATGATTTTGTCAAATACCGAATTCGACAGTCCACTATTAACAATATGGAACAACCATGTATCTATTGATTGAATAATTTCAAGCATAAGATTTATACGAAAAATTTATTATATACAAACAGAAAAAATAGCCATAAAACTATGTCTCCAATACTAAAATAAGTAATATATTTCTTACGTCCTGAAAAAGATAATTTAGTTGTGGAAAACTTTGTTTTGGATTATTTAAATATTTTGTTGATTTTTTCAGAGTAGCGAAATGCTACTTTGCAGCAAATAGGGTAATTAAAAAATAATTAGAAAAAATTTATTATATTCACTTTGTAGCATAAGACAAAACTACAAAGAGAACAAAGATAATTTTCCGAAAAATTGAATTAACTAAATAAAAATAAAAACGAGGTACAAATGAAAATAGATAGAAGATTTACCCGATTGGGAACCAGTCCCTACGACCAATTCAGCTATTTGAAGAAATCTTCTATTTTGAGGAATCCCGATGGTTCCGTTGTTTTTAAAATGGACGATGTCGAGGTACCCTCCCAGTGGTCGCAGGTTGCTACTGATATACTTGCCCAAAAATATTTCAGAAAAACAGGAGTACCGCAATTTACAAATGACGGGAAACCGCTAACTGACAATAACGGCAAACAAAAACTCGGTGGCGAAAATTCCGCCAGGCAGGTAGTTCACCGTTTGGCAGGATGTTGGAGAGCATGGGGAGAACAGTACGGATACTTTGATTCTGAAAATGATGCAAAAACATATTATGATGAAATCGCATATATGCTTTTGAACCAGATGGCAGCACCAAATTCTCCGCAATGGTTCAACACCGGATTACAGCATGCTTACGGAATAACAGGGCACAAGCAGGGACATTATTATGTAGACCCCGATAAAAAGAAATTAGTACAATCGAAGGATGCATATACAAGACCACAGCCACATGCATGTTTCATTCAATCTGTACAGGATGACCTGTTGAATGAAGGAGGTATATTTGACCTTGCAATTAGAGAGGCTAGGATTTTTAAATTCGGTAGCGGTACAGGTACAAATTTTTCTGCATTGAGGGGCGAAGGTGAGCTGTTATCCGGAGGTGGAATTTCATCGGGTTTAATGAGTTTCCTTAAAATATTCGACAGGGCGGCAGGTGCGATTAAATCCGGAGGTACAACCAGACGTGCTGCGAAAATGGTTATTATCAATATTGACCATCCTGATATAGAAACTTTTATTGAATGGAAAGCAAAAGAAGAAGAAAAAGTTGCAGCCTTAGTTGCCGGTTCGAAAATCAATGCAAAATTTCTTCATGAGATACTTAATGCAGCAATTGATAAAGGCGCTGACAGAAAAGACAATCAGAAACTGAACAGCCTGATTAAGAAGGCATTGCATCGCGGAGTGCCGCTGAACTATATTTTGAGGGTATTGACGCTTGTAGAGCAGGGATATACAACACTTAATTTCGATGTATATGACACTCATTATGAACATGAAGGTTATATTACAGTCAGCGGGCAAAATTCAAATAATTCGGTAAGGGTTACAAATGAATTTATGCGTGCCGTCGAAAACGATGGGATGTGGGAACTTCGCTGGAGAACAAAGGATAAAGTCTGCAAAGTTGTCAGGGCAAGGGAATTATGGGAAAAAATCAATTTATCTGCATGGAAATCCGCGGACCCGGGATTGCAGTTTGACACGACAATCAACGAATGGCATACCTGCCCTGAATCAGGAAGGATAAATGCGAGCAACCCTTGCAGTGAATATATGTTTTTGGATGATACTGCATGTAATCTTGCAAGTTTGAACCTGATGAAATTTTTTGATGAGGAATCCTATACTTTCAAAATAGATGATTTTAAGCATGCTGTCAGACTATGGACTATAACACTGGAAATTTCAGTTTTGATGGCACAATTCCCTTCGAAGGAAGTTGCTCAGAAAAGCTATGATTTCAGGACTTTGGGCCTCGGCTATGCAAATCTCGGTACTATGATTATGGTTAGCGGAATACCATACGATTCACAGGAAGCACTCGCAATAGCAGGTGCTATTACATCGTTGATGACAAGCGAATCGTATGCGACTTCAGCCGAAATGGCAAAAGAACTTGGACCATTCCCGAGATATAACGAAAATCGTGATTCTATGCTGAGAGTGATTCGCAATCACAGGCGTGCATCATATAATGCTTCATCCGAAGAGTACGAGGAATTAACGATAAATCCGCGAGGAATTAACCATAATATATGTCCCGAATATTTGTTGCAATCTGCTACAGATTCTTGGGACAATGCTTATGAACTCGGGAGTAAATACGGATTCAGGAATGCACAGGTAACGGTTCTTGCTCCCACAGGAACAATCGGTTTGATTATGGATTGCGATACAACAGGAATAGAGCCGGATTTTGCAATAGTAAAATATAAAAAGCTTGCCGGCGGGGGTTATTTTAAAATAGTTAATCAATCTGTTCCTAAGGCACTAAAGAAACTCGGTTATACAAAAAGCCAAATCGAGGAAATTGAAAAATACAGTATTGGACACGGAACACTTGAGGGCAGTCCTGCCATAAACAGGAAATCTCTTAAGCAGAAAGGGTTCAATGACAAGCAATTAGAGCAGATAGAAAAACAACTTGCAGATGTTTTTGATATTCGTTTTGCTTTTAATAAATATTCATTAGGGGAAGATTTCCTTAAAGAAATAGGTTTATCTTTTGATAAAATAAATCAACCTGACTTTGACCTTTTGACAGAAATCGGTTTCTCTAAAGATGAAATTGAAGCAGCCAACGATTACATTTGCGGAACGATGATGATTGAAGGTTCACCATTCCTCAAAGATGAGCATCTTCCTGTGTTTGATACTGCAAATAAGTGCGGCAGAAAAGGAACGAGATATATTGCCTATATGGCGCATGTCAGGATGATGGCGGCGGCACAGCCATTTATCACCGGGGCAATTTCAAAGACGGTGAATATGCCTGCCGAAGCAACTGTGAAAGAAATCGGTGATGTGTATAACCAGTCCTGGAAAATGATGTTGAAAGCAATAGCAATTTACAGGGATGGTTCAAAACTTTCACAACCGCTCAACAGTTCGAATTATAGTGACCTCGACGAAATCGTAATGATTGGCGATGAAGATTCATTCGATGAAACAATTGGTCCGAAAGAAGTACAGGAAAGAATTGTTGAGAAAATAGTTTATCGTCAGCCGGAAAGAAAGAAATTGCCTAAGAAGCGTACAGGGTATATCAGGGAAGCTTATGTCGGCGGGCATAAAGTTTACCTGAGAACTGGTGAATATGAAGACGGTAGTCTTGGTGAAATTTTTATTGATATGTACAAAGAAGGAGCCTCATTCAAAGGTTTGCTGAATACATTTGCTGTCCTTGTTTCCAAGGCATTGCAGTATGGAATACCTCTCGAAGAACTTGTTGATTCATTTACATTCACAAGATTTGAACCTGCGGGACCTGTGCAGGGACATGAGGCTATCAAGTCAGCTACTTCTATTCTGGATTATGTATTCCGTTCTCTTGGCTATGATTACCTGAAGAGGATGGACTTTGTTCATGTTCAGGCGGTTGATGAGGTAACACCCGAAAATAATGTTAAAAAACTTGAACCGCATCAAAAATCTACAAAGAAAGAGGTTGAAATAAATAATCATGTTGCAGGCGAATCCGATGATGACATTTTCGAGCATGTTCATTCTGTTCCTGCATCTGGAAAAATCACAGGCGGAAGCGGAACCCAGTTGAAGTCATCACTTGCAAAGCAAATCGGCTACACAGGTGAACAATGTGAATATTGCGGTTCTATTCGTGTAAAAAGAAATGGAAGCTGTACGGTATGCGAGGATTGCGGAGGCACCAGCGGATGCTCGTAAAGCAATTCATAATTCACAATTAATAATTTAATTTTAAAATCCGTTTTGATAAGTCAGAACGGATTTTTTTATACTTATTATTATCCGGTAATTGCCATAAAATTGATTTTAATTAAATTGCATTTTTTATAGTTACTAATATTTAAATTTGAGTATAATTTATGTTTGAAATTCAACCTGCCCGAAGAACTTATGATATTCACTATGCTATTCGTGATATAGTTGTAATCGCTAATGAAGTAGCCAAAACAGGAAAGAAAATGCTTTATCTCAATATCGGTGACCCTAATGCTTACGACCACCGAACTCCACAGCATGTCATTGATGCCGCATACAAAGCAATGAATGAGAATCACAACGGGTATTCACCTTCATCGGGGATTCAAAGTGCTATCGATGCAATTGAAAGAGATGCCAATAGGAAAGGGATAGATAATATTCTCGATATATTCGTTACAACAGGTGCAAGCGAAGCAATTGAAATCTGTTTGACCGCTTTACTGAATGCCGGAGATAATTTCCTTATGCCGACACCAGGTTATCCATTATATACAGCAGTCCAAGGGAAACTGGAACTTGTTCCGAATCCTTATTATCTCGATGAGAGCAATGGCTGGCAGCCTGATGTGGAAGATATGAGTGCAAAAGTCAATGACAAGACAAAAGCAATTGTATTGATTAATCCGAATAATCCTACAGGTTCTGTGTGCAAAAAAGAAACTCTATTGAAAATAATTGATATTGCACTTGAAAAAAATCTTTTAATTATAGCCGATGAAATTTATGATAAATTATTATTCGATGATAATAAACACGTGTCAATTGCATCTTTGAATAAAGATGTATCCTGCGTTACTTTTTCAGGTCTTTCAAAAAATTATATTGCACCGGGATTCCGCCTCGGATGGGGCATAGCAAGCGGCAGACAGAATGTTATGCATGAATATCTGGAAGCTGTTAATAGAATTCTAAGAGCAAGGTTATGTGCCAACCACCCGATTCAATTCGCAGTGGCTACTGCACTCGACGGAAGTCAGCAGCATATTGTCGAAATGAATAAAATTCTTCAAAGTAGAAGAGATATTGTAATGAGTATGCTCCCGAATATTCCCGGAATTACCAGCATCAAACCGGGAGGTGCATTCTATATGTTCCCGTCAATTGATGTAAAAGATGATAAAGATTTCACGATTGAGTTGATAAAAGAAACAGGTGTTGTGGTTGTTCATGGCGAAGGATTTGGTCAGAAACCGGGGACACATCATTTCAGAATAGTAATACTCCCTAACGAAGAAATACTAAAAGAGGCATTTGAAAAAATAGCCGAGTTTTATGAGAAATATAAGAAGATAGAAGCTGGAAGATAGAAGAAAGAAGATAGAAATTAGAATATAGAATAAAGATTATAGAAATGTGTAATAGTAAAAAGTTTTGGAGAAAATATATCAGAACGTCTTCTGGATTTTCCTTATGGAATTATCAAATTGAAAGATATTGAAAATGAAGACAACTCATATAGTTTTTCTTCATACTTTTTTCTATTTACTTTTATCTATTATAAAATGAGTAACATCAATTAATGAGATAAAGGGATAAATCCCAAGGATTAGTAATAAACGGAGTCCACGACTTAAAAGTCGTGGCTATTCAAATCAGGTCTTTGCTTCTGCAGTATCAGCTTTCTTAGTAGTAGTTTCCTTCTTTGTTTCTTTAGCAGTGCCGTTGTCTTTTTTCGGCTTGGATGTGTTGAAATTATTATTTTTATGTACATAATCAGTCAGGTAAAAACCGCTTCCGTTGAATACCAAACCAACGTTCTTACTTATTTTACGAAACACTTCACCATCACAGCCATCTAAAATACACTTTTTTAAAGGCTCTTCTGTAATACGTTGAGTAACTTCAAATTCTCTTTCACACTTCCTGCATTTATATTCATAAACAGGCATTTTTATTATCCATAAGGAATATTGATAAAACCATTATGCTATAACGTATTAATTTTTTTTATATTTTTAGCTGTAACGCTTTTCTAAATTCAACGTCATTGCTAATGAATGGAACTTAATGAATTTAAAATAAAGATTTCCGAAGTAAAAAACTTACTTTTCCGGTTTGCAAGAAGATTGCTCGGAAACAGGGAAGATGCGGAAGACATCATCCAGGAAGTATTTATTAAACTGTGGCAGAGACTTGAAAATTTGGATGAAAAACGAAATTTTGATGCTTTTGCGATGACTGTAACAAAAAATTTGTGCATTGATAAATTGAGAGCAAGAAGAGGAAAGTTTATCGAACTCGATGAAGAAATTACATTCAACCAAAATAATGTTAAGGATTTTGAAATAAGGGATTCAGTGGAACAGGCAATGATTCTGATGGACTCATTACCCGTAAAACAAAAAATGATTATGCATTTGCGTGATATTGAAGGTCTTGAATACGATGAAATTTCAAATATGCTCGGTTATGAAAGAAATGATATAAAAGTAACTTTAAGCCGGGCAAGAAAAAGAATAAGAGAACAATTGACGGAGCTATATAATTATGAACGAATTGAAAATTGATGAATTGCTGAATAAATACTTCGAAGGCGAGACTTCGCTGGATGAAGAAAAGCAATTGAAAGAGTATTTTTCTCAACAGGATATTCCTGTCGAATATGAAAAATATTCCGGTCATTTCGGAATTTTATTAGCAGAATCAAAAATTGAAACTGGAAAAGAATTTGATGTGGTTTTTTCAAATGAAATTATTAAGCCAAAAATATACAAGCATGGATTTATATATAGAATTGGTTATGCGATTACTGCTGTTGCTGCTGTAGCTGCTATTCTGATTATGGCTTATGTTCAGTATTCCTCATTACCCAACAAAAATCTCCGGTTAGATTATCTTAAATACGATACATACAAAGACCCTAAGCTTGCTTTAGATGAAACAAAAAAAACATTGCTTATTGTCTCTGTTGAAATAAATAAAGGAATGGAACAGCTTGGCAAACTGTCGAAATTCGACAAAAGCATTAATGAACTTGAAAAAATATCAGATTTTAATAAATATCAATCAAAATTCTTCAAAGGAGGAAAAGAAAATGAAAATTAACAAAATAACACTTGCAATTATAGTTTTTGTAATAGGATATGTTTTTACAAAAGCCGCTGATAATCCAATAAACCAGATATTTGAAAAGTACGCCGGTAAGGAAGGCTTCACTTCAGTAAATATATCGAAAGATATGTTCGATATGTTCAAGGATATTTCCAAGGATGAAAAAAATAACAAATCAATGAGTGAAGTTGTTGACGGACTAGAAGGAATAAAAATACTGACTTATTCGCCAGATAAAAAGAAATCAAAGCAGAAATTCGACTTCTATAATGAAATAATCAAGAATATTCCCATAAGCAGTTACACTTCGCTGATGGATGTGAACGAAGAAAACACTTTTGTCAAATTTCTAATAAAGAAAGATTCGAAAGGAAAGATTTCCGAATTTCTTATGCTTGTGAATGAAGAAAACGAAGGCACTCTAATTTGGATTACAGGTGAACTCGACCTTAATAAGATTAAGAAATTATCTAAAGATATGAACTT
>JACRLY010000032.1:0-33236 GCA_016219595.1 Ignavibacteriota bacterium | reverse complement strand
GATATGAACTTCAAGGAATTTGAGAAACTCGAAAAGGGAGAAGAGAAGTAAATTTTAAATTTTGAATGTTGAATTATTAATTACCGGTTCATCTCTTATTAATATTCAAGAAAATTTAAAATTATTTAATTTAATCCCATCCATATGGATGGGATTAATTATAAATGAAATATAGAATTATTTTCTTAACTTT
This sequence comes from Ignavibacteriota bacterium, assembly GCA_016219595.1. Taxonomy (GTDB): domain Bacteria; phylum Bacteroidota; class Ignavibacteria; order Kapaibacteriales; family UBA2268; genus XYC2-FULL-35-21. The sequence goes on along the minus strand of JACRLY010000032.1, from coordinate 33,043 downwards.
ACCTAAATAACAATTCTGTTTTATAAATCAAGGGGAAAATTATGAAAAATTTTAAACGATATATTTATTTGCTCCTATTGTCTTCGGCAGTAGTAGCCATTATTATTAATTCAGGCTGCACTTCATCTGACGAACCACCGGGAAAGGTTTCACCTTATGTGAATATTGTGTATGACGATGCTACAAAGGTATTTAAAGGAAGTGATTTATCAGATTTAAACAGGATTGACACAGCTAACCAGGTTTATTATTTTGATGCAAGTAACAGTTTAGCGGCATCATTGCAGGAAGGGGATAATGTTGTTGTAGGGACCTACTCTTACTTCAAAGTAAAATCTATAAACAATGATGGAAATGAAATTGCAGTGGAAGGTGAGTTTGCACCTCTTACAGATGTAGTCAAAGACGCCGAAATAGATTGGGACCACACGGTTACATTCGAAAAAGAGGCATTTATCCAGGCATTCCAATCAAAAGGTGCATCAATACAAAAAGTAACAAACGATAGTATCGGATTAGGATTTAAATACGGTTCTTTTGAATACAGCATCGGGATAAAATTTAACAAGGATTTGGTACATCTGACAATCATAGCAGAAAAAATTGTAGCTGATACTAAAGTGGCAAAGCTTACTGTTGAAGGTGAATTGAGAAAGTTCAAAACTACAGGAAAAATTATGATTAAAGACCACGTTCTCCAGGATTTCAATGCTAGTAATGATTTCCAGGAAGGAGAATTTTCACTCAAAGTTTCTGCAACAGGGTCAGGTACAGATATCGGTGTCGAAGTTCCGTTACCTTTGTTGAAATTCCCTATAGCCGGAATTCCTTTTATTTGGTTTGAAATTAAATGTCTTGTTGTAATGAATGCTGTCGTGCCACCTGATCAGGTAGCATCAACATTACTGGAATATAAATTCAAATATAATGCTGACCTTGGACTGCAGTATAATAAAGCAACTGAAAGTTGTGATAAAAAAGCAAATCTCAGGAGTCATGAATTTACAGAATTAAACAAGCCACATTCAGGTGCTACCGGTGCTATGTCAATGTCATGGGGACTTGCTGTTCCTCGATTTGAGATTAATGTTGGAGTACCTGAATTCTATAATACAACAGTAGGGTGGATTCATTCAGCATATCTTGTAGGTGGAGATTATACTTTCTATCCCGCATGCCAGCGAGCACAGGTTGGATTTTACGGGGCTTATGGATGGGCACTTGGTGCTTTTGGTATGAGCTTTGCAAGTGGGTCCGGTAACCTCTGGAAACAAGAAAAATTCTTTTTAAAAGCCGGTAATTGTCCTTAATTTTTTTTAATTCGTGTCGGGAATAACTCCCGACACGATATTATTTCAATTTAACAATTTTGCTATTTCGGGGTCAATGGTTTCCGGTTGAAATTTTGGTTTGAATTTGTCGATAACATTGCCGTTTTTATCAATCAAAAATTTTGCAAAATTCCATTTAATGTCTTCATTTTGAAATTCCGGTTTTGCCGATTTCAAATATTTATATAAAGGATGTGTGTTTTCTCCATTAACCTCGATTTTGTCAAATAATGGAAAAGTTACATTATAATTAGTTGAACAAAATTCTATGATTTCCTTATTTGTTCCCGGTTCCTGCTGACCGAACTGGTTGCACGGAAAACCTAATATTTCAAGTCCTTTGTCATGGTATTTCTTGTATAATTCCTCAAGTCCTTTGTATTGCGGTGTATTCCCGCAAAAGCTTGCTACATTTACAATTAAAAGGACTTTGTTCTTATAATCCGACAATGAAATTTCTTTACCATCTATTGTCTTAACTTTAAAATCATAGATTGTCTGAATCATATTTGTTCCCTCACCATCTTTTGCACTTACTTTGTAATTAAATATAGCTAATAAGAAAGCTATAATAACAATTAGATATTTCATATTACCTCCATAAATTAAAAACCGTTCAGTGATGAACGCTGAACGGTTTTGAATATTTTAGTTTAAGCTAAAATTACTTTTTAAAAATTATTGGCTGGCATTTGCATTGTACCTGGACAATTTTCCTGGCTTGCTCGGCTGATTCCTTTGATGAGTATTCACCTACAACAACTGCAAACATCTGAGTGCCGTCAATTTCCTTATTCATTACATAAGATATTAATCTCTGTTGTTTGAATTTAGCGACTTCACCATCTGCAGCTTCCTTAGTGCTATAAACACCGACCTGTAAACCGAATTTCTCATTATCAGTGATTTCAGATGCAACTTCTTTTTTTATTTCCTGCTTTGGCTTAACTTCTTCTTTCTTGGCGATTTCTATCTTAGGTTTATTTTCATCTTTTTTGGCTGGTTCCTGTTTTGTAACAGTTTGAGTTTTTGGCTGTGTGGGAATATTTTCCTTTTTAACAGTTTCCTGTTTAGCTTTTATTTCTTCGGATTTAACTTCTAACTTTTTTACTTGTTCCTGTTTTGGTTTTGTATCATTTACTTGAGGTATTTCTTTCTTAACAGGTTCATGCTTTGTGATTGTTTCAGATTTTACCTGAGAGGTTGTAATCTCTTTTTTCACTGCTTCCTGCTTTGGTTTCGTTTCCTGTTCTAAAGGTTTTATATCTTTTGAAACCGATGACTGAACTGCATTACGTGGATTTTTATCACTTTTTGCATAATTAATTGAATAGCGGACAACATCAGTAGCGGCGATTAGGAATTCTGAAGCAGGATATTTCTTCCTGTAATTTTCTAATTCGGTTTTTGCAGTCGAAGTGTCTCCTATAACAGCATAAAACTGTACTATTCTCCAATAAGCATCATCTGCCCATTCACTTTCAGGATATGTTTTTACAAGATTTTTATATTTTTCAACGGCCAAAAAAGCATCGTCAATCACAACTGCTAACAATAGCTGAACCCCCGGGTCATTCGGATATTCGGCTATTAAGTCGGGAATTTGCTTTTTGACCTCGCTAACTTTTCCCATAGCTACCATTTTCAGGTAATCTCTGACTTTTTGTGTTTGTGCTAATGATTTATTTGAGCAAAAGATGAACATCACCAATGCTATTGTGATGATGAATTTGGTTTTCATTTGTCCCCCAACAAATATTAATTATATGCTCATATACTATACGTAAATATAGCAAATTCCGAATGATTTGTAATAATTTAAAAAAAAGTTTTTGCTTAGTTTTTTAAGCATAATTAGTAATATTATTTAATATTCTAATATGATGGATTTACGTTAATTTTGCATAATGTATTTATAAATATAAAAAATATTTTGTCATTGGAACAAGTTAACGAATTTAGAATTTTAGTTGCCGCCGGCGGAACAGGCGGACATCTTTATCCTGCTCTCGCAGTACTTGAAAATATTGAAAATGTATCAGGAAAAAAGTTAAAAGCACTGTTTGTCGGAACCTCCAACCGGATTGAATCAAGGGTTGTCCCTCAATCGGGATATGAGTTTTTTCCAATTCCTATTTCGGGATTTAAAGGGCTTTTTTCATTGGACACATTTACTTTACCATTTAAAATTGCACGTTCAATTGGTATTTGCAGGAATTTAATAAGAAAGTTTAAACCTGATGTTGTACTTTGTACAGGTGCGTATATAAGTTATCCGGCAGGTTCTGCAGCTCATCGTGAAAAAATCCCTCTTATATTAATGGAGTCTAATGTTGCTCCCGGTAAGGCAATTAATATGCTTTCGCAGAGAGCCGATTTGATTATCACTTCATTTGAAGAATCTGAAGCTTATTATAATGAAAATTTAAGGTCCAAAATAATTTGTCTTGGTAATCCGGTCAGGAAGAATATTTGTCTGCCATTAACAAAAGAAGAAGCAAGGAAAGAACTTGGATTGGATATGCAGAAGAAAACAATCCTTGTTTTTGGAGGAAGCCTTGGAGCAAAATCAATAAACCTGGCAATAAATAATATTTTATTTGCTATTGAAAGAGAAGGATGGCAGTTGGTATGGCAAATTGGAGAAAATTATGTAGTACAAGGTAATTTTAGTGAAAATGTCAGAGTTTATAAATATATTGATAATATGTCAATTGCTTATTCTGCATGTGACATAGTAGTTTCCCGTTCAGGGGCAACTACAGTTTCTGAGATTTGCGCTACTTACCCTCAGCTTCGAACAATGAGCAGGCAATTAATGCTTTGGTAATGGAAGAAAATGGGGCTTCAATTGTTATTACAAATGATGAAGTGGGGAATAGTTTGTATGAAAAAATAAGCAAACTAATTGATAATCCTGCAACACTCATTGCTATGAGTAAATCAGCTAAATTGTTGGGGAAAACTGATGCAGCTGAACAGTCAGCAAAAAAAATTGTTGAACTTGCTGAACAAATAAAAAGTAAAACTCAGTCGTTTTAATTGTCTTTATCTTCAATTTTATTTAATTTATATATATGGAAAATGAAACAAAAGAAGTAAATGATGTAAAGACATTCTATCAGAGGCTGGATTTTTATTGGCAATTTATTTCAGTCTACTCTATTGCATTGTTCATTTATTTCTTTTTGAAAGGGTTGTTTTTCGATACTATCTTTTCAAAGATTGCTAGAGACCCTGTTGTTATTTTACTCGTTTTATTTATTGTTGGTTCCGGACTTGCATTATTGTATAATATATTTCGGAAAAGGAGTATTACTGTCGGCAAAGATTATTTGCTTTTTAAAAACAGGTTTAGTGAAAAATTATTCCACATCAATGAAATAGTAAGTATTAATATAGTTAAGGAAAGAATTCCAAGGAGCAGAAGAAAGGGTGTTATTAGAATCATTAGAATAAAAATTACGGACAGGAAAAGATATATAAGAATAAGAATGTCTTCTTTTTGGAATTCAAAAGAGTTTGTAACCGCCTTGCTTGAACTCAGAAAAGGTGTCGAAGGCAGAAATTTAAAATGAAATTATTATGAAAAATATTATTATATTTTTTTGCTTTATGATTTTTTTCTCCTTCGACGGGGGAATAATCTTAAAAGCTAATGACGATTCTCCTGTCAGAACAAACTATGAGATTATAGATTCGTTACTTGATAATTATTCAAATGAAATGATAAAAAGTCAATCATTGTCAAAAGGTGAAAAAATAAAATTTGATTTGACCCAACATCCTGCAAAATGGTTACTTTATGATAAACTTCTTAACCTATTTATTAATGACAGTTGTATTATTTACAATGATTCTAATGAAAATATAAATCGGTTTTATGAAATCAATATCAATAATATTTCCATTAAATATCTGAATAGTTCTATATTCCCCGATTCAGTCGAAAGAGAAATATATATTCAGATTACCGGTTCCAGAATTATAAAAAACATAATCGTGCCACTCCGTAAATTTAATGCTGTTTTTAAAGACAAAATTTCAAGGGATAAGGTTGATTCAATAAATAGCAGTCAATATGATTTTGCATCATCTGCAATGCCTGTCCAGGATAAAACTTTTTTTGATAATATTATTCAGCCGGTTATATTGATTTCATCAACGATTGTAGCAGTTGTTCTGCTTTTTACAGTGAGGTCGAATTAACTAATTTTTATTGATTGTACCATTTACAATAATATGTCTTTGCTTGCTGTTATCTGTTGCATAAAAATTTATAGTCCCGTCGATTACTAATCCGTTTATGCTTGATATTACAGCAGTCCCTGAATCTGAAGTAAATATTATTTCATTCTCACCTTTTCCAATAAAAAACCCGCCTACAACATTATTTTCTAATGAATTTGGCTGTGACCTGAAATTATAGGTTCCAGCTTTGAGAGTGGAATCCAAAGGGAAGAAAAAGGATATAGTTAAATTATAATACTTGCCATTTATTGTAGTAAAACTGCTTAATTGCAGCTGATGAGCATCATTATTATTTATGCCGGATGCTACAGCTTCATAATGTAATGAATCATATCCTGTGATTTCTACAATTAAGTCTGGTTTAGGTGGAGGCGGAGGTATAATATCGCCGCTACAACCCGGTATAATAAATAAAATTACAACCAGGGCAATAACGGCGATATTATATTTTATTCTTTTCAATTGATTTATAAGTTCAAATCTCAAATATCTAAATTAATTACCTGGGCATCAGCATATCAGTTTTAATTTTTGGCTGTGCTGACGGATTTGGTAAAGTAACAGATAATAGTTCTAATTCAAATATCATTACTCCGAATGGTCCGACTTCCGGTGGTCCGGGAGCTTCTCCATAACCTAAATTCGGAGGTAAGAATAATTTGTACTTTGCTCCTTCTTTCATTAATAATAAACCTTCAACCCAACCTTTAACAAAGTTTGTGTCAAGAGCAATTTTAAAAGGTTCTTTTCTTTCATATGAATTATCAAATACTTTACCTTTAATATTCATTCCTTTATAATGAACAGTGACTGTATCACCCATCTTTGGTTGTCTTCCGGTTCCTTCTTTTACCACCTGGTACTGAAGTCCGCTTGGTAAAGTGATGACTCCTGGTTTCTTTTTATTTTCTTCAAGGAAAGCTGTACCTTCACTTTTATTTTGGTCACCGAGTTCTTTTTGTTTTCTCTGCTGGGTTTTCATCATGTCTTCCTGGAACGACATCATAAGCTTGCGTCCCTGCTCTTCTGAAACTAAAACAGTGTCACCATATAATGCGTCATATAAACCTTTTGCAAGTAAACTGGGATCAATCATAACAGAATCCCTTCTCATCGGTTTTCCAAGATTATAAGCACCAATGAAATAAGCTATCGAGTCTAATTTTGTTTTAAATTCTACTTTTTTATCTTTGAAATTATCACCTTCGCCCGAACATGCATCGAAGGTAAAAACGAAAACGAGTAGTATTAGAATTACTGAAATTCTATGTATCATAAAAACTCCGAAAAAATTTGAATAATAAAAGTCTACCAAATTACGAAAATATTTTTCAAATATTTCAAATTCGAATTACCATTTTAATAGTAGTTACAAAACAAAAAACTATAATACCCGTCAAAAGATATTATAATTTTCATACATAATATCATAAATTTGTAAAATTATATATAGTATAGAGGATAAAATGGCGAAAGTTATCGAAGGAATTTATGATGCCAAAGGTAAAAGCTTTGCTCTTGTTGTAACCCGATGGAATCAATTTGTTGTTAATAAGTTATTAGACGGGGCATTGGATGCTCTGAGACGTCATAATGCCGCAGAAGAAAATTTGACAGTTGTATATTGTCCGGGTGCTTATGAAATACCTGTTGTAGCACAGAAACTTGCCAAAACAAATAAATATGATGCAGTGATTTGTCTTGGTGCAGTTATACGGGGTGCTACTCCTCATTTTGATTATATTGCATCGGAAGTTACAAAAGGAATTTCAAGAATCAACCTCGAGACAGGAATACCCTGCATACTTGGTGTATTGACTACAGACACAATCGAACAAGCAATTGAAAGAGCCGGAAGTAAAAGTGGTAATAAAGGTTTCGAAGCCGCTCAAACTGCTTTGGAAATGGTTTCACTTATGAAGGCTATCAAATGATTGGTTGATACTCATTTTTATTAATTATTCAGCCGGAGTATCAAATGGTTAAGATATTAATCAATTCTGTCAAATTGATGACGATGTTTATCGGTATATCTTTTTGCTATAATATTTCATTAGCACAATTTAAACTTGACAATTGGAAAATTTACTCTTCGTTATATGATGTAAGAGCAGCTGCTGTAGATTCAAAAGGACGAATCTGGGCCGGTACTACAGGCGGTTTGTTTGTCTATGATTCTTCAAATATTCAGCGATTTCATGAATTCAGGAATACCGAGGGATTACTAAGTATGGTTTTTACAGCAGTAAGTGCAGATACATTAAATAAAGTAGTTTATTTAGGCACTTATGATGGGTACATCGAGATAATGGACGAGAATTTTCATATTACTCATATTACAGATATTGTAAGTGCAGGTTTTCCTAATCCAATAATTAATGACATATATTTACATGATAGCCTTGCATATATTGGGGGTGGTTTCGGACTTGCTGTTTTTGATTTGAAACAACAGGTTTTTGTTGAAACTGTTACAAAATTAGGCTCATTTCAACAAAAAACTCCCGTTAAGCAAATCCTGATAAAGGATAACAATATATGGCTTGCTACTGAATCAGGTATAGCAGTAGCGAATTTGAATTCTCAAATTATTGACCCACAGGTATGGAAAAATTATAATTCTGCAAATGGATTAATAGCTCAGCAACCAATTATATCGATTTGTTTTCACAATAATTCATTATATGCTGCTGCTGGTTTGAATTTATACGAATTAGTCGGCGATACGTTTAGAATTGTACGTGAAATTGCAGATTATGAAAATTTTGCTAAATTATCAGATAATAATAATAAATTATATTATTCTACTAAATTTGATGTCTATACTTTGGAAGATGGTCCACTTCAATTATTCAAACAAAATCAATATATGAACGGGCATATTTTTTCTGATACCACAATGATACTTCTGTGTCAGACTGAGGGTATTAAAATTTACCAGGATAATGAATTGAGAGTAATAAAGCCAAATTCTCCCGCATCAAATTTGTTTCTCAGCATGGACCTCGATGAAAAAGGGAATTTATGGTCAGCAACGGATTATGAAAACAGAGGAAAAGGATTTACGAAATTATCAAATGGAATATGGACTAATTTTACAAAAGTTACATATCCTGAAATTTTAGATGATAATTATTATAAAATTGCCTCGGATAAAAATGGGAAAATCTTTGCAAGTAATTGGGGTAAAGGTTTGTGTATTGTCGAAGAAGTTGATACGGGTTATGTAATAAAAATTATCAATAACACAAATTCGCCATTGATTGGTATTTCCACTGATGTGAGTTGGATAATAACAGGTGAATGTTCGGCAGACAGCCGGGGTAATGTATGGTTTTCAGATTGGGGAAGAATAAGTCCGGGTCCTTCATTTTTATCATATAAAAATGATGGTACATTTTCAGATTTTATAAACTGTTATTCTCCAACTCAAAGAGGTTTTATCTCTTTGGCAATAGACCAGTCAGGTACAAAATGGTTCGGTTCGAGTCCTTTTGAGCCTCACGGTTTATTATATTTTAACGAAAGAAATACAATTGATGATAAAAGTGATGATATTTGCGGAATTATTACTGTTTCATCCGAAACTACTTCCACAACATCAAAGTTATTGGAAAATGCTCAAACAGCACTTGCTGTTGACCAATTTGGAGCATTATGGATTGGATATGAATCTGGATTATCTGTATTATTTAATCCGTCTGTAATATTAAGTTCGAGCAAACCCCTGTTTAGTATCAGAAAAGTAAATATGCTAAGTTCACAAAGAGTAAATGATATTTTCATTGATGCTCTTAATAATAAATGGATAGCAACAAACAATGGAATTTGGGTACTTAATCCTGATGGGACTGAGACAATTGCTACAATCAATAAAAATAATAGCCCTTTAATCGATGACGGTGTATATTCGATTGTAATTGATTCTGAAACAGGAACAGCATTTTTTGGAACTAAAAAGGGATTATGTACTGCAAGAAGCCTTTCAGTAAAACCATTGGAAAATTATAATATAAGCTGTTATCCTCAGCCTTTTAATCCAAATGTTGATGATTACCTGGTAATCGACGGATTGATTGCTGATTCAGAGGTTAAAATTCTGACAATCGATGGTGTATTGGTCAAATCATTTACCGTTACCGGAAGAAAAACTATTTGGGATGGTACAGATACTAAAGGTAATTTAGTTTCAAATGGCATTTATATGATAATAGCATCTTCTGTTACAGCAGATGGAAATTCTGTTGGGAAAATAGCAGTAATAAGAAAGTAAATTATTTTATTAATAGGTTTTACCGTAAAATCTTCCGATTGCCTGCATATCTGATGCATTGACAAGTGTATCTACAAGTTTTTTCAAATTTGAACTGTCTTCTTCTGTAAATCTGTTTAATAAATAACTATCTAAATCTAAAACTCCGTATATGACACCATTTTTAATCAGTGGAATAACTAATTCCGAATTGGCTTCAGCATCGCAGACGATATGAGTGGGAAACTCATGAACATTATCAACTCTTACCACTTCTCTCTTATTTACTGATGCCCAGCAAACTCCCATATTCTTATGAAGCCTGACACAGGCAGGTTTCCCCTGGTAGGGACCAATAAGCAAAACATCACCGGATAAAAGATAAAATCCTATCCAGCTAATATTCTCTAATTTAGAATAAAGATGTGAAACAAAGTTTGAAGCATTAGCAACAAAGTTTTTTTCATCAATAACCAGGCTCTCAATTTCTGCCAGTAATTCTTCATACATAATTAATTATAACCCCAATTGAAATGTTTCCTGATTCAATTTATAAATAATTAATTTTTTAACAAAAATAAAATTTAATATGATTGATTACGATATAGAAGATATTAATGTTACAAATCATGAGTATTATGGTTGAAAATATTATTAAGCCCGAAAGTTATTATGAATTGGGCCGTGAGGAAATGCTCGGTTTTATACCTAAAGGATGTAATAAAATTTTGGATATCGGTTGTGGTGCAGGTCATTTCGGATATCATCTAAAGAAAAGGTTCGATGCCGAAGTATGGGGTATCGAGGTTAATCCAAATCAATCGGAAATTGCTTCCCGATTATTAGATAAAGTGATATGCGGTGATGTCGTACAGGTTATTGATTCCGTTCCTGATAATTACTTTGATTGTTTTATTTTCAACGATTCACTCGAACACCTAACTTATCCAAATGAAATATTGCGGATAGTAAAAAACAAGCTCGTGAAAAACGGCTATATTATAGCCTCGATACCTAATGTAAGATATATTGTGAATTTGAAGGAATTATTGCTTGACAAAGATTGGCGATACAGGGATGAGGGCATATTAGACAATACTCATTTCAGGTTCTTTACAAAAAAAAGCATAATCAGATTGTTTACAGAAAATAAATATGAAATTGAATCAATAAAAGGGATAAATCCTACCCGAAAATTTATATTCGACCTTATTAATTTTTTTACACTCGGATTTTTTTCCGATACAAGGTATCTTCAGTTTGCTGTCGTAGCGAGAAAAAAATAATTACTTTTTTATTTTTAGAGAGTTTTGTAATAATTTCAATTCAGATAAATCATGTGCTAAATCAATTATATTGAGAAATGCACCCGATGATTCAACTAAATATATTCTATTGAATCTTGAAACCGTATCTTTATCCGCAAATTTCAAAAATGAGTTAATATGAAATATTATTTTTTTTAAATTTTCATTAAGCTCTGTTTCTGAATTTTTATTTTCTTCTTTATTGTGATTTTGATTATTTATTACTCGATATAAATTCCAGACTGCCGAGCCTGTAAATATAAATTCATTTGTCAAATCGGAAAGTTCATTAGCTGCTCCTAATTCAAGGAAAATTTCAAGGTCATTAGGTTTTCTAAGATTATTTTTTGTAAAATCCTGCAGGTATTTAACTACTTCTTTTGTGTCCTGTGAGATAAACATATAAATGATTAATACTGAATTGTAGCAATTATAGAATTAAAAATTTTATCAATTTCAATCTGGGTTGGCAATGGTTTACCGGATATGTTCATTGGGATTAGTGCAAATTCATAATATTGATTGATGGAGGATTTAAAGACAGCTGTCTGTGTAATTAGTGCGCCGGATGAATTTGAATAATTATATTTGGCAAATGACATTGTACCTGATTGTATAAGTGAATATTTTCCAACTTGTTTGACTGCTCCGGCAGTTTTATTTTCGTGAATATTTAGGCTCGTCCTGGCTAATCCGAGCAAACCTTCTTTTGAAACCAAACTGTCAGTCAAATCATTTTTTCTTATCGAAGAAAAAACTGCACTTAGAGTGTAATCAGGATTAACAGCAACTGCAAATACATCGGATGATGCTTTTTCTTCCACATTAACAAAAAACCAATCTACAGGTAGAAATGCAATAATATCCCCTTTCTTTGAACGGACTAATTTATCAGACATGGGGATTTCCGGTTTGGGGCTTAAATTAAGGGTTGTAACTTCCTCAGAAACAGTCTTGTGTCTTACCACAATGCACCCGCATGAGAAAATTATTGCTGCAATCAGCATGATATTTATTATTTTTCTAAATTCCATAATTAATTAATATTCTTCAATGTGTAAAGAACCTGGAAATTTCTTCGAATGTTTGGTATAATTCCTTTTAAATAAATATTCTGAAACTGAAGCAATCATTTTCGGATTACCACACAGGAAAAAATGTGTTTTCTCAGGATTTATTTCAATGCCAATATTTTCCAAAATTTGTGCTTCAAGATGCTTTTCAATGTAACCCCTTAATCCCTTCCATGAATCATCAGCTTGTAAAAGAGTAGGATAATAATAAAAATTATCAAAATTATAATCGATGAATTCAAGTTCGCTTCTGTAACCAAGGTCCCAGAGATAAGCCGCACCATGAATTACAACCAATTTGGTTTCTTTATGGTCTTTAAGATGGGAACGTAAAAAGGAAATATAAGGTGCTAATCCTGTACCAGTGGCAATCATTACAATATTACATACCGAAGGAGTCTGGGCAAGATTGAAAAAACCAATTATTCGCTTATCTATCCAGATCCTGTTACCCTGTGTCAGGTTAAATAGTCTCGGGGTTAAAGTACCTGATTTGACCTGGCTGATGTAAAATTCAAAGTCCTGTGTTTCATGATTGGCAGAAGCAATCGAATATGGTCTTTTAATCAGGGATTCAGGCTTCAGATTCTCTTCGATAAAAACAGAATTAGGTGAGCGTTGTTCGCTTGCAAGTAATCCAATAGCAGTAAATTGCCCTGCATTAAAAGTATCCCTCGGGTCATCAGTTCTGATTCTAAGTACCATCAAATCGGGTGTGATAAGTATTTTTCCAGTTACTGTCGCATTATATGGTGAATTTTCCATAAAAAACAAATAAATATAATAAAAATAAGAACAATCCGGTAAAATTTCCTTTTCCGGATGTAAAATCGGCAATTGTTAATAAAATTAAATAATAAAAATATGAAATATTTAAAATAATTAAAATTTGTTTTTAAATAAAAAAATAATAAAGAAGATTAAAAGAAAAATGAAAAACTGATTAATTTTGGCATTGAAAATTCCATATAGTTGAAAAAAATCTATTGGTTATGTAAATAATTTTTCTTAATTTTGTTGTCCTTTTAACTGGGTAGGTACCGAAGCGGTTAAACGGGGCAGACTGTAAATCTGCTGGGCACAGCCCTACGGAGGTTCGAATCCTTCCCTGCCCACAGGTATTAAATTATATAGTGCGGGAGTAGCTCAGTTGGTAGAGCATCAGCCTTCCAAGCTGAGGGTCGCGGGTTCGAACCTCGTCTCCCGCTCGAGTTTTAAAAAAGACAGAAAGTTCGTTGAAATTGTTGGATCGGCTGAGTAAGGAATCTCTTTTTTGTGAAAATTGATTCGCGGGAATAGCTCAGTTGGTAGAGCATCAGCTTCCCAAGCTGAGGGTCGCGGGTTCGAATCCCGTTTCCCGCTCGAGAAGTAAAGCTGATGTAGCTCAGTTGGTAGAGCACATCCTTGGTAAGGATGAGGTCACCGGTTCAATCCCGGTCATCAGCTCCAGGGGATTGATTAGGGGTGTAGCTCAATTGGCAGAGCGACGGTCTCCAAAACCGTAGGCTGCGGGTTCGATTCCTGCCGCCCCTGCTGTTTAATTTATTGGATTTGTTTTATGATTGGCAAGATAAAAGAATTTGCAAACGATGTGGTCAAGGAAATGAAAAAGGTTTCCTGGCCCTCAAAAGAACAATTGAAGGAATCTACGATAGTTGTGATTATTACCACAATTATCATTACTCTCATTGTACTTGCGATTGACAAAGTTATGGATTTTGTTATCAAGGGAATTTTTTCCTGATATTCTTTACTTTTGAAACACGATGGCAGAAGAATTAGAAAATATTGAAGAAATGGAAAACACTCAAATTGCAGAAGAAGAATCTGATTCTGTCGATGTCGAGGAGCTTTCCGAAGAAATAGCCGAAATAAATTCGGAAGAGGCTGTCTCTGATTCGATTGAATCCGAATCATTAATAGCTGAAACTGAATCAGTGGCTACTGAAGTGATAATTGAATCATCTTCTGCTGAAATTATGACTGAATCGGAAAAAGCTGAGGAAAAACCTGCTATTCCAATAAACAGACCTGATGCTAAATGGTTCGCCATCCGTACATACACAGGGCATGAAACGAAAGTCAAGGTTTCGATTGAAGCTGAAGTAAAAAGATTAAAACTTCAGGAAAGAATACTTGAAGTAATTATTCCGCAGGAAACAGTTTTCGAAGTACGGGGCGGAAAAAGGCGAACAAAGATTAAAAATTTTCTGCCGGGTTACATTATTGTCAAAGCTGTTATGGACAAAAAGATTATTGAGATTATAACAAATGTCCCTTCTGTTGTCAGCTTTGTCGGCAGTAAAACCCAGCCGACGGCATTGCAGCCACATGAAATCGAGAGAATAATCGGCAGGGTGGAAGAAAGAAGAAGTATAGCAACAATCGTAACATCATTTGAAATTGGGGACCCCGTTAAAGTTATCGATGGTCCTTTCACAAATTTCAATGGTACGGTTAAAGAAGTCAATCACGAAAAACAAAAGCTTAAAGTTGAAGTCGGTATACTCGGCAGAAAAACACCTGTTGAGCTTGATTTCAGCCAGGTTGAGCTTGAAAATCACTGAAAATAAAATTTTGTAATATTTTTATTAGTTGAGTAATGGCAAAGAAATTAGCGGGAACGTTCAAATTGCAGTTAAATGCCGGTGAAGCTACAATGGCGCCGCCTGTAGGTCCTGCATTTGGACAAAGAGGTTTAAACGGAATGGAATTCGTAAAGCAGTTCAATGCTAAAACCGCAAAACAAAAAGGAACAATTTTACCTGTTCTTGTAACTTTTTTTACAGATAAATCTTTCACTTTCATTGTTAAATCACCTCCTGCTTCGGTATTGTTAATTCAAGCAGCCGGAATAAAAAAAGGTTCTGCTGAATCGAATAAAACCAAAGTAGGCAATGTGACTCTAAAGCAATGTGAAGAAATAGCAAAAATCAAGATGGAAGATTTGAATTGCGATACTGTCGAAAGCGGTATCGAAATGGTTAAAGGCACAGCAAGAAGTGTTGGTATCGTCGTCGAAGGATAATATAATTTGTAAAATATAAATTTAATTGAAAATGAGAAACACCGGAAAAAGATATAAGTCAATCAGCAAGAATTATGATACATCTCAAACATTTCCGTTCCAGGATGCCATAGCAATTGTAAAAAAGAACGCAACGGCAAAATTTGACGAATCATTCGAAGTCGCCATCAGGCTTGGTGTTGACCCAAGGAAAGCAGACCAGCTTGTGAGAGGAACAGTCTCTCTACCGCACGGAACAGGAAAAACTGTAAGGGTGCTTGTCATGGCTAAGTCACCGAAGGATAAAGAAGCACTCGATGCCGGCGCAGATTATGCGGGACTCGAGGATTTTATTGAGAAAATAAAAAACGGCTGGACCGAAATTGATGTAATTATTGCTACTCCTGATGTAATGGGTGAAGTTGGCAAACTCGGAAGGATACTCGGACCAAGAGGATTGATGCCTAATCCTAAAAGCGGAACAGTTACTTTCGATATTGACAAAGCTGTGAAGGACGTAAAAGCCGGAAAAATTGAATACAGGGTTGATAAAACCGGTAATATCCAGGCATCAATAGGAAAATGCTCTTTTGACCAGGCAAAACTTGCCGATAATGTTGCTACATTTTATTCAAGCATTATCAGGTCGAAACCGACGACAGCAAAAGGGAAATATATTAAAGCTATTTATTTCAGCTCTACTATGGGTCCCAGTGTTATTGTCAATGAGCAATCATTACAGACAAAAGAATAAATTTAGACTATTACGCGCTCTTAACGCAAGGCATGCTTCTCACTCCCTTCGGGGGGTTGTGTCTAAGTTAAGAATAAAATAAATGGTAAAGTATGATTACAAAACAAAGAAAACAGGAAATAGTTACTGAACTTACAGAAAAATTCAGAAACGCAGGTGGATTCTATCTTGTTGACTTTGTCGGAATGAATGTCGAAGAATCTATTAAAATTCGCAGACAGTTTAAAAAAATGAACGTTGATTACAGGGTAGCAAAAAATACCTTGATATTGCGTGCATTGAAGGATGTCGGAGAATACCCGATACCATCTGAGGTTTTCACCGGTCAGACAGCTATAATATTCAGTTACAGCGACCCGGTTTCACCTGCGAAAGCTCTGAAGGAGCAAATAGATAAGTTCAATAGACCCGTATTCAAGGGTGCATATATTGATGGTCAGTTCTTCGACAGCAAGCAGTTAAAGACAGTAGCTTCATTGCCGACCAAGCAGGACATTATGGCATCAATCGTTGGAAGCCTCCACGCACCGATAAGCGGCATAGTTGGTTCTATCAATGCCGTGATGCGTGATTTGGCTAGTATAATAGAAGAAGTTGCCAAAAAACAGGCGGCTTAATTATTTTTTTAAGAATATTAATTTAGGAGAAAAAAAATGTCAGCTATAGTAGAAGAATTAGTTGAGAAAATTTCAGGATTAACTTTACTTGAAGCAGCGGAATTAAAAAAAGCATTAGAGGATAAATTTGGTGTTTCTGCAGCAGCACCGGTAATGATGGCGGGTGCAGGTATGATGGCATCTGCAGCTGAAGCTCCAAAAGAGGAAGAACAAACCGAATTTGCAGTTGAATTAACCGATATGGGTGACAAAAAACTCAACGTTATCAAGGTGATTCGCGAGATAACCGGTCTTGGATTGAAGGAAGCAAAAGACATGGTTGAAGGTGCGCCAAGCGTCATTAAGGACAATGCTTCTAAAGACGAAGCTAATGATATGAAAAAGAAACTTGAAGAACAAGGTGCTAAGGTTACATTAAAGTAAATCGTAGAATAGAAAAAAAAATTTTGGGAGTTTGCGGCTCGAATCCGCATCTCCCAAAACTGCTTTAATTTGATAATTGTTATAGTGATTTTAAGTTACCGATTTTTCTTAATGGGGAAAAATTCAGGAAAAATGTCTGAAAATTATAAATTGTATCAGGGTATTTTGAAGGATTTTATGTAATAAAAGTGCTTCAAAAAATCCTAATTTTTGTGTATAAAATTTAATTATCGGAGGTTCTCTGTGAGTGCCACAAAATCTAATGAGCCGAAATATCATATTGGTAAGGACCATATCGTAAGACTTAGAGAAAGAGTTGATTTTTCAAAGACGGGAAAAATGACCGATTATCCTGACTTACTTGATGTCCAGAATAAATCATATAGCGATTTCCTGCAGGATCCGGTTGCTCCTTCGGAAAGAAGAAATATCGGACTTCAGCTTGCTTTTAATAATAATTTTCCTATTGAGGACTCTTCAGGTGTTTTTCAACTTGAATTTTTAAATTATTCCGTTGAATTGCCCAAGTACGGGGAAGATGAATGCAGGGAAAGAGAACTTACATTCGCAAAGCCTTTAAAAGCTAAGCTCAGATTGTCGAGCAAAGCTGAAAAAAATTCAGAAGATTATATAGAGTCTGTCGAGCAGGAAGTATACTTAGGCAACATTCCTTCAATGACAACAAGAGGCACTTTTATTATTAATGGTGCCGAAAGAGTAATTGTTTCCCAGCTTCACCGCTCACCAGGTGTGTTTTTCGATGACACATTGCATCCAAATGGAACAAGAATTTATACAGCTCGTATAATTCCATTCAGGGGTTCGTGGATAGAATTTGCAACAGATATTCATGATGTCATGTTTGCATATATTGACAGGAAAAAGAAATTTCCTGTAACCACTTTATTAAGAGCACTCGGCTATTCTTCCGATGAAGAATTACTCAATCTGTTTGAACTTGCAGAATTTATTGAAATCGATGATATTGATGAGACTCTTGTTGGTAAGAGAATCGCTTCCGATTTGATAGATATGTCTACAGGTGAAATCATTGCAATCAGGGATACAGTTATCACTGAAGAATTGCTCGTATCAATGAAAAATGCTGAATTAAGCACTCTGAAATTATATAAATATTCCGACCCAAACGATGAGCCGGTTATTGCAAGAACTTTAGCAAAAGATGCATCGAGGACAAGAGAAGATGCTTTGGAAGCTATATACAGGCAGCTCAGGTCAAGCGAACCGCCGGATATTGAAACGGCAGAAGCATTGCTTGAAAAGTTATTTTTCAATCCTAAAAGGTATGACCTCGGAGTAGTGGGAAGATTTAGGATTAACCAGAAACTGAAATTAAAAGTTGACCCCGCGATTACAACACTTGAAAAAGATGATATAGTTGCGATTATCAAACACCTTATAAAGCTCCATGATGACAAACAAAGTGGCGACGACATCGACCATCTCGGTAACAGGCGTGTGAGAACTGTTGGAGAGCAATTGACTGCACAGTTTAATGTGGGCTTGGCACGTATGGCTAGAACAATAAAGGAAAGAATGGGTATTCATGACGGTGAACAATTAGCACCATCTGAGCTTGTTAATGCGAGAACAATCAGTTCAGTCATAAATCAGTTCTTCGGAACTAACCAGCTTTCTCAATTTATGGACCAGACAAATCCTTTGGCTGAGCTGACCCATAAGAGAAGAACTTCTGCATTAGGTCCGGGAGGATTAACACGTGAAAGAGCCGGATTTGAAGTCCGTGACGTTCACTATACTCATTATGGCAGATTGTGTCCTATCGAAACACCGGAAGGTCCGAACATTGGTTTGATATCATCTCTTGCTATCCATGCAAGAATTAATGAACTCGGGTTTATCGAAACTCCATACAGAAAAGTTGTCAAAGGAAAAATTACTGATGAGATTATTTATCTTACTGCTGAAAAAGAAGACGGGTATATCATAGCCCCTGCTTCTTCTCCATTTAATGATAAAGGAGTGTTAACCGGCGATAAGATTAAAGCAAGAAAGTCAGGAGACTTTGTTGTTGTTTCGACACATGAAGTGGAATTTGTAGATATATCAACAGATCAGATTACCAGCGCTGCATCTTCTCTCATTCCATTCCTCGAGCATGATGACGCCAACCGTGCTCTTATGGGTTCTAATATGCAGAGACAAGCTGTGCCGCTCGTCAAACCTTCTTCTCCAATAGTTGGTACCGGCATGGAAGCAAAAGTTGCAAAAGATTCCCGGACATTACTGCTTGCAGAAGGCGACGGGGAAGTTGAGTACGTTTGTTCTCAATATATACGCGTCAGATATGACGACAAAAGAAGTGAAAAAGAAAAATTAACAAGTTTTGAATTTAAAAAATATGTAACATATCCTTTGTTGAAGTTTTTCAGAACGAACCAGGACACATGCATTAACCAGAGACCAATTGTCCGGCAGGGACAAAAGGTTGTCAAAGGAATGCCGCTTGCTGACGGAGCTTCTACAGAAAGAGGAGAACTCGCACTCGGTCAGAATGTAATGGTTGCATTCATGCCCTGGAGAGGTTATAATTTTGAAGATGCTATCATAGTGTCAGAACGTCTTGTTGCAGAAGATATTTTTACTTCTATTCATGTTGAAGAATTTACATTGCAGGTCCGTGACACCAAACGCGGTGAAGAAGAATTCACAAGGGAAATACCGAATGTAAGCGAAGAAGCAACAAAAGATTTGGATGAAGATGGAATAATCAGAACCGGGGCGAAAGTTCAGGAAGGTGATATTTTGATTGGTAAAATCACTCCAAAAGGAGAAACCGACCCGACCCCGGAAGAAAAATTATTAAGAGCCATATTCGGTGATAAAGCAGGTGACGTAAAAGATGTTTCGTTAAAAGCCACACCGGGTTTGAAGGGTGTCGTAATTAATACAAAATTATTTACACGCAGATTGCTGCAGGGCGAAAAAGACAGCAGGCTCGATGAGAAAAAACGCCAGGAAAATCTAAATAAAAAAGAAAAGGATACACTTAAAGACCTGGATGATGATTTTATTAAAAGATTCATATCCGTTTTAAGCGGTAAAACAATCTTAGGTATAAGGCATGATAACGGTTCGGTAGCTATCAGAAGTGGTGTGAAGATTTCCGGTAAGGACATTGAGAATCATTATAAGAACGAAACTCTGAAACCTGAGCTTATCGATGTCGAACATGAGATTATATCTGCAAAAGATGATTCGAAATTGATAAAAAACATGATAAAAAATTATCATTCAAGAAGGAATGACATAATTGCTATTTTTAAAGCCGAAAGAAGTAAGATAGCAGCCGGCGATGAATTGCAGCCCGGTATTCTCCAAATGGCTAAAGTATATATTGCAAAAAAGAGAAAACTTCAGATTGGTGATAAAATGGCAGGAAGGCATGGAAACAAAGGTATCGTATCTAAAATTGTTCCGCAAGAAGATATGCCTTTTATGCCTGATGGTTCACCTGTTGATATAGTGCTGAATCCGCTCGGTGTGCCTTCAAGAATGAATCTAGGTCAGCTCTACGAAACAGCACTTGGATGGGCAGGAGCAAAGTTGGGGATGCATTTTGCAACACCTATATTTGACGGTGCAAGCTGGTCTGAAGTTAGTGGTTATCTCGATAAAGCAGGCTTACCTCCTGATGGCAAAACTGTTCTTTATGATGGCAGGACAGGTGAGCAATTCGATGAAAAAATTACAGTCGGTGTGATTTATATGCTTAAGCTATCACACCTTGTTGAAGATAAAATACATGCAAGGTCTATCGGACCATATTCATTAATTACTCAGCAGCCACTTGGCGGTAAAGCCCAATTTGGTGGTCAGAGGCTTGGTGAGATGGAAGTCTGGGCACTCGAAGCTTACGGCGCCGCACATACTTTGCAGGAAATGATTACGGTGAAATCCGATGATGTCCAGGGCAGAGCTAAGATGTATGAAGCTATTGTTAAAGGCGATAATATGCCCGACCCAAATATACCGGAATCTTTCAATGTTCTGATTCGTGAACTTCAAGGCTTGTGTCTTGATTTAAATATTGATTAATATTAAGAAAAAATAAATTAAATTAAAGGAGCAAAAATGCAATCGAAATCAATTCCCAGAAAAGGATTTTCGCGCATATCAATTAAAATTGCTTCACCTGATGATATACTCAACAGGTCAAACGGCGAAGTAACAAAACCCGAGACAATCAACTACAGGTCATTCAGACCTGAAAAGGACGGATTGTTTTGTGAGAAAATTTTTGGTCCCATAAGAGATTGGGAATGTGCCTGTGGTAAATACAAGCGGATTAGGTATAAGGGTATTGTTTGCGACAGATGAGGTGTTGAAGTAACCCAAAAATCTGTCAGGCGTGAACGTATGGGACATATTATGCTTGCAGTTCCTGTTGTTCATATCTGGTTCCTAAGAACATTGCCCAGTAAAATCAGTGCTATTTTAGGCATGCCGACCAAAGACATTGAAAGAATTGTTTATTATGAATCATACATTGTTGTTCAACCGGGTAAAACAGGTTTACAGCAAAAAGACCTTCTCACTGAAGACCAGTACTTGGATATTCTGAGTAATCTTTCAGAAGAAGAATTAAATATGGATGATGATGACCCGAATAAATTCATAGCTCACATTGGCGGTGAAGCTATTAAAGAATTGCTAAAAAGAGTTGAACCCGACTCATTATATGTTGAACTTAAAGCCCTGCTGAGAGAAGAAACATCACAGCAGAAAAAAGCTGATTTGCTCAAAAGACTCCGTACACTCGATTCATTCAGGCAGGCTCAAAGAAATAACCTGAATAACAGACCCGAATGGATGGTTCTTGATGTAATCCCGGTTACTCCTCCTGATTTGAGGCCCTTAGTGCCATTAGAAGGCGGAAGGTTTGCCACATCCGATTTAAATGACTTATACAGAAGAGTAATTATCAGGAACAACAGGCTTAAGAGATTAATTGATATAAAAGCTCCTGAAGTAATTCTGAGAAATGAAAAAAGAATGTTGCAGGAATCAGTTGATGCCCTATTCGACAACAGCCGCAGGGCTGTGAGAAGCGAATCTCAGCGAGCATTGAAATCTCTTGCAGACACTTTAAAAGGTAAAACAGGCAGATTCAGGCAAAACCTCCTTGGTAAACGCGTTGATTATTCCGGTCGTTCGGTTATTGTTGTCGGACCTGAATTAAAATTACATGAATGTGGTTTGCCGAAAGACATGGCGGTTGAATTATTCAAACCGTTTATAATCAGGAAACTTATTGAAAGAGGTCATGTCAAGACGGTGAAAAGCGCCAAGAAAATGGTCGAAAGAAAGACAAACGAAGTCTGGGATATTCTTGAAAAAGTTATTGAAGGACACCCGGTGTTACTTAACCGTGCTCCTACATTGCACAGACTTGGTATACAGGCATTCCAGCCAAGGCTTATCGAAGGTAAAGCCATTCAGCTTCACCCGTTGGTGTGTACAGCTTTCAACGCTGACTTTGACGGCGATCAGATGGCTGTTCACGTTCCAATAAGCTACGAAGCACAATTAGAAGCATTGCTGTTAATTCTTGCTCCCCACAACATTATGCACACTCAGAATGGTGACCCGATAGCCGTACCTTCACAAGATATGGTTCTCGGTGTTTATTATCTGACAAAAGTCAGGCATAATGCAAGTGGTGAAAATAAAATGTTTGCTTCTCCTGAGGAAGTTATTGTTGCTTATAATTCCGGAATAGTCAATTTACATGCAAGAATAAAAGTCAGGATAAATAATGAAATGGTTGATACAACAACCGGCAGGGTATTATTTAATCAAATAGTTCCTGAAGAACTTGGATTCCTGAATGAATTACTTGCTAAGAAAAGATTGAGACAAATCATCGGTATTTGCTTCAGGAAAGCCGGTCTCGCCAAGACAGTCGAGTTTCTCGATGCGTTGAAGGACATCGGTTTCAAATTTGCAACCAAGGGGGGCATGTCCGTAAGTATTACAGACGTAATCATTCCTGATGACAAAACAGTTATTATCAACCAGGCACAGAAAAAAATTGATGAGATTGAATTTGCTTACCAGAACGGTGTTATAAGCAGCGGTGAGCGTTATAATAAAATTATTGATACTTGGTCAACTGCAACAAACCGGGTGGCTGATAAACTTTACTCTGAACTGTCACAGGCACAGGAGGGATTCAATACATTCTGGATGATGCTTGATTCGCAGGCGAGAGGTTCTAAAGAACAAATCCGTCAGCTTGCGGGTATGCGTGGTCTGATGGCAAAACCAAAAAAATCGTTATCAGGTTCTACAGGCGAGTTAATAGAAAACCCGATTATCGCTAACTTTAAAGAAGGTCTTTCTATTCTTGAGTATTTCATATCTACTCACGGTGCAAGAAAAGGACTAGCCGATACAGCTTTGAAGACAGCCGATGCCGGTTACCTGACAAGAAGACTACATGATGTAGCACAGGATGTTATTATCTCGGACCATGACTGCGGTACAATACGCGGTGTAGAGATGACAGCTTTGAAAGACGGAGAAGAAATCAAAGAACCATTATTTGAACGTATTCTCGGCAGAGTCGCTCTTAAAGATATCGAAAATCCATTGACAGGAGAAGTTATCGCTCATGCGGCTGATGTAATTGATGAGGAAATTGCAAACAGGATAGAACAAACTTCTATCGAAGCTGTAACAATTCGTTCGGTATTAACTTGTGAATCAAGACAGGGTGTTTGTGCTAAGTGCTATGGACGTAATCTTGCAACCGGAAAACTCGTTGACACCGGAGAAGCAGTAGGTACAATAGCTTCCCAGTCCATCGGTGAGCCCGGAACTCAGTTGACACTTAGAACATTCCATACCGGTGGAACTGCTCTGCTGGTAGCTTCCCAGTCGTCAGTAGTAGCCAAATTCGACGGTCAAATTCAGTTTGAAAATGTAAGAATAGTAAGTTATGAAGGCGATGAAGGTGAAACACAGCTTGTCGTAAGCAGAAGCGGTATAATAAATATTGTTGACCCTGACAGTAACAGAACACTAACAAAATATGATGCAACTTATGGTGCGATACTTCACGTCAAAAATGGTGATTTAGTGAAGAAAGGCCAAATGATTTACGAATGGGACCCGTATAATGCATCTATTATTACTGAAGTAGAAGGTAGAATCCGCTACAGGGACTTAGTGCATAATGTTACATATCGTGAAATTAATGATGAGCAGACAGGTCATATCACAAAGGTGGTTGTGGAATCGAGAGACAGAACCAAATCACCAACTATCGATTTAGTAGATGATTCAGGCAAGGTTTTGAAATCATACAGTATTCCGACTAAAGCTCAATTAAGAGTGGAAGATGACGATGTTGTCGGTGTAGGAACTCCTCTCGTAAAAATACCAAGAGACTTAGGTAGGATGCGCGATATTACTGGTGGTTTACCGAGAGTAACCGAGTTATTCGAAGCAAGGGCACCTCAAAATCCTGCTATTGTTTCTGAAATTGATGGTATCGTTTCATTTGAAAAGATGAAAAGAGGTCAGAGAATAATTATTGTTACTAGTAATGATGAAAAGACTAAACTTGAATATGCTGTTCCTATAGGAAAATATATACTTGTACAGGAAGAAGATTTTGTTCGTGCCGGAGACAGGCTAACAGAAGGTTCTATCAATCCTCACGATATTTTGAGAATAAAAGGTGCAAATGCAGTTCAGGAATACCTTGTAAACGAGATCCAGGAAGTTTACCGTATGCAGGGTGTGAAAATTAATGATAAACATATCGAGGTGATTGTCAGGCAGATGCTTCAGAAGGTGAAAATAATAGATTCAGGTGATTCTTCAATGCTTGAAAATGAAAACATTGACAAAATCAAATTCCTTGATGAAAACATGGAACTTAAGAACCAGGTGGTTGTCACTGAAGCACATGATTCAAAAATGAAAGTTAACCAGATAGTTGACAAGAGAGTAATGAGAAGCATTAACCAGGAAATAAAAAAGAAAAATAAGAAATCGGCAGTAATACGGAACGCTGAACCCGGAATTGCAGAGCCGATTCTTCTCGGAATTACACAGGCATCGTTGACTACTGAAAGCTGGTTATCTGCGGCGTCATTCCAGGAAACCACAAGGGTGCTGTCAGATGCATCGGTTTCTGCAAAAATTGACAATCTAATTGGTTTGAAGGAAAATATTATTTTAGGTCAGCTTATTCCTGCAGGCACCGGTTTGAGAACATACCAGGATATGCAGATTGAAAGTGAAGTCGGTAATATATTCGGAACTAAGAAAGAAGAACCCGAAGAAGATGAAATTGATGAAGACGATATTCCGATAGTAAAGGGAACCAAATTTGTCTATCATTAAATTTTAATTGATTGAATTTAAAAGCCGCTCTAAAAAAGCGGCTTTTTGTTTAATAAATAGAATACTATATTTGAAAATGGGAAATAATGTAATCGAACTTAAATCAATTGCACAAATCCGCGTCAGGTATGCAGAAACCGACAAAATGGGTTTTGTGTATAATGGAATGTATCTGACATATTTTGAAGTCGGCAGGACGAATATGATGAGGGTAATCGGACTTCCTTATTCTCTATTGGAAAAAGAAGGATACCAGCTTCCATTAATTTCAGCACATGTTGATTTTAAGAAACCTGCTTTTTTTGAAGATGAACTGGATATTGAAGCATCTCTGAAGTTTGAATACAAAGCTACAATGCAGATTCATTATAATATTTTTCGGGGTAATTCGACAATTGCACAAGGATATACAATACATAGTTTTATAAATGCCGAGACAAAAAAACCGGTTAAGCCTCCAAAGGTTTTTATCAATGCATTGGAGACTGCTTTTAATAATAAAAATATGGGGTGATTATATAGCAATGCTTACAAAATTTCACAATTGAAGGAACAAAAATGAAATCGTATAAGGTTATTATAATCACACTGATTTTATCGTGTACGTCTGCAGTATTTTCGAATACTACTACTCCATTTCAATTTTTAAGGTTTAATGAAAGCGCCCGGGCAGCAGCTCTTGCGGGATGTTTCGTATCGATGACTGACGACGCATCGGCAGTTTTTTTCAATCCGGCTACAATCTCGACAGTAAAAGACAAGCATTTTTCAACTACATTTTTGAAACATGTTCTAGATATAAATTCAGGAAATATTTCGTATATTAAAAAATATGATGAAATCGGCACATTTGCCGGGGCTATCAGTTTCACAAGTTACGGCTCTTTTGATAAAGCTGACCAATTTGCCAACAGGAATGGCACTTTCGGTGCTGTCAACATGATGATTTCCGGTACATATTCGAATGAACTAGATTCTAATCTTTACTATGGCGTGAGTGCTAAACTATTCATGGTTACATTGGAAAAATACAGCAGTTCGGCATTCGCCATTGACGCCGGTTTGATATATATGATGCCCGAAAAAAGAACTAATATAGGCGTATCAATTCTTCATGCCGGTACTCAGATAACTACCATAGGCGGCGATTTTGAAGGAGTGCCGCTCGACATCAGGGCAGGGGTCAATCACAGGCTTCGCGGTTTACCGCTTCTTATTAATTTTTCATTCCATCACCTTGCAGACAGAACCGATAATTTCTTCGATAAATTCATGAACTTTTCAATCGGTGGTGAAATCTACTTAGGTAATTTTATTCAGGCAAGAGCTGGATATAACAATCAAACCAGGAAAGAAACCTCCCCATCGACTGACAGGGGATTATCAGGCTTTTCAGGTGGTGTAGGAATTAAAACAAAAGATTTCAATATTGACTACGGTGTGGCGCAAATTGGCAAATCTGCTATGCTTCACAGGTTCAGTCTCGGTCTCGACTTTTAGTTAAATTTTTATAAACATTTTTATTGGATATTTTATGAAAAAATCAATTTTTATTTCATTAATTCTTTTAGCACTTGCGTTTACTACTGCATTTTCTCAGTTACAGCAGCAACAGCAGCCGCCGCCAAAACTTAAACCTACTTTCAATGTTGAGGATATTGTATTCGTATATCAAACTCTTGAAACAGTAGACATTACCGGCGGCGAAGTAGATGCTTTCCTTGAAGTAAGAAACTTTCTTCAAACAACTATAAAGAGCATCCAGGAAGCAAAAAAACAAGCTGGTGATAAATACCAGGTCGAAATCCTTTTGCCGACTGCCCAGAATATGCTTACATTTCTTTCCAGGGCAAAATTCAGCGGAGGCAACGCAGAACTATACAAAAGATTTGTTGAATCTATGGTAGAATCTTCAAAAGCATTACAACCAAAAGATAAAGAAAAATAAAAAATTATTTTAGAATGAAAAATATGAACCCTGCCAGAGCTAATCTTGGCAGGGATTTTTTTATTAAGAGGAATACTTTGCATCAAATTCTTTATAAAGAGGGAAGTGTGATGTCAATTCCTTCACTTCATTTTTTACCTGCTTAATCACTTCTTCTTTGTCGAAATTCATAACTACTTTGTCGAGCATATCGGCAATCTGCCTCATCTCGTCTTCTTTCATGCCGCGTGTGGTCATTGCAGGTGTGCCAAGCCGGATGCCTGATGTAACGAGAGGCGGCTTCTGGTCGTAAGGCACTGCATTTTTGTTGCATGTGATTCCTGCTGCGTCCAATGCCTCTTCTGCCTGCTTTCCTGTCAAGTTCTTATTAGTCAGGTCAACGAGCATGAGGTGGTTGTCAGTTCCACCGCTGACAAGATTATATCCTTTCTTTGTCAAAGCATCGGCAAATGCTTTTGCATTCTTCATCACCTGGATAATGTATTGATTGAATTCTTCTGTCAGGCACTCACCGAAAGCTACTGCCTTAGCTGCAATCACGTGCATCAGTGGACCTCCCTGTATACCCGGCATAACCCAGGAATCAATAATTTCACCCATCTTCTTCACTCTGCCCGATTTCGGAGCAACCAAACCGAATGGATTGTCATAGTCCTTACCAAGCATTATCACTCCACCTCTGGGACCTCTCAGTGTTTTGTGAGTTGTACTTGCAACCACGTGGCAGTAGGGAAGCGGATTGTTCAAATGACCCTTTGCAATCAATCCTGCAGGATGTGCTATATCTGCAAATAAAAATGCACCGTACCTGTCGGCTATTTCTCTGAATGTCTTGAAATCAATATCTCTTGGATAAGCTGATGCACCTACTGTAATCATTTTCGGTTTATGCTGTTTTGCCAAATCCTCAACCATGTTGAAATCAATTCTGCCTGTGTCTTTGTTTAGTTCATAAGGAATGAATTTAAAAAATCTTCCTGAAAAGTTTACGGGAGAACCGTGAGTAAGATGACCTCCGTGAGCCAAGCTCAGTCCCATAACTGTGTCTCCATGTTGAAGGTATGAGAAATAAACTGCCATGTTCGCCTGGCTTCCGCTGTGAGGCTGGACATTTGCATATTCGGCTCCAAAAAGCTTCTTCACCCTGTCGCGGGCAAGATTTTCGGCAACATCAACCCATTCACAACCGCCGTAATATCGTTTAGCAGGGTATCCTTCGGCATATTTATTTGTAAGCACAGAACCCTGTGCCTGCATCACTGATGGAGAAGTAAAATTCTCACTTGCAATTAATTCGATTTTTTCTTTTTGACGTCTGTACTCACCAACTACTGCATCATACAGTTCAGTATCTGTTTGCTTAACAATATCGTACATAAATTACCTTCAAAATATATTTTGTTAAATTCAATCTTGCAATCTAAAACATAAGAAATTAATCTGCAATTTTTTTGGAATTGATTATTGACAATTGAAAATTGATAATTTAATTTATATTGAATAGCCACTACTTTTAAGTATGGCTGAGTTATAGAAGACACTCTGGGATTTATCCCCCTTAATTAAATAAGTGACAAAAATCCAATAGTAGGTATTGAATTTTTCCCCCTATTTAAAAACGGGGCTATTCATAGCAAATTATGGACACAATTACGATTGAGTAAAAAATATTTTTTGGAAATATATTCAATTGTTTGTAATATTCTATTCTATA
This sequence comes from Ignavibacteriota bacterium, assembly GCA_016219595.1. Classification (GTDB taxonomy): domain Bacteria; phylum Bacteroidota; class Ignavibacteria; order Kapaibacteriales; family UBA2268; genus XYC2-FULL-35-21. The sequence continues at coordinate 3,966 of JACRLY010000032.1, read as the reverse complement.
AAATGAGAACATCATAGAAAATCAATATTATTAATAAAAAAGGACATACAAATGCTTGAAAAGATTAAGGAACTGCTTGGTAAAGATGCATCAAATTTACTTGAATTCAATTCACCTAAAATCAAAAAAGAACAACTTGAACTGCCCGGTCCGGACTTCGTGGACAGGGTGTTTGCCAACTCGGACAGGAATAATCATGTACTCGGTAACCTGCAATGGATTTACATGCACGGCAGGCTTGCAGGTACAGGTTACGTGTCTATCCTGCCTGTTGACCAGGGGATTGAACACTCGGCAGGTGCAAGCTTTGCAAAGAATCCGATTTATTTTGACCCGGCAAAGATTATTGAATTGGCAATAGAGGGCGGATGCAATGCCGTTGCTTCTACATTCGGTGTGCTTGGTCTTTGTGCAAGAAAATATGCTCACAAAATTCCTTTTCTTGTAAAAGTAAATCATAATGAACTTCTGACATATCCGAATAAATTCGACCAAATAATGTTCGGGAATATCCAGCAGGCTTACGATATGGGAGCCGCCGCAGTGGGAGCTACAATATACTTCGGCTCGCCTGAAAGCGGAAGGCAGATTGTGGAAGTTGCCGAGGCTTTTGCCTTTGCTCATGAACTTGGCATGGCTACTGTGCTGTGGTGCTACCTGCGTAATCCCGATTTCAAAAAGGATAAGGATTATCATGTATCTGCCGACCTGACAGGACAGGCTAACCATCTTGGCGTTACAATTCAGGCGGACATCATCAAACAAAAACTTCCCGAGAACAACGGCGGCTATACTGCTTTGAATATGGGAAATTCCAGTTACGGAAAGATTGACAAGAAAGTCTATACCGATTTAACCTCTGACCATCCGATAGACCTCTGCCGTTACCAGGTGGCAAACTGCTACATGGGTAAAATCGGCTTAATCAACAGCGGGGGAGCATCCGGAGCCAACGACTTCGGCGATGCCGCAGCTACAGCCGTGATTAATAAGCGTGCTGGAGGAATGGGTTTGATTTCAGGTCGTAAGGCATTCCAACGTCCCATGGCTGACGGAGTGAAACTGCTGAAGACAATCCAGGATGTGTATTTGTGTAAGGATGTGACTGTGGCGTAATGTTTTTTTTAACCGTAGGTTTTTACCTACGGTTTAATCAATCCAAATTTTCGCAGAAAATTTCACCACAATTATTAATTATTAATTATTAATTATTAATTATTAATTGAATTACTATTCTGTATCAACCGTAAAGAAGATTGAACATTCTTCTGGCTTTCCATTGCATATAGTTTTTTCGACAATGCAGATTTTATATTTGCCCTTTTTATTAAAATTATATTTCAATTCAGTCAGGTTTTTTCCCTTCTTGATTGATTTCTTACCATCGGGGTCTGTTAATTGCCATTCTATTTCTTTGTCAGCAGAACAATTCCCAAAGCAATGGCTTTCATATATTAAATCGAGTTTCTGAGGCTTCCCCAGATACAAAAAGTTATTGATTATGCTTGCTTTGATTTTATTATACATATAATACATGCTTATGCAACCGCAGCTCGGACAGTCGGGAGATGCTATATTGGCATCAGAGTTTTGTTGTAAATTTGTCAATGAGCAATTTACTTCAGCATAAAATTTATCTGTATTACTTATACTATCCGTACATAAAGTTGTTCCATATATTGTGTATTTCCCGCAATAAGGAAAGTTATAATTCAAAACACTTCCGTAATTCAAAACAGGAGGAGCAGGGAATTTTATATCTGCGAAATAAATATCAGGATTGATTACTTTTATTATTTTTTCCAATTCAATACAATCACCCTGGCATCTGCCATCGATTGCAATTTCTGCAGGTACTCCCATCATTACAGCTCTTTTCTGATTTAATGGCGGCACACCTACCCTGTTGAACAAAAGCCGCATAATGCAATTACAGCTTTTTACGGGATTTTCCCTATTATCAGATTTTTTTATTAATTGTTTTTTGGTGATTGGTTTAGTAAAAATATCTCTTAGCTGGGATGAAGCTGCAAACAAATTATTACTTGATGCCTCGACCATCCATTTCCCTTTTGGATTTTGATTGAAAATCTTTTTCAATGAATTTCTTTCAGTTTCATTATTTGGAAAACATTTTGTCTTTCCATTCCCGTCTTCTGTTAAATCGGCTAATGTAATTTTTTTGTCGAACATTTGGTAACAGCCTGCAAGTCTGTGTTTTTCGGGTCCTGTCCAATTCCATGAAGCATTATTGGATTTGCAGTCGTAATTTATTTTTATTTTTAGAAAACATATCCTGTCGCCAAGATATTTATTCAATGAGGAACTGAAAATATAATTACAATAACCTGCTTCATCATTTGAAGGAAATTCTAATATTATTTCTCCGGAGTCTGAAGTACAGCATTCTGTTTTGGTTTTCAACTGACCAATTGATTCCCATACCGCAAGACCAATATCCGAATCTATTTTTAAACTGTCATTTCTCCAGAGAAGTTCGACTCCATTTTTCTGCTTCAACAAATCATTTTTATAATTGATGCTTTCTGTATTCAGTTCGGTGACGCAATTTTTTGTGTAATCTCTGCATTTTGACAAATTAACTAGCTGGTCCTGTATTTTATCAAGGCAATTGATAATCGAGTATGCCGGTTCTAATGCTTCACCTTCAATCTCTGTTAATTTACCATCGCACAAAATATTAATGAAATTCACAAATATATTATAAACGCCAAAGTCAGTAGTACGATTATCCTCACCGACCCATTTTCTTTGTAATTTGGAATAAATTGTCAATAGATTCTGGATGTTCATGTTTTGAAGATGAATCTTATCGAGCAGGCATTTATACCTGTTTTTGAATAAATCACGGTGCAGGTAATCATTTGCCCTTAATTTATCGCAAACGGGCTCTGATTCACAGGAATCAGGCATTTCACAGGATTTCTCAGTCAATGTAATGCCTGAGGATTTCGCTTTTTTCTGCAGTTTCGATTTTAATAATGAAAATTTATCTTTATAAGTTTTTATATTACCTGCATTATCTTCCAACTTTGAAGAGACTTGTTCAAAAAATGGAATTTCAACCGAATCAATGATGTAAATCAAACTATCAAGTGTTTTCTTCTCCTGTGTCAATGTTAAATAATCAAAAGGACCTGACTGGATAGTGTTAATATTAGTATCTTTTTCCTGGTAAATAAAATTCAACTGATATTTTATTTCAGGAGGTCCGCTTTTCCAGCAAAACTTAACATTTTCGGGATTTATGACAGCACCATCAACCGGTTCAATCAGTTCGGGCATATAAATTTCTTCGGGTGCAGTCATGCTATTCCACAGGAATATATTGATACTGCTCGAAGCAAGAAGTTTATTGTTTTTATAAGCTTCTACCTGCCATGCATAGAATGAAATTGGTGATTCCGGCATATTACCGATACCCTCAGTTCTTTTGCCTGGTTCATTTTTCTCTTTTGGAGATTTATCATTTAAAAAGGTAGTAATATTGTCAATTTTATATGTATTGTTTTGAAGCGATTCCTGTATAATCTTAAAACCTTTTTTAAAATATGATTTTGGTGCATCAGCAAGACTTGGATAATTTCGTACACTAATTCCGGTATCAACCAATCTGGCAATATAAATTTTAAACTTAATATCTTTCTCTTTTGGAGGTAACCATTGAAAATCGACGTTCACAGCAGTCAAAGCCTGCATATCTGCCGGTGATACTATTTGAATTTCGTTTTTTGGTTGTGAATATAAATCAGAACTTGATATAATAATAATGAAAAATAGAAGATTTTTAATGACAATATTAAAATTTCTGATAAATTCCGGCATCATATACTCCATTATTAGCATTTGTGTAAATTAAAGTTATTAGAAACGGTTAAGTTACAATATTTATTTTCTTTAACAATAATTCAAATACTCCTGCGATTTATTAAAATCAAATTTTTA
>JACRLY010000053.1 GCA_016219595.1 Ignavibacteriota bacterium | reverse complement strand
GATGTAATAAGAACTACACCTTTGCTTACAAAAATTAAAAATGAATTTCCAAATCATGCTGTGTGGTGGCTGACAAACAGTCCTGAAGTTTTACCACAAAAAGAAATAGACAATATAATGAAGTTTAATCAAGAATCATTATTGATTTTACAGGCTGTTGAATTTACCAAAATTATTAACCTGGATAAGGATTATCATGCTTGCGCCCTGGTAAAAATTTTAAATTCAAAAGAAAAATACGGTTTCACTTTATCAAACAGCAAACCTTCACCTGTAAATGATTATGCAGTGAATAAATACCATACAGGAATTTTTGATGATATTAATAATTTAAATACAAAATCATACCCAGAGGAGATATTTGAAATTTGCGGCTGGAAATTCCAGGGAGAAGAATACCTGATTAATAATGTTGAGAACTTCGAATGGGATATTAACTCCGAAGGGAAAAAAATAATCGGATTAAATACAGGTTGCGGTGGCAGGTGGATTACCAGATTATGGAAAGAAGAAAATTGGCTTAAGTTAATCAAATTACTTCAGGAAAATGGATTTTATCCATTATTACTTGGTGGCGAACAGGAAGAAGAGAAGAATCTAAGACTTGCTTCTGCATCTAATGCAAAATATTTAGGACATTTCCCGCTCATAAAATTTATTTCACTTGTCGACCACTGCGATGCTGTGGTAACAGCAGTAACAATGGCATTACATATATCAATTGCTTTAAAAAAGCATGTAATATTATTTAATAATATATTCAATCCTAAAGAGTTTGAATTGTATGGAAGGGGGGTTATTATTCAACCCGATAAGCAATGCACCTGCTTTTTTAGCCCCAAATGCATAAACCCTGAATATTTTTGTATGGAACACCTTGCACCTGAGAAAGTATTCACAGAAATCAGTAAAATTCAGTTTTAGGTTTTTCTTATTATCTTACTAAGAAAAAATGAAAAAAATAATTAATAAAGAAATTGAATTGGTAATTGATTCGATTGGATTCGAAGGTGTATCGATTGCAAGAAAAGAAGGACTGGTTTATCTTGTTAAGGGTGGCATACCTGGTGAAAAAATATTAGCGATTGAAAAGAGAAAGAAACGCAGATACACCGAAGCTGTAACCAGGGAAATAATAGAACCCTCAAAATACAGAACTGAAGCGAAATGCCGTCATTTTGGAGTATGCGGCGGATGCTCATGGCAAAATCTAAAGTATGAGCAGCAGTTATTCTGGAAGCGTCAGCACATCATTGATTCATTCAAACACATAGCAAAAATTGATAATATTGAAGTAGCGGATACATTACCATCTCCTAAGGAGTACAGGTACAGGAACAAGATGGAGTTTTCTTTTGGCTCATCACGATGGCTCACAGACAATGAAATTGAGGATGAGAAGGATATTGAGAATAAGTCTTTTGCACTTGGTTTGCATGTCCCCGGAAGGTATGATAAAGTGCTTGATATCGATGAATGTTATTTGATTGATAATCTTGCCTTGTCTGTGTTAATTGACATTAAGAATAAAGCATTGGATTCTGATATTAAACCTTTTAGTGAAAAAACACATCATGGTTTTTTGAAAAATCTTGTATTCAGGATTGTCAGTTCCGGGAAGACAATGGTTATACTTATTACAACAGATTATAGCAATGAAGAAGAGAAAAAATTTGTTGATTGGGTGTTTAATCATTTGAAAAATAATTTGAAAATAGATTCAATCATTCATGCTGTTAATAATTCAGTAAATACTGTAGCAGTTGGTGATATTAAAAGAACTGAAGGTGAAGATTCATTAATCGAGGAGATTGAGGGAGTTAAATTTAAAATTTCACCATTTTCATTTTTTCAGACGAATACCGGGCAATTGCCTTCATTCATGAATTCAATAATTGAGCTTTCTCAATTTAATAATTCGGATATTGTATGGGACTTGTTTTGCGGAACGGGAGCAATTTCCCTTGCATTATCGGGCATAGTTCAATCGGTTTATGGAATTGAGCTGAATGAAAATTCAATCAGTGATGCAAAAGAAAATGCGAGACTGAATAATATTAAAAATACAGAATTCATGGCTTACGATTTGAACTCAAAAACACCGGGAGAGATTTTTAAATATTTACCCGAATGTGATGTTTTGGTTCTGGACCCTCCGAGAGCAGGGTTGCATAAAAACCTGATTGATTTCATCCTGAAAATTTCTCCTCTAAAAATTATATATGTAAGTTGTAATCCTGCTTCCCAGGCACGGGATTACAGTTTGCTCGAAGAATTTTATAAAATATTTAAAATTCAGCCTGTCGATATGTTTCCTCATACATACCATATTGAATCCATTGCAGGATTAATTAAAAGATAGCTACAACATTTGATTACAAAGGACTGATATTTTTTGAGACATGGCTAAATCATGTTATTTTGTTATTTATAGATAACTAAATATTATATTATTTTTCATTAATTAATATATTTGTAATGATTAACTTTAGGAGTCATATGAGGTTTAAATTTTTTATTTCTGTATTTATTATTTATTTGTTCCATATTACCATTAGCAGAGCCGACCAACGTTCATATTTATGGACATACGAATACCAGATAACCGACACTGGGGAAGCAGAATTAGAGCAGTACACAACTTTTTCAACACCCGATATAGATAGTTTCAAAACTTCAGGTTTTACTGAATTAAATTTCGAATTGGAAGTCGGAATGAACAAACGTTTTGATTTTGGTATTTACCAGGTGTTTACTCAGTCAGCCGGGGAGTCATTAAAATATTCCGGGTTTAAATTGAGAGGAAGATATAAATTTTTTGAGAAAAATGAATATATTTTAGATCCGCTTTTATATGTTGAATATAAAGGCAACCAGACGTTTTCGGACCATGAATTTGAAGCAAAACTGATTTTAGCAAAGGATATCGGCAAGTTTAACGTATCATTGAATCCATACTTTGAGTTAGCTTATAAAGACAAAGAGTGGGAATTTGTGCCAAAGTATGCGGCTGGCATAAGTTATCATCCTGCAGAATTGTTTGCATTTGGATTAGAAGCAAAAGGAGATGACCACGGAAATTATATAGGTCCAACAATTTCGCATGGAAGAAAGGATTTGTGGATTGCTTTAGGAACACTCTTTAATGCCGGCAAAGTTGACGAGGGAAGCCCCGAATTTTTAGTAAGAATGATATTTGGTATAGGATTGTAAATGATGTTAAAATGACATATTGAATTGTTCGTTCGTTTTATGTAGGGACACAAAATATTGTGTCCCTACATAATTTAAAGACATCAATCAATTATTATAATCCTGATTATTTTCTCTTCTCAAGTTTAATCAATTCCTTTTGAGCACGGGAACGACATAACAAGAAAATCCTGCGGGTCTTTCACGTAATATTTCCAGTCTTCGAAGAAGGTTTGTTCCGTGTATTTATTTTTCTTATATACCTTTTTAACTTCGGCATTGGCAACTGTTGTATCCTGGTAACGTTCCCTTGCTATTAATATATCTTTGTATGTGCTGATAAACCTCTCTCTATCTTCATCCGTGTGAGAACAATATGTAAATAATAAGACGAATGATAAACAAACCGGAATTAAAAGTTTTGACATTATTGCTGTTCCTTAATAAATTAAATCAATATGCAAAATTAAGATAAAAGGTTTGATTACTGAAAATAATAATGAGTCTAAATGTAAATTACAATTTATTATAGTTTTCATACTTCGACTACGCTCAGTATGACAATATGAAATGTATTAATAGAATAAAAAAAAGCCGGAGTAGAAAACCACCCCGGCTTTATAATAATGAATCAGCTTATTATTTAACGATAACCATTTGTTTGGTTTCTGAATAAGCACCTGATGTCAAAGTATAGTAATAAACACCTGTGGAGAGGCGCAACGAGTTAACATTAATTTTAACTTCGTTTGTACCCTGGTTCAGAGTGTTATTAACAAGAACGGCAACTTCTCTACCGAATAAATCGGTAATTACGAGACGTGCAGCAGCAGCTCTTGGCATGTTAACCCTAATAACCGATGTAAGGTTGAACGGATTAGGACTATTCTGTTCCATGGAGAATCCGTCCAAATTATCGTCAACACCTGAAAAATCGGAATTAACTTTAACATTAACCACATCTGACCAGATGCTTGCACAATCGTTAGTAACTTTACATTTGTAATTACCTTCATCAGCTTTGACCGAAGCGGCAATAGCGAATGTGTTATTAGTTGCTCCTGTGATTTCAACGTCGTCCTTATACCACTGGTAAGTCAACGGGTCTGAACCTGCGGCGGTAATGCTGAGATTAACAGGCTGACCTTCGGTAACTTCTGCCGGAGCAGGTTGAGCCGAAATAGTCGGAGCCACGTTTACCGTTACGGTTGCAGCGTCAGTTGTCTTCATGTTAGTGGTTGGCAATGCAGTAATATCGCAAGTATAGCTTCCTGCAAGAGCCGGAGTAAGTCCGCTGATAGTAAGTGTATTGGTCGATGTACCTGCGAAATTGGAATTATCGCCGATACCAAGACCGTTATGTTTCCACTGGAATGCCAAGCCTGTTCCGCCTTCAGTTTCTGTTGCATCAAATGTAAGCTGTACATTTGTACCTTCGCAACCGGTTACGGATTGAGGCTGTGAATTGATGACAACTTCAGGAACTTTCAAGAGTTCGAATTTCGGTGTAGAATCATTATTACACTCTGAAAATACTTTTGCATAATACTTGAAGTTGAAATCATTATCATCGATATTCTTGATGCCGAGAAGATTGGATGCGGCACCTGAATATTTGTTATTATTTGTAATCTTTGTATAAACATTGTTCTGGTCAATCTTCCACCATTCGAATCTTGGGCTGAACAGGGGCGGATCTTCGAGTAAACCGAATGCATGTGCTTCTACTTCGAAGTATAATGAGGCGCCTGCATCTGCAAATTTGTCAACAGGGCTGCGGGTGATTTCAACCGGAGCAATAATATTGACTGTTACAGGATCTGACCAAATAACGTCCTGACCGAATCCGAATACCTGGCATCTGTAAACACCGGCATTGGAATAGTCGAGAGCACCAAAGAACAATATAGCTTTATTATAATTCGGGTTATCAACATCAGTCATCGGAACATCATCTTTCCACCACTGGTAGTGAATCGGAACGCCTAATGTAAGGAATGCCGAAACCCTAAGGTCGGTATTTGCAGAGTTGAGACACTCATTTAGAGTCTCTGGCTGTGCCACAATGCTCAATGTAGGATGTAAGTTGTCGGCACCTGTGAAGAAACCACTTGCTGAACGGTCTTCGCCGTCAATGTCATAGTTTTCGAATAAACTGTAATACAATGGATTGTCGCCAAGCACCGAAGGTAATATCGGTGGTAAATAAGGCACTACCGGGTTCGGTATCTGTGCGAACAATGCATCATTGTTAATCATGTCATCTTCGAACATTGCAAGATGCAAATTGTTGGAAGCTGAGAATGTCCTGTCTGTGAAGTATGTTTCTTCATCATTAGGGGTTGTGTAATAACGCCAGTTAAGCATTGTTGCACTTGTATCGAGTAAACCGAGTGTATAAACAACCTGAACATCGGTGTTAAACCATCTGCCGATATTCATCCCCTGGCTTGGCGTTGCTGTGTTCCAGAAATTGTTCTGGTTCGACTGGTAAATCGGGAAGTTCTTAACCCTGATTACTTTTCCGTAACCTGCATTCTGGAATATGTTCCTGTAAATCTGAACATAACCGCCGTCAATGCTTGCAACAGCATATTCATTATCGATTGTATTTGAATTTACACTTATTGTGTTATAGTAAACACCAAGGTCCCATGAACTGACTTCATTCAATCCGACCAGGTCCTGTCCGTCAACCATATTGATTCCAAATACGCAATCGGCTACATTATTTGCATTCAAGCCATTCAATCCTACACCACCGAAACCGGGCTGATTATATACATGTACCATGTTATTTGTTACAGCAACTTCGGCTGTACTTTCGAGAGAGATACCGTTACCGGCATCCATGTCGAGCATGGTAACTGTGTTGCCGTTGACCGTTATACCGAAACTGGCTGCTGCCTGTGTGTTTCCGTCGCCGGTTTTCTTTGCACCCTCTGGTCTTTGTGTATTCGGATTAGTTATATAAATACCGTTAATAGGATTATTAAGAGTATTTACAATTGTAATATTATTATTGTTCCCCACTGTACCGAGTGTTACGTCAATAAGCCTGATACCATCAGCATCGGTAAGGTTATTGAATGTATTGTTCGATACCTGGAGAGCATTTGTTGTCAAATAGAAATACGGGTAGGTATGGGTAACCTGCAAAGCTGCCTGACCTTGTCCGAATCCTGTGATACCTGAAAATGTATTACCTGTAACAACTGTCGAATTCCATGTATGCAAACCGCCCAACGGTGAAGTGCCACCATAATTGCTTACCGTGTTGCCTGTGAAGTTGACAGAACCGCAGTCCTGTGTACCGTCGAAAGCAAGATAAGCACCGATGTTGCTTGCACCGAGCAGGTAATTGCCCTGGAAATCGAGTGTACGGCAAATGTTTGCTATGTTTTCATAGACTCCGTAGGAACCATAATAAATGTGGTTATCAACGAAGCGAATGTTGTCTGCCTGGTCAAGATAGAATACAGTGTGAGACGGGTCAGTAATGCCTGTCTGAACACCTGTGAAGTTACATCCGTCAAATACGATATTATCGCAGTTTGATAGGTTGAACATCCTGCCCCATGCGTTTCCGGGAGCTTCGAACACCTGGAAGTTAATATCCTGGAATGTAACATCGCCTGCACCTGACAAGTCGCCGAGATAAAATCCCGCACCCGGAAGAGTATAATTCAAAGTAACAACCTCACCAGGAGCCGGTCTGATTATGACAGGGCTTCTTGACGGGTTTGAGTAAGCACCAAGTGAAAAACTTCCTATGTAAGGCACTCCGAGGTTCCTGACTTCGAGTATCACGGGTAATCCCATAGTGCCATAGATGCCGCCACCGTTAAGGTAGTTAACGGCTGCTTCGAAGTCGGGGAAATTACTCAAAGGTCCGCCGACTGTATATGTTTGACCTTCAGCTAATTTTGCGGCTTTTGATATAAATGAATAATTATTCAGCATGTCAAAATCTACCACTGCAGTAAACGATGCAGAGGCAGTTACATAATACGCTGCCATCGGTGATTTGGCAGGGAAACTGCTCGAACCGATTGTAAAATCTGAAAAACTACCAGGATTTATTTTTTGTGCCGATGCTTGAATCCAGGGCGCTAAGTAAGTACCATCGATAGCAGGATAAATTTCCATACCCCACCCTTGGTCAACATCAATTGGTCTGGCACCAGCATTATAAACACGGCATACAATTGGTACTGCACCGCCATCTCCGATTGGCTGCAATCCGTAAGGGTTGGATATATCGATATCGTAATTTATTGGAGTAAATACTCTCTGGAAATATGCCGGGTCCGGGTCAGTATAGGCACCACCATTTAAAGATGCACCTCCCTGAATTGCTATTTGAAGCGGAGACCAAGCGGGTCCGGTAATTGAATATTGTGTTGGATTTGAGAAAGATACAGTTGTCGATGTATTCGGAGCAAGAGTACCGGACCAGTTCAAAACCTGAGACTGCGGGTCTATACCTGAGTTAAGTGTCGTTAATGTTAAATCCACACTTGTCAAAGGTAAAGTTCCTGTATTTCTCAAAACTACAAATGTATTATAAGGACCTGCATGGAATGGAACAGTATAACTGTAACCGGCACGGTATATTTCAGTAATTTCTGCATTTGGTGCTGGTGGAGCCCATGTAATTCTGATTTGAGGTCTTGGAGTCCATAAATTACCTGAAGATGAACCAGCACAATAATCATCGCAACAATCACTGTAATTATATTTTGTTGTATTACCACTGTAATAGTCAAATTTAACACCAGCACTCAGGGTATAGTCATTAAAACCGTTAAAACAAGTATTGACTAATAAATTCTGTCCATTATAAATAAATCCTGAAGTTAGTGTGTGTGTATTCCACCCAGCAACAGGAACAAGTGCGTTATTTGTATATAAATCTGTAACTGTTTCCCACACCCCTGTTGTATGATATTGATAAGAAACATTTTTTAACCCTAATTTAAAATCCAAAGGTCCCCCTCCACCTCCTACAGGTGTGCCACAACCATTGGGATTACCTACATTAAAAGCAATTGCGGTAATTATAGCACCACTTGGAATACCTGCATTTGTTAATTCAGTACTTGAAAATATGTATTCATTACGGTTTACAGACCAATAATCACCATAAGGATTACACCAGCTATCATATTGACCCCATTCATTAGCTCCATTTCCAATTGTGGAAACGACTGCGTTAGAATTTGGAGCATTAGCAAAAAAGATAAGCACAGCAAATAAAAACGTTGCCATACTCAATTTTGAAAATAACTTCATAAAACACCTCTTAAAAATTATGAAACATTTTGTTTATTTAACTAACAACTCTTTTTTTTCTTCTTTAAAGGCTTTGCCTTAGTTTCTTCTTCAAATTAACAGGCTTATTATATACATTATATGTTAGAATAAACCAATTACAAAGATATGCAAGACATTTCTAAAAAACAATTATAATAAGTAAAAAACACAATTCTTTTCTTCTGAATAAACACGAAGAAATCAGAACCGCATTCCTGCATCAGGTAAATAATGTAACAAAAGTAATGCCAGACCTCCAAATTTGTGAAAAAAACCTAAAAATCAAGAACCACACAAGGTTTTTTGCCATTTCAGAGCACATTTTTCCAAAAATTGACACTTCACCTTAATATAATGACACATGAAAAGTAAAAAGGTCTCAAAATAATTTCACTTTTTTTCACCTTTTTTTATGATTTAGTTGGAGCTAAAAAAGTAAGTGTATGAAAATAATGGGGATGTAATGGAAAAATATTTTTTTTGTGAAGTACGAATTCAACGCTAAAATGTAGGGTTAGTGTATGTGGTAGAGTTATACATTGACCTCACACTTCAGTGTGAGGGATATCCATACCGGAGTACACCCTCCCACTCGGAGTATGACCTCCCACTCGGAGTATGACCTCCCACTCGGAGTATGACCTCCCACTCGGAGTATGACCTCCCACTCGGAGTATGACCTCCCACTCACTCGGAGTATGACCTCCCACTCGGAGTATGACCTCCCACTCGGAGTATGACCTCCCACTCGGAGTATGACCTCCATTCGGAGTACACCCTCCCACTCGGAGTACCTGAGTATGCCCCCACTCTAAAGAGTGGGGTTAGTGTATGGATGTGGGCATACACTACCATAGTATCACCCATAAACTGAGTCCCCCCATACTAAAGTATGGGATTATTATACTGAATATCGTATAATTTTTTATAGATGCCGTTGTGGGATAAGAGTTGTAAATGTGAACCGTGTTCGGCAATTATACCATCATTGAAAACAAGAATTTCATCGCAATCAATAATAGTAGCAAGCCTGTGAGCCACAATAATTGCAGTTTTATCTTTGAGTGAACTGTTAATAGCATCCTGAACGATTTTTTCAGATTCGGAATCGAGAGAAGAAGTGGCTTCGTCGAATACAAGAATATATGGATTGCGGATTAATGCACGTGCTATTGCAATTCTTTGTTTTTCGCCACCGGAAAGCAGTACACCACGGTCACCCGTGATTGTTTCAAATCCATTCGGAAGTTTAATAATAAAATCATAAGCATTGGCTATTTTCGATGCTTTAATAATTTCTTCATCCGAAGCATCTTCGAAACTATAACGGATATTGTTAGCAATTGTGTCATTGAAAAGCATAGTTTCCTGGGAAACAATGCCAAACAATGAACGATATTTGTCGAGCCTGAAGCTTCGTAAATTTTTCCCGTCGATTAATATTTCCCCGCTAACCGGGTCGTAAAACCTGATGATTAAATCTAGCATAGTAGACTTCCCGCTTCCGCTCGAACCGACAAATGCAATTTTTTTGGTTTTTTCGATTTTAAAATCTGCGTTCTGAATTACAGGAATATCTGCATAAGCAAAGCTTACATTTTTTATTTCGATTGAATTGCTGAAACCGTTTATATCATCGTTGCCGGCAGGAACAGACGGCTGGCGGTCTAATACATCGAATACTCTTTCGGCGGCAACGAAACCCCTCTGGAAGTTTGAAAAATTATTCACTAAAGTTGCAATCGGTGACATAACTGCAAAAAGCGAAAACAAAAACAACATCAATTCATCCGGTTTCATCCCGTTTTCCGAAAGTACTGCAGAGCCGCCAATATAGAGTACGACACATAAAGCGACAATAACAAAAATTTCATTGATTGAGGGAATGAGTGTAATAATCTTCTGAAATTTTACTGCAGAGCTAATATAATTAGTGGTCTGCACCCTGAATTTATCATTTGCAGTTTCTTCTGCATTATAAGCTTTTACAACTCTAATGCCTGAGATTGTTTCCTGGAGAATCGAGGTGTAATCTGCCATTGCAGACTGCATACGCGACGCATATCTTCTCAGGTACTTTGAACCGTATTTCAAAACCAGGAGGCTGATGACACTTGTGCTGAAAGCTACAAATGTAAGATAAGGAGAAATTGACAACAGCAAGATAAGAAACAATACAACCTGTGTCGCTTCACGAAGACAATCCGTGAAATTACTAATGGTAGCAACATTAATTACATTAATATCATTTGTAATAATTGAAATCAGCGTACCGCTTTTTCTCTGAGTAAAAAAATCAAGCGAAAGATTTGTCATTTTAGCGTATACCGAATCCCTGATTGATTTGGCGATACCCTCATCCAATCTAACTTTTGCAACGGAAGCAAAATATTTGAAAATGTTTTTTACGATGAAAATTCCCACAATAAGAATACTCAGATTTACAAGTGTTGCCATCGGTTCATTAGCAACGCTGACTAATCCCTGGATAAAATGCAAATAACCTGTTTTAAGATTTTCCAGAAAACCGGGTTCGGCTTTTTTTATAATTTCTGTCGTTGAATTATTATCGAACAAAAGTTTTATCAGGGGCTGGATAGTTGTAATCGAAACAGTTGTTAAAGTAGAAAAAACAGTATTAAGAAATAAAACGAGAAAGAATAATCCAGAAAAGGGCTTAACATAGGATGCAAGCCGCAGTATAATACTACCGAATTTTTTTTCAGGTTTTTTGTTTTTTGTATTATCCATTTGATAAAAAAAGAGTGTTCTGTCAGGAACATCTATTTATTTTCAGTACCGGTATTTTCTTTTGCCAGCAATTTTTTTATTTCATCGTAAAGATTGTTTTCATCACCCTGTGCATATCCGTTATGCTGCCAGACCAATTCTCCTTTGCCATTGTATAGGAACGTGTGAGGAGGATTATTAACATTCATTGCACGTTTGAAGTCACTGTTTTCGTCGAGCATGACTTCGAATTTCCATTGCCTGCCGTTAACGAAAGGGGCAACTTTTTTACTGTTGCGCGAATCATCTATTGAGATTGCATATAATTTTACACCGGTTTCTTTTTGCCAGTCTTCGTAAACTTCGTGAATGTTTTTCAGCTCCTCTATGCACGGTTTGCACCATGTTGCCCAAAAATCAATCACGAAAGGTTTGCCGTCATTTGAAAATGTATTTGTGTTGACCTGGTTCCCGCTAAGATTTTTTACGGTAGCAGACGGCACAGTACTTTGACCGTAACAAAATAGAGAAGATATTGTAGTAACAACAATGACAAAAATAATAATTTTCATATCCCTCAGCATTTTTTCTCCGCAATAATTAAGTTTTAATCAAATAATTTTTTTACTAATTTGTTATTATAACAAAACTAAATAAAAAATATTTTGTTTGCGGAGATAATTTTATGAAATATTTATTACGAATTTGTACAGGATTTATCCTTTTAATATTAAGTTTTACCGGATTGAGAAGTCAAAGTCTTGAGTTTGCTATATTACCGGAAACAAAAATAAATTCTCATCCTGATTCATCCGAAATTAAATCATTTGCTGAAGTTAGAAATAAAACGAATAATCCAATTAGATTGAAAGCAAAGATGACAATGATAAATTTGGTTTCTGGTCATAAAGTTTATTTTTGTCTGCGTAATTGTTTTCCACCAAAGACTGATGATTTTGAGATGCCGGATAATTCAGCAGTTACTTTAGCACCCGGAGAATCAACAATTGGAGATAATTTCTTTGATGTAGTTCTTGTACCAAACAAAATTGAAGGATGTACAACTGTTAAAATGACTTTTATGGTTGTTGGCAATCCAAGCGACAATGTTGAGTACACTGTAACTTTCTGTTCCACAACTCCGGTTATTGAAACAGAATTGGAAGCATTCAATTTCGGAGAGCCTTCACCTATTCCTGCAACCGATTTTGTAAATTTCAATTACGATATGGCTGAAGGAATAAATCCGGGTGAAATAGAGATATATGATAACTTAGGCAATCAGGTAAACACAATAAATTTGACAGACAGGAAATTTGTTAAATATAATACAGCACTGCTTCCAAGCGGAACGTATTATGCTATTATAAATGCAGGTGACAAGAAAAAAGCTGTCAGGAAATTTGTGGTTTCGCACTAAAATCCGGCTCATAATGCCTTTTGAGCGGACGTTTTCTTCCGTAATGGGGAAGAGTATCTATTTTATATACATAAGGAGCAGGATTCCTTATACTTCTACTTACATCCACAGTCAGCATCGCAAGTGCAAAAGATAATGTTATTGCAATTATGTATTTTCTCATAATAATTTACTATTAACCAAAGATTTGACTAATTTGAGTTGAAATTATTTTTTTTCACCTATTGATTAGGTTTTTTTATATTGCATAACATCATATTAATAAAATAAGTAATGAAATATGGAAATTCCGGAATCACTACTTCAAAGGCTTGCAAAAGCAAAACATGTAGCTGTTCTTACAGGTGCAGGTGTTTCGGCTGAAAGCGGGATTAAAACTTTCCGCGACCCTGATGGATTATGGGCTCAGTTCAATCCTGCAGAACTGGCAAGTGTTGACGGATTTATGTCGAATCCCGAATTAGTGTGGTCATGGTATCAGCACAGGGTGGAGGTTGTTAATAATGCAAAGCCAAACCCGGGGCATTATGCGATAGCTGAAATGCAGAAAATTTTTCCTGAATTTTCACTAATTACTCAAAATGTAGACAGGCTGCACCACAGAGCAGGTTCGGATAAAGTAATTGAATTGCATGGGAACATTGTTGAGAATCACTGCTTTGATTGCAAAGAGTCATTTCACGGAGAAACAAATCTTCCTGACAAAAAATTGCCTGTATGTCCGGGATGCGGAGGCAGAATCAGACCTTCAGTAGTCTGGTTCGGTGAAATGCTTCCTGCTGATGCTTTGGAAGCAGCAGAAGAAGCGGCATATTCATGCGATGTGTTTTTCAGCGTTGGGACTTCTGCCGAAGTATATCCTGCTGCAAATTTGCCGGTCGTTGCAAAAAGAGCCGGTGCGTATGTAGTTGAAGTTAACCCGAATTTCACAGTATTAAGCGGTTATGTAGATGCTAAATTACCTGAACCATCGGGTGTGGCTTTACCAATTTTACTTGAAGAATTCAGAAAGTATCAGAAATTTTATGATGAGATGTTATGATAATCGGGATCGGAACGGATATAATCGAAATAGAAAGAATAGCAAATTCTGTCGGAAATTATGGCGACAGGTTTATCAAAAGAATTTTCACTGAAACAGAGATTGAATATTGTGAGCAATTCAAGGAAAAGAAAGCATTGCATTATGCAGCTCGCTTTGCCGCAAAGGAAGCATTCAGCAAGGCAATCGGTACCGGCATAACAGAAGGATTCAAGTTTAAGGAAATCGGAATAAGGAATGAGAAAAACGGGAAACCATTGGTTGAATTAAATGGCGGATTGAAAGAAAAATATGGTGATTGCATTGTACATGTTTCATTATCGCATACAGAAGGAAATGCAGTTGCTTATGTAGTTATGGAAAGAAAATAATTTTTTTTTAAATAAATTGGGGTTTTTATGAGAAAAGTACTAATCATCTTATTATTTGGAATTATTATTTCTAATTACCTGCCTGCTAATGCTAAGGGTTCAAATTTCCCTTACAGCATTGGACCATTCATTACTTTAAAGGGTGGAGTGAATGCTGCGGATGTGCCAGATGGAAGAAAGAATGGGTTTACTGTTAACGGATTACCTGATTTTGGTGCTTCGGGATATATTCCCTTTGGAGATAAAAGCCAATTCGGATTAGATGCTGACCTTGCTTATTCGACTTATTCATATGATATTAAATCGTAAAATCTTCAAATACAGAAACAGATATTAAGACTGAAGATTTGAGTATGTTTGCAGAATTCAGGATTGGTGGAGATATTCCTCTTTATTACGATGAAACAGGAAGATTAAATTTTAGAATTCAATTTGGATATTTTTTAACAGGACAATATAAAGATAATTATAATAGTACATTTAACTTTCATCCCGCTTCAGGAGCAATAGGAGTTAGTTATTTGTTTAATTTGGGTGAATAAAATAATAAGCTGATATTATTTCATAGAAATTGAGAAAAATATTATTCTCATATAGATTAAAATAAAATGAAACAGATTTTGATACTTGTATCATTAATTCTGGTATTATCAGATAATTGTAAATGCCAACAAGAATTTGTATGGGGAACTTTTTATTTAGGACCTTTTATTTCACATAAAGCGGGAATAAATCTTTCAGAAATTTATCCCGGAGAAAAGAAAATAATCAGAATAAATAGTATTCCCGATTTCGGAGTTACCTTCTTTTATTTATTTTCAAAAGAACCACGAAATACAGGATTAATTGCCGAACTTGGATTATCAACATATTCCTTCGAACATTCAATGCCGTTCGACAAAAGTAAATATATGAGTTCTCAGACAAGTTGTATTACATTATATATTGGATGTTACTTTTGGGGATTATCATTAGGTCCTACGTTTGGTGTTCCTATAAGTAGAAAGGTTGAAGCCAGTGATGCAAACCTTATAATCTCACAAGAAATAAGGAGTTTTTTCCAAGGGTTTAATTTAAGTTATTTTATTACATTATTAGAGAAAAATAAAGTTAAGCTTAATCTATTTGCTAATGTTCATATAAATATTACAAAACTTGGATGGTATACTGAAAATGATACAACTGTAGGATATGAGTCTCATTATCCTGCGAGTATACTATCATTTGGCATCGGATTGAATTATTTGTTTAAATTGGGTAATTGATATTGAATTTATTATTAATTATTTCAAATTTAAGAAGAATTAATATTAGAAATAGGTCTATTTAGTGACTCGAATACTTTTAATAATATTGATTATTTTATTATTAACTAATAACAGCCTATCAAGAATGAGAAGGGCAATAGATAAGTATGCGTCTAGCATTGGTCCCTATATTGCATTGAGCGGTGGTAGTGCAAAATATTATAATGTCGAGAGTTTGAAAAGTGAGTTTACTGTTAATAAATTTCCTGACTTTGGAGTATCGGGTTTTATACCAATTTCTAAACAATATTCAGGAAGTGATGAAATACTGCAATTAGGAATATATGGCGATTTGGGATATTCAACAATATCATATAAAAATATTGTGTCTGATAATAAGAATATAAATTGGATAACTAAGTCAAGTTATTTAACATTAAATACTACTTTTTGTATCATGGGTAGTTTAATTGGATGTTTTATTGGTTTGCCCTTATCCGGGAAAATGGAATATCCTGATTCTGCTGTTACAATAACATCTAATCTTAATTTTATATTTGGAATTAGGTTCGGATTTATCTTGCCATTATATTATGATAACATTGGGAGACTCAATATATATGCTAATTATTCAATAATTTTGACAAAACAATTTTCCAGCAATGGATTACCTGAGTACAATTCAGAAAAATATAATACAGAACAAATAGCAATTACAATAGGTTTGAATTATTTGTTTAAATTAACAGATTAACTTACTTTAATTTTAATAAAAAATTATGAAAACAAAATTTTTATTTTTCCTATTACTTTTTGCATCCTTCCAATTATACGGATGTATTTCAGTATACATGGAGCAGGATGATTTTCTGAGATATTCAAGCACCCCGGGAACACAAACACAATTTGAAAACTATATTGAATTTAATGCACCTTCTGAAAATGCTTTTATAGCTGTCCAAAGACTGGCTGAACCTTTTATCAGAGACAAAGATTGGAATGGTGCAATTGGGGTATATCAAAAATATAAATCAAAATTCCCGATGATGCAGGACAGATTTGACAAGATAATCGATATGCTGAAAAAGCCCAAACAAAAGCTCATAGTAAAAAATTTGGAAAACGGTGTAAATACAGGAGAGGATGAATACTCGCCGATACCGACTGCAGACGGGAAACTTTTATATTTTACAGGTTATAACCGAGCGGATGGAATCGGAGGAGAGGACATTTTTGTATCTGAGAATAAAAACAATACCCAGTGGCAAAAAGCAAAACAGATGGGAGCAGTGATTAACTCTGCGACACATGAGTATTCTTCTTCAATATCAACTGATGGAAATCAATTGATAATTTTTGGAAATTATTCTGAAAGCATGGGCAACGGAGATTTATTTTACTCGGACAAAATAAAATTCGGATGGAGCTCAGTCAAACATTTTCCTGAACCGATTAATAGTTCTTATTTTGATTGTGACGGAAAACAAACAAGTGATGGTAAAGCGATTTTATTTGTCTCCGACAGGTATGGATGTGTAGGGGATTTTAAGAAAAAGGGAACTATATTCAATGGAAGTTATTGGGGCAACACTGATATTTATATTTGTGAAAAGACAGATGACGGATGGTCAGAACCAATAAACCTAGGAAATGTCATTAACACACCGTTTGCAGAAAGAAGCCCATTCCTGCACCCCGACGGAAAAACACTTTATTTCAGTTCCGAAGGCCATTACGGATTTGGACGTTTAGATGTATTCAAATCAACAAGATTAAGAGATGATTCTTGGACTGAATGGAGTGAACCTGTTAATCTCGGTAAAGAAATAAACGGTGTAGGAGATGATTGGGGTTATATAGTTACAACCCAGGGAGATATTGCTTATTTTGCTGCCGATAATAAACCCGATAATGTTGGTAAAAGCGATTTATACTCTATTACTTTGCCACAGGAAGCAAAACCGGAAAAAGTTGTAGCCGTTCAGGGGAGGATTCTCGATGACAAAGGTAATCCGCTTGAAGCAAATATTGTGTGGGAAGACATTGATTCAAGAAAGCAGGTAGGAACTTTAAAAAGTGAACCT
>JACRLY010000011.1:8769-15076 GCA_016219595.1 Ignavibacteriota bacterium | reverse complement strand
TGAAGCATGCAGCTCACAGAACAATGATACAATCGGAGCAAGCGTCGGAAATGATGAAAAAAGTAAAGCAGATGCATCACTTGAGGTACTTAAGAATTTCACTGTTGCAGTATTTGATTCGGTAGATAATCCGGCAAAACTTACAGTAATTGTGCCTCCATTCAGATTAAGTCAACCTCTCGATGGAAATTCTGTAGTCAGGGTGATAAATGCTTCAGTTAATTATCCGGGTTATACATTATCCCTCGGAGCAAGAGATTATAAGAACTCACCTTCAAAATTTATATCAGGTGAACTCATATCACCTGCTATTCAATATGGTGAATTATCGAAACATGTAGTAATATCATCAGGCATTGTGCCACTTGCTGTTTATTCCACAGAAGACCCGTCGAGATTAATTTATAACTCATTGGCAGATTTCAAAGCTGATAAAAGTTACCTTATATTTATATTAGATGACCCAACAAACAACGGGAAAATAAAAATTTCCTTAGTTGAGGAAAATGATGTAAACAAATCTGCTGAATTTTTAACCGAAGGTTCTTTCACCCAGGTAGTAAACCTGATACCTGATGTTGAAACCGTTATAGTTGCAGTACCTCCTGCTTTGAACCAGGCTAAAATATATTTCTCCGATTTACTGGCTACGATAATGAATCCCGGGAGCGGGGATATTACTATCAGTGGCAGCCTTTTAAATATAAATAATGATATAACAAAAAGAAATTTGATTATTGCAACAGGTGCTTCTCAGAATAAAGAGTTACTTTTATTCCAGTATACCCCTTTAAAAATTGAAAGTGTTAATTATAAAAGAAGGTTCATTAATGCATGTAAGGAATTTTCTACAGTCAATGTTGCACTCAATGTAGATACAATGTTAATTGCAGAAAATATATCCTATGGTTCAGCTTCGTCAGTTGAAAATGTAACTCTTGAAAGAACTACCAGTTTTTTGTTCATTAATCCTGTTGACAGTACGGTCATCAGAAGAATAGATGGTTTAAATCTTCCGTTCGGAAAAAACTTTACCTTTATATTGGGAGGGAACAAAACATCGGGATATACAATAGTTCAGGTGCAGGAATACTGAGAAATTCCACTGGAAAAGTTGAAATTAATTTGTTATATATTTTATAATTTTTCCGAATTAATGTAAATTCTGATACCTAATCCAGAAACCAATAAGGTTACCCCACTTCATAATCAATGACTGACCTGACTGGGAATTCCAATCTTTTTCCAAATCAGCATGGCATTTTATCCCCATGCCGGTTCTGTCATGGTGGGAAACTCTGCACTCAAGCGGCTGCAATCCAGTTCCATGAAGTTCGCATAAATTATTAACAAAAAAATTACACCCGTTTTTCGAAAATGTATTCAAAGCAAAATTACCTTCGCAACCTTTGAAAGCCGGAGAAAGAACCCCGAATGTCATTTCAGGAGCCATTTCTAACATCATTCGCTTTGCATAACCTGCATCGATTGCTTTCATAGCTTCCTCTACAGTCCACCAGCCTGGTCTCATGCAAAAGGCATTGCAAATGTCACATGAACATGGCTTGGATGGCTTGTATTTACTTTTGAATGATATATTTGATTTCATTTTCTTAATAAATTAATGTTCAAAATCATTTAATGACAACAGTCTGTTTTACTATGCTGTTCATGATGCTGCAATACAGGGCTAATGTATGGAATGCCAAGGGACATTCCGCGCATTATGAGTAATGCTCCCACAAATAAAACGGCTACGGGAATCAACTTTGTTAATTTTTTTCTGAAATTAACAGGAATAATATTTCTCGATACGAAAACAGCCAGAAGCAAAGGCATAGTCCCGAATCCGAAAGAAGCCATGAAAACTGTGCTTTCTGCAATACCTCCTGCTATAATGGATTGTGCTAATGCTATATAAACCGCTCCACAGGGTAGTAATCCGTTTAACAAGCCAAGAATTAACAATGCTCCTTTCGTTTGCTTTTGGAAAACTTTACCGAAAAGAGATTGTAATTTTATGAAAAATTTGCTGGTTAAATTTAATTGAAATATTTTCTTTTTGAAAATCAATGTAAATAAATAAATAGTAAGAATCGATGAGCCAATAATTATCGAGATTATTTCCTGGAAACCAGCAATTGTAACAGCCAATCCCACTCCTCCTAGAATAACTCCCATTACAGAATATGTAATGATTCTTCCGAAGTTGAATAGAAATCCATCCAACAGTAGATTCAATTTTCCACTTTCGGTCCTCGGTACTGCTAAAGCAAGCGGACCACACATACCAACACAATGTAAACTTGTGATTAACCCGAGAACAAAACCTGTAATTATGAACATAATTTATCTTATAGTAACTTCTTCCTCATTATAAAATTCTTTGCCGTTCCCCATCCAGTCAATCTTGACAAGCCATTTTCCTTTTACAAAACGGCTAAGGGGTATTCTATATTGATTGACAGAATCAGTTTTCAGTATTTCCTTGAAATCGAGCCTTGAATCATTAGGTTTAAAATATAAAATATTACCTGATAAACTTGACTGAGATATTTCATCCGGGAATATAATAACAAGATACTTTTTGTCCTGCATTATTTTTATAATATCGGTTAAACTGTTTGAATTTTTCTTTTTATCAATTTGTTTCTGATAAACTAAGGAATTTGAATAATAATTTTTATCAACCAGCTCTACATTTTGGAATGAAGCAAAGATTACTGTTCCTGCAACAGACAATACAAATAGAATATACAAAGCAGCAATTCCAAATCCCCAGTTATTTATGATTTTCATGCTTTTCTTTTTTTTCCTTTTCTTTTGGTGCCGAAAAATTAGTTTTTAACGAATTTAATATTTTCCCATTATTATAGAAACCGACTTTAATTTCTAATTTTCCATCATCAATATAATCTTCAGGAATTTCAATAATCGCAGCAGTCTCCATTAACTGGTTAGGATTGAGTACAATTTTATCTGTTCCGACAAGTTTGACCTTAGCTGGAATATCTTTAATAATTATATCAATATACATCTTTTCAGAGGTTTTATTAATTAGTGTCAGTGTATATAAATTTGAAATACTCTCATCATCGTTAATTATATACTCTGAACCTTTTGCCTTGAACATAGTTACCCCTATGTCACTTTTCGAACCTATTAATACAGCATTTAGAACTATCAATGCAATCAGCAGAACAGAATACAGTGCAATTCTCGTTGTAAATCTGAATTTTTGATTAGATTCTATCTGGTTTATCGAGGCATACTTAATCAAATTTTTGGGCTTTTTGACTTTTTTCATAACACTGTTGCATGCATCAATGCAGGCAGTGCAGTTCCCACATTCGAGTTGTGTGCCGTTTCTTATGTCAATGCCTGTTGGGCAAACCTTGACGCAGAGACTGCAGTCAATGCAATCTCCAGCATTAGTTGGATCAATATCCTTTCTTAGTTTTGTTCTTGGTTCCCCTCTGACAAAATCATAAGCAACAACAATTGAATTTTTATCGAGCAAAACCGACTGAAGCCTTCCATAAGGACATATGTAGATGCATGCCTGTTCCCTGAATCTCGCAAAAATACCATAAAATACAAGAGTGAATACTAACATCGCTATGAATCCGGCAGTGTGCTGCTGAACAGGTTCTGAAATTATATGGAATAGTTCGTCAACTCCTATAATATAAGAAAGAAAAATATTTCCGATTAACCACGATAATGCAAAGAAAATTGTATGCTTAAGTGTTTTTTTGAAAATTTTAATAAAGGTATAAGGTGATTCGTCGAGTTTTCTTTGCTTGGGTCCATCGCCTTCAATCAAGTACTCGATTTTCCTGAAGACCATTTCCATAAAAATAGTCTGAGGACATGCCCAACCGCACCAAATCCTTCCGAATATTGCAGTAAATAATACAATGAAAATCACCAAGGCGATGAAAGAGAGAGCAAATATGAAAAAGTCCTGCATCCAGAAATGCATGCCGAAAATAATAAATTTTCTTTCAATCACATTTAGTAAAATCAATGGGTCACCATTCAATTTGATGAATGGTGTTCCCCCCATTATCACAAGAAGAATGATTGATGTCAATATTCTGAATCTGTGAAAAATCCCTTTGGGTTTGTGAGGATAAACCCAGACCCGGTGTCCTTTTCTATCTATAGTTGATACTCTGTCTCTGAACGAGTCGCCGGTCCTGGTTATTAACCGGTCACCATCATCATATAAATAATTATAATCAACTTCTTCATTATTTGCTTTTTCACTCATCTTATCTAATTTCTCTTAAATAATTCTCCCTGCGGTTTTTTGGGATTGGGAGGATTAGTTCCGTACAAAGTATAAATATAAGATGCCACATCAATTATTTCATCTTTCTTTAGCAGATTTTTCCAGGACAACATTCCCTTTTCCGGCACACCATTCGATATTGTTGTAAGAATATTTTCGAATGTGCCTCCATGAATCCAGTAATCATCTGTCAGGTTTGGTCCAATGCCGCCTTCACCTGATGCTCCGTGGCAGGCAACACATTTTTCAATAAATACCTTTTTCCCTGTCGCCAGTAATTGAGCATCAGATTTCGGATTAAGTTCATCAGGACTGAAAACCAGTGATGCGGCTTTAACCGTTTTCCCGGCTTCCTTCATTTCAGCCTGGTATTCCTGCGATGTTGTCATACCTGCACCTATAATATGATAGTACATAAAGTAAAGCATAGCCCAGGCAATTGTAATTATAAACAGAATCAGCCACCATCCCGGCAAAGGATTGTCATATTCATGTATGCCGTCATAATTATGTTCGAACAATTTATCTTTTTCTTTTGCCATTTTTATTTCCTGTCATTTATTCAAATTAATAATTAACTCAAATAGAATCTTTTGTTATTGAAGTAAAATCGCCCTCAAGGGGAAGATTTTTCATTCTGTCCGCTAAACCATTATCCAATTTCCACACCCAGAATAATATTAATATAAAAAGAACAAAAAAGAATATTAATGAAAACGTGATTAAAAATCCGAATCCTTCTACATTATTTAATATATCCCGAAACATTTTATTTATCCTTTTTAAATTTATTTCTGAGCTGTCGTATTACCTTTGATATCTATTCCTAATCTTTGCAGGTAACCTATCAGGGCAATTATTTTCGATTCAGGATCTGCCTTAATACCTGCATCTTTCAAATCCGTAATGATTGCATTTGCCTGGTACATGTATTCTTGCTTTGTCTTATTCAACAGCATAGTAGAATATGGAACACCGAGACTAATCATAGCCCGAATTTTTGAGGATGTGAAATCAATATCAATCCTGTCATTTGCAAGCCAGGAAAATGGCGGCATAATCGTTCCCGGTGAAACATCCGGCGGATTCATCAGATGATTGTAATGCCAGGAATTCGGATATTTTCCTCCCTCCCTATGAAGGTCGGGACCTATTCTCTTCGAACCCCATTGGAATGGATGGTCATATACAAATTCCCCGGATTTCGAGTACTCTCCATACCTTGCTGTCTCGGAACGGAAAGGTCTCACTAATTGTGAGTGACATGTGTAACATCCTTCAGAGATATAAACATCTCTCCCCTCCAATTCAAGCGGAGAATATGGTTTCACACTCGATATTGTCGGAATATTTGTTTTAATAACATACATCGGAATAATTTCAACAAGTCCACCGACAAGAACAGCAAGCAATGCAAATATTCCGAACCACAAAGGCTTTGCTTCGAGCCAGCGATGAGGACGGCTTTTTTCAATATGTGCTTCCATTAAAGCCGGAGCCTGAGCCTGTTCATCTGCTGCCAATGAACCTTTCTTCACAGTTTTGAATAAATTGAACAACATTAATATGACACCTGTCAAAAAGAGAGTACCCCCGACTGCACGAATTATATACATAGGTATAATCTGTGTTACAGTTTCTAAGAAATTAGGATACTGTAAAATTCCATCAGGTGTGAACTGCTTCCACATCAATCCTTCGGCTATTCCAGCCCAATACATAGGAACGGCATATATTACAATACCGATGAATCCAATCCAAAAATGAGCATTAGCAAGTTTCTTTGAATACAATTCCGTTTTAAACAATCTGGGAACAAGCCAGTATAAAATCCCAAAAGTCAGGAATCCGTTCCAGCCCAATGCACCGATATGAACATGTGCTACAGTCCAGTTAGTAAAATGCGAAAGAGCATTCACACTCTTAATGGAAAGTGTAGGACCTTCCAAAGTTGCCATACCATAGGCTGTAACTGCTACCACCATGAATTTCAGAATCGGATTTTCACGA
>JACRLY010000011.1:0-8754 GCA_016219595.1 Ignavibacteriota bacterium | reverse complement strand
TTTCACGAACTTTATCCCATGCACCTCTCAAAGTAAGCAATCCATTAATCATGCCTCCCCACGATGGCGCAATAAGCATAATCGAAAAAATCATTCCAAGTGTTTGAGCCCAGTCCGGCAAAGTTGAATATAGCAAATGATGGGGTCCCGCCCATATATAAAGAAAAATAAGAGACCAGAAATGTATAATTGATAACTTGTAAGAATAGACCGGTCTTTCTGCGGCTTTGGGCATGAAATAATACATAAGTCCCAGAAACGGAGTAGTTAAAAAGAATGCTACCGCATTATGCCCGTACCACCACTGAACAAGCGCATCCTGCACCCCGGCATAAATCGGGTATGATTTCAAAAAGCTAACCGGCAGTTCAAGAGAATTAAATACATGAAGTACTGTTACTGTAATCCAGGAAGCTATATAAAACCAAATCGCTACATACATGTGTTTTTCACGGCGTTTTATTATAGTTCCAAAAAAGTTTATACCGAAAATAATCCATACAACTGCGATTGCAATATCAATCGGCCACTCAAGCTCGGCATATTCTTTTCCTGTTGTTATGCCTAGTGGAAAAGTTATTGCAGCCGACACTATGATTAATTGCCAGCCCCAAAAGTGAATTTTGCTGAGCAAATCGCTGAACATCCTGGTTTTGCAAAGCCGTTGCATAGAGTAATAGACCCCCATGAAAATACAATTGCCGACAAAGGCGAATATTACTGCATTTGTATGAAGTGGTCTTAACCTGCTGAATGTAGTATAAGGTATACCAAGATTTAATGCCGGGTAAAATAGCTGGATTGCGATGATTAATCCAACTAACATCCCAACGGCTCCCCATATTATGGTAGCTAACCCGAAGTTCCAGACAATCCTGTTGTCATAATGAAATGTGATGAGCCCTGAACCGGCTCCTGAGTTTGTTTTATCCTCCATATCAACCCCTAAATTGATACATCTATTGTAATGATTTATTTATCATCATTGATAATTCTCATCGATGGAGTATGTGTATCTTCAAACTGGTCGTTTCTCATAGCCCAGACGAAGGCACAAAGAAAGATTAGTGCCATGCTCACACTTGCAAGAATAAGGACTATGATAACAGACATTTTTATCTTAAATTAATAGTATATTACAATCATCAAATGCTAAAATATCAAAAATTTCATTCCACACAAAACATATCGATAATTATCTTCATTCTTTGGTGTTATTGATGCATTTAACCGGTTCCGAATCACAATAGACTAATAATCTTATTACAATTCAGCAATTTGTATTTTTAACTAGAGAATGACAATTTAAGGGTATTATTCTTTCTTATTTCTTCTCTTGTTAGGGTCAAGTTCGATTTTTCTCAATCGTATGTTTTCGGGGGTAATCTCAATCAATTCATCTTCTGCAATAAATTCTATACACTGGTCAAGTGATAATTTCCTGCAAGGTCTGAGAACAACAGTAGCATCTGAATTCGATGCCCTCATATTCGTAAGTTTTTTTTCTTTTGTTATATTCACAACCAAGTCCTGTGATTTATTCCTCTCCCCGACAATCATCCCTGAATATACTTCATATCCCGGCTCGATGAATAATTCACCGCGGTCTTCCATTCCATAAGCCGCATTGGCTGTGGCTCTACCTTGCCTGTCAGCGACTAATGCTCCGGTCATTCTTTGTGGGATTGCACCGAACCAGGGTTCGTATCCATCGAATATTGTATTCATCACCCCGGCACCCTTTGTATCGGTAAGGAACTGGCTTCTGAAACCGATCAATCCCCGCGATGGAATTCTGAATTCCATATTTACCCGTCCGTTACCACTGTTTGTAATATTTGTCAAAATACCTTTCCGGACTGACAGTTTTGAAGTTAAAACACCAATATGTTCCTCCGGAATATCTAAAAGCAAAGATTCCACAGGTTCGCAAACTTTCCCGTCAATTTCTTTTGTTATGACTTGCGGTTTCGAAACCATGAACTCGTATCCTTCCCGTCTCATTGTTTCAATTAACACCGCCATTTGAAGCTCGCCCCTTCCGCAAACTTCGAATGCATCTGCACGGTCCAGATACTTCAAATTTATTGCAACATTTCTTAATGTCTCCCTTTCAAGTCTTTCTTTAATATGGCGCGTAGTGAGGAATTTCCCTTCCCTTCCTGCAAATGGACTATCATTAACATAAAAAATCATCGACAAGGTTGGTTCAGCGACTTTTATTCTCGGTAATGGCTTTGGATTTTCTGTCGAAGTAATTGTATCGCCGATTTCAAGGTTTTCTACACCTGCTATTGCAATAATATCACCGGCTTCTACTTGAGTGACTTGTTTTTTCTTTAGTCCCTGGAAATTGAACAATGCAGAAAATTTTATTCCGTTGATTATCTTATTCTCTAATGCTAATGAATATGATTTATTGAGTTCAAGTGTACCGTTTGATAATCTACCGATAGCTATCTGACCGACATAAGAATCATAATCAAGATTAGTTATCAGGAATTGAGGAACTTCATTGTCATCGGCTTCAGGACCCGGAATTTCTGAAATAATTGCATCGAATAACGGCTTAAGGTCATCTGATTCATCGCCTAAAACTGCGTGTGCCACACCTGTTTTTGCGTTTGTATATAAAATCTTGAATTCAATTTGATGGTCCTCGGCATCTAAATCAATGAATAAATCATATACTTCATTAATGACTTGCTGAATTCTTGCATCGGGACGGTCAATCTTGTTAATCACAAGTATAATCGGTAGTTTTCTTGCTAATGCTTTTTTAACGACAAATCTTGTCTGCGGCAAAGGTCCTTCACTCGCATCAACAAGGATTAAAGCTCCATCAACAAGATTCAAGCTGCGTTCCACTTCGCCACCGAAATCAGCATGACCCGGAGTGTCAATAATATTAATTTTAACATCATTGTAAAAAATCGAAGTATTTTTCGCCATTATTGTAATTCCACGTTCTCTTTCAAGGTCCATCGAATCCATAATCCTGTCCTCAACAACCTGGTTATCCCTGAAAGTTCCGCTTTGTTTCAGCATTCCGTCAACGAGTGTAGTCTTACCATGGTCAACATGTGCAATTATTGCAATATTTCTAAAATTCTCTTTTCTCATAATTTACTATTTAAAAAAGGTTATATGACACAATATATAAGAATAAATTGTAAAAAATAAATCTTTGTTATTGTTCAATATACTGAACAATATTTGAATTTTTAGTGAAGTTTACTAAACAATATCATATAATCAAAAAAGTGAATTCTATTTATTTTAATAAATTTTCAAAACAGTTTATTTTATCATATACTGTTTAATCTTATTATTCACTAATAATTTTTAACTTTCAATTTTGAAGAATTAGTTTTATTAAATATTAATTATTGAATTATATAATTCGAATACCTTTATTAATGATTTCCGATTGAATAAAAAAACTATCGAGTGATGATTTATTTAGTGGTAAAATTGATAAACGGTAATCAACTTTGCGGTACAATCCCCTTATTTTTTCTTTATCTTTAAATCGGTTTCCTTCAAAATTATCTGAAACAACCGCTAAATCAATATCGCTCCATTCATCGTCCAAACCATGCGAATATGAGCCATAAAGATACGCTTCTTTTACTGGAAATCCGGTTTCTTCAAGTAATTTAATATATGATTTCACTATATCTAATATTTCAATTTTGACAGGAGCCATTGATATATTTCCTCAATTTTATTAAAATTTGATTCGGTAAACTCTTTTGTACATATTTTATAAAACTCCAGCTTTTCATCAGGATATCTTGCTTCAATGTGGAAATCGTTAAATCTTTCAAGGATTTCAAGTCTTTCTTCATTGAATTCTATATTGATATATCGGGATAATCTGACTAAATCATGTAATTTTGGAGGTACTTTATCAATATCATTAACATAATGAGCTTTTAACATTTTTTCAATAACAAGGTGACCAATAAATAAGCACCAATCGTATCTGCCGGATTCAAACAACACTTTTGCTGTTTCCAAATCGTGCTTTGCAGAGTTTACCCAATAGCTTATATTCTCTTCTTTAGTCATTATCAAATTTACGAAATAAAAATAAATAAATTGTTTAATAAATCAATGAATTACATCTTGATTTCGTTCTTAGAGAAAGAAATATAATTAAGATATAATAATAACATCTCTGTGAAGATAGGGTAAATCCAAATAATTTTTTAACTTTGAAATTCGTTGAATTAGTAATATCTTTTGTTTATTCATTGTTAACTTATATTATAAACAAATAAAAAAATGGCTTTACAAATATCTCTGAAGATGCGTTTGACTTTCTGGTACAGTGCAATAGTTGTACTGTCCCTTTCACTTTTCGGAGTTTATATGTATTTATCCGTTTCAAATGAACTGCACACTAATCTCGATGCCTCACTTGCCAATGTTGCAATGTCTCTCGATAATATCATCAAAGAGAATACCATCGAGTCTCTAAAGCAAAGAGCAGAGAAAAGACCAAAAGTTACACAGGATAAATTCGCACTTTTCAGGGAGGATGAAAAGAGAAGATTTGTCGGACCACTGCGTCCCGGAAGTGAAAAAAAGGAATCGGATGATGATAAAGGCATGGTATGGTCTGCTATTTACCAGCACATACTTCTCGAGCCGAAAAATTACTTTCTTCAGATTGCAGACACAAACAATCATATTGTCTGGCGTTCGGAAAATCTGAAATCGGATTCATTGCCCGTAATAATGTATTATTCACTTAAAATGCAGGTAACAAGTGATTCTGTTTTGGTTAAAGGTTCTTCTTCATTTACGATACCTCCTTCGATTATTACATTGCACGAAGATGTTGACTCTGCTTTTTCCTATGTTGACCATGAAGGAGAAGAATTGCGGCTCTTTGTAAAAAGAACAAATAATGCAGTCATCTCCATTGGTTACACCTCGAGTGTAATCGAAAACCAGTTGCGGCAATTGTTTTTTGCATTGCTTGTTGCATTCCCGTTAATATTATTGGTTTCTATAGCAGGTGGATTTTTCCTTGCTAAAATATCACTGCGCCCGGTTGATGAAATCACTCAAACAGCAAATGACATTACTGCAAAGCACTTGAGCAAACGGCTCCCCGAGTCTCAGATAAACGATGAATTGGGGCGACTTACACGAACCTTGAATGAAATGATTGAACGTCTCGAAAATTCATTCATTCAAATCAGGCAATTCACATCGGATGCTTCACATGAACTTAAAACTCCATTGACTATTTTGAGGGGTGAGCTGGAAATTGCTTTGCACAGCCAGAAAACAACAGAAGAATATGAAGGTGTGCTTATTAGTGCTTTGGAAGAAGTTCAGAGATTATCTAATGTTGTCGAAACTCTTCTCGAGCTTTCGCGTGCTGACACGGGACAAGTTAGACTCAGCATTGAAGAAGGTGATTTGTCGAAGCTATTAAATGATATTGTTGAAGATTCAATAATTTTAGCGGAATCAAAAAATATAAAGATTAATTCCAAAATAGAAAAAGAGTTGATTATTGAATTCGATTCAGCAAGAATCCATCAGGCAGTGCTAAATGTAATTGACAATGCAATCAAATATACACAAAATGGGGGTGAAATATCCATCGAGCTGAAGAAAGGAAAAATATTCAGCGAAATAGTTGTTACTGACAACGGTATGGGAATGGAAGAAGAAGAGTTGGACCACATATTCGACAGGTTCTACCGCATTGACAAAGCAAGGTCGAGCAATATACAGGGATTCGGACTCGGGCTGTCAATCGTTAACTGGATTGTGGAAGCACACAGGGGAAAAATTGACATAAAAAGTAAATTTAATGAAGGAACTATTTTTACAATCCAGCTTCCGAATAATCATGGATTGCTTGTGTAAGAATGTTTTATTGTAAGTTATGTAATTAAATAATTATAGAATAAATAATAATAATTAGTTATAATAAGGAGTTTAAATGGATGAACAAAGAAAGAAAAAGGAACATTACAAAATTGCATGGTTACCCGGAGACGGCATTGGCATTGAGGTTTTGGTGGCTGCGAAAATAGTTCTCGACAAGTTGAATCTTAACGCAGAATATATTCACGGCGACATCGGCTGGGAATTTTGGTGCAGAGAAGCAGATGCACTTCCACAAAGAACTCTCGATTTACTTAACAGTGTTGATGCTGCAATGTTCGGAGCAATCACTTCAAAACCTGTGAAAGCTGCCGAGGCGGAACTAATACCGGAATTGAGGGGAAAAGGTCATATTTACCGTTCACCGATAGTTAGAATGAGACAACTTTTCGATTTATATATCTGTTTACGACCAACCAAAGCATATCCCGGCAATCCAATAAATTTCAAGGACGATATTAATCTAGTAATGTTCAGAGAAAACACTGAAGATTTGTATTCAGGCGTCGAATTCAATACTGTTCCTAAAGAACTTGCTGATACACTCGCAAAATTATCTAAGCCGTTTTCTGCTTTTAAAGATTTGAAGAATGATGAATATGCGATTTCCTGTAAAATAAATACTCATAAAGGTTGCGAAAGAATTATAAGGGCAGCGTATGAGTTCGCACGAAAATTCGGAAGAAAGAAAGTTACGATTGTGCATAAGGCAAATGTAGTAAGAGCCACAGATGGTTTGTTCCTCGAAATAGGCAAGGAAGTCGCAAAAGATTTTCCTGAAATCGAATTCGATGAAGCGAATGTTGATGCAATGACAATGTGGCTTTTGAAAAATCCTAACAACTATGATGTTCTAGTCGCTCCGAATCTTTATGGTGACATCGTTTCCGATTTATGTGCTCAAATGGTCGGAGGGCTTGGCTTCGGTTGCTCGGGAAATATCGGAGATAAGCTTGCAGTGTTCGAACCGACACACGGCTCGGCACCAAAATATTCAGGTATGTATAAGGTTAATCCTATTGCAACGATACTCGCGGCAAAGATGATGCTCGATTGGCTCGGAGAAACCGAAAAAGCAGATGCATTAGAAAAAGTTACTGCCGATGTTATCAAAGAAGGCAAGGTCAGAACTTATGACATGGGAGGTACAGCTAAGACTCTTGATGTTGCAAATGCGATTGCAGATAAATTGTGATTATCTTTTGTCATTCTGAACGAAGTGAAGAATCTAATTAATTCGAAATATTAAAAGTTGAGTTGAATAATGATTAAAGAATAGAACACAGATAACACAGATGCATCAGATTAACACAGAGCCGTGAAAATATGTCTAATCAGTGTCCTATTAAAATGAGTTAAAGTCTAAAAAGCATAATTGTGAATTATTAATTGTGAATTGTAAATTTTATTAATGAATCTTGAAAATTTTAATAGTGTTGTTATCCACGATGTCGGAATGAGAGACGGATTGCAGATGGAAAGCGAATCTGTTGACATCGAAACGAAAATCGAATGGATTGAGGAACTAATCAAATCAGGTATTGATATTGTTCAAGTTGGTTCTTTTGTACATACCGGCAAGATCCCTCAAATGGCAGATACCGACGAACTTTTTCAATATTTCAATAAGCCGGAAAACAAACCCAAAAAAACAATTCTTTCAGCACTCGTATTGAATGAAAAAGGAATGGAACGCGGATTGAATTGCAATGTCGGGATGTTCTGCATGGGCGTTTCTGCAAGCGAGACTCACTCGATGAAGAATACCGGGATGAGTACATCAGAAGCACAATCGAGAATTATCAAAATGGCAAAGGAACTGATGAGTGCTAATAAGCGTGTTCAGGTATCGGTGCAGTCTGCGTTCGGCTGCGGTTTCGAAGGAGATATTGCAGAAGATAAAGTTCTGGGAATCGTGAAAGAATATCATAGTGCAGGGATCAAAAACATCAGTCTTGCCGACACTGCAGGGTATGGCAATCCTGCAAAAGTCCAAAGATTATATTCTGCAATTCGTGAATTGGACAAAGATGTAGAAATGGCTTGTCATTTCCATAATACTTATGGTATGGGACTTGCCAATTGTCTCGTTGCAATCGAGGAAGGTGTGAAATATATAGAGACTGCATTCGGGGGACTCGGCGGCTGCCCATTCACAAAATTGGCTGCAGGAAATGTATGCACAGAAGACTTTGTACATACGATTCAAAACATTGGATTCCGTAAGGATATTGACCTCGACAGGTTAATTAAAATAGCAAAGCACGCAAGCGGATTTTTCGTGAAAGACCTCCCGGGATTTGTTTACAAATCTGGAGGTATAAAACACTGAGGTGAAATAATTTTCAATTTGGAATTTTCAATTTTCATTGAATTTAAAATGAATAAATTTGAAAACTTTATAAATGTATTTGAGTATAATTAAAATTTATAAAACAGAAAGTATTATAATGAAATTGTTAGAAGGTATAAGAGTTCTTGATTTGACAAATGTATTGTCGGGACCATTCACGACATTGCATCTTGCATGGCTGGGTGCGGAAGTTATTAAAATTGAAAATCCGAAAGAGGGAGACCTTGCCCGTAAACTCGGTTGTGTTCCTGAATACAATAATAAGCTGATGGGTACAAGCTTCATAGCACAGAATGCAAATAAGAAATCTGTTACACTTAATCTGAAAAAAGAAAAAGCAAAAGAGATTTTTATTAAGCTGGTTGAAACAGCAGATATACTCGTCGAAAATTTTCGACCGGGTGTGATGGAACGTTTGGGTGTCGGTTATGCTCAACTGAAAGAAATAAATCCGCGTTTGATTTACTGTGCAATTTCCGGATTCG
>JACRLY010000121.1:25482-39516 GCA_016219595.1 Ignavibacteriota bacterium | reverse complement strand
TTTTGTAATCAATTACATAAGCGAGAACATAAGCGGCAATACCGATTAAAGTAATGCCAACAGCTATAGTAAAGAACTTATTGGGCAGAGGCTTTTTCTGGTAATCGATATTAAAATTATTATCCATTATTTTAAGGCTCCTTCCTTAGCATTAAGCGCCCTTTGAATAGCCCTGACATAATTTACGATAGCCCACCTTTCTTTCACTTCTATTTGTGCGGCATACGAAGGCATGCTGTTTTGCCCCGATGTTATTACCAGGAATATCTGGCTGTCTTTCCAATTCCTTACTTTTTCGGAGTGCAGGCTTGGCGGATTGGGGAACTGTCCCCGCAGGCGGCTGTCGCCTTTGGCATACATGCCATGGCAGGGGCTGCAGTATATGTCATACTTCTTTTTGCCCAATTCGAGCGATTCTTTCGTAACAGGCAGCGGATTCTCGTAATTTACCCACAGCGAGTCTTCGGCTTTGCCTATCGCAACAGGCATGTGTCCGCGCGCAACAGTACCCTCAACCGGAGGCCTCATACCAAATCCGTCCCCGAAAAACACTGACTTGGACTGGACATTCTGCCTGTCCTGGTTCATCATGAAATTGAAGGGTGAGGCATAAGCCAGTTTGTTTAATGCAATATAAGTGGCACCGGATGTAATTAATCCTAAAACAACCAGAAAAGTAATAAATTTCGGTTCGAAAACCCTTGGTTTATATGATACCTCGTCGTTATCCCAATAAACGGTGGCAACAGTGCGGGCGCCAACTGCTTTCAGAAATTCCTTAACTTTATTTTCATCGAAGTTTTTGTCTTTGGCCTCGATACTGATATCAAATTTATCGACGCTTACAGCTTTCATGTATTCGGTGTTATGAATCGGGTGGCTGTTGTTCGGCAGTTTGAAGAAAAAGAATATCATGATTGCAACAGTGCCGAGCGAGCCAAGCAATACGGAAACCTCGAAGGTAACCGGAATAAAAGCCGGCAGTGCAAATGTAGGCTTGCCGCCGATAACCTGCGGGTAGTCAAGCGTCATAGTGTACCACATCATTAATATTGCAATTGCAGCACCCGAAAGGCCAAGTACTAATGTAAAGTAGCCCAAGGTGGAAGGTTTCAGCTTCATTGCACCATCCATTCCGTGTACGGGGTAGGGAGTATTTACGTCGTACTTTTGATAACCCGCTTCAACGGTTTTTTCTACAGCGTGTATTATTTCATCGGGAGTATCGAATAATCCCGTAACGGAATAAATTTTATTATTTTCCATCTTCGTGCCCTCCTTTATGGTGCGAAGGCTGCGAGCCTTTGAGTACTGCTTTCACCTCGGCAATGGAAATAATCGGCAATGCCTTTGTAAACAAAATAAGGCAGGTGAAAAACAAGCCGAAACTTCCCAGCAAAATTCCTCCGTCAACAAGTGTAGGTTTGTAATATGCCCAGCTCGAAGGAAGAAAATCCTTGGATAAACTTGTCACGATAATGACGAACCTTTCGAACCACATACCTACATTCACTAATACCCCGATGGCAAACATAACCGGGATTGACCGGCGTATTTTTTTGAACCAGAACAACTGCGGAAATAAAACATTGCAGCTTACCATTGTCCAGTATGCCCAGGCATAATCTCCGAATGCACGGTTTACAAATGTAAATACCTCTATCGGATTACCGCTGTACCAGGCAATGAAAAACTCCATCCCGTAAGCATAACCTACCATTGAACCGGTAAGGATTATAATTTTGTTCATCTTCTCAAGTGTATCGAGAGTGATTATATGTTCATAATTGAAAATTTTCCTGACAAAAATCAATACATTCTGAACCATTGCAAAACCTGAAAAAACAGCACCTGCAACGAAGTAGGGAGGAAAGATTGTCGTATGCCATCCTGGAAGAATTGAAACAGCAAAGTCAAAACTCACGATTGTATGAACAGACAAAACGAGTGGTGTTGCAAATCCCGCAAGCACGAGGTAAACCATTTCATAATGATGCCAGTGCCTGTTGGAATGTCTCCAACCCAAACTTGCAATCGAATATATAATTTTCCTGAATTTTTTTACTGTCCTGTCTCTCAGCGATGCAAAATCCGGAATTAATCCAATGTACCAGAAAATAAATGAAACAGTGAAATATGTAGATACGGCAAACACATCCCATAATAACGGTGAAGTAAAATTTACCCATAGAGAATGTTGATTGGGATACGGAAATAAATACCCGTCTAACCATGGTCTACCGACATGTATCAGTGGGAATAATCCCGCTGTCATAACAGCGAATATCGTCATGCCTTCCGAGAATCTTGCAATTCCTGTTCTCCATTTCTGCCTGAACAAGAATAGTATTGCAGATATTAATGTTCCTGCATGACCGATACCAACCCAGAAAACAAAATTCACAATATCGAATGCCCAGCCGATTGGATTGTTATTGCCCCAAAGTCCGGTACCATAAATGAAAGTCATGCCGAGACAAAAGGCTCCCCATAAAAGCAATGTAGAGGATATAGCCAGGGCTATATAATATTTCTTATTTACTTTGGTTTCAAGCGGCTTGGAAATTACATCGCTTATATCGGCAAACGTAGGCTTGCCTTCGATAACTGATAATTCCTGTGAATAATCAATGCTCACGATTTAACCTCCGTCGCTTTGTTCCTCAATCTTGCAATATATGTAACATTAGGTTTAATATTAAGTTCTTCCAAAACGTGATAACCAAGTTTGTGATTCCTCATATAATCTATCGGTGAATCTTTTTCATGTGCATCACCGAAAGTAATTGCTTCCGCAGGACATGCTTCCTGGCATGCAGTTTTAACTTCACTGCCTTTCAGCGGTACGCCGTTCTTTATGGCTTCCTGTCTTGCTTCCATAATCCTCTGGATACAGAAGGTACATTTTTCCATTACGCCTCGCGAACGTACTGTTACTTCGGGATTATGCATCAGGCTAAGCGAATCCTTATGATAATAACCGTCCTCGAAATGATTTCTGAAATTAAAGAAATTGAATCTTCTCACTTTGTAAGGACAATTGTTTGAACAATATCTCGTGCCGACGCACCTGTTATAAACCATCTGGTTTAATCCGTCAGGGCTGTGGTTTGTTGCAACTACCGGGCAGACATTTTCACACGGAGCATCGTCGCAGTGCATGCAAAGTATAGGCTGATTGCTTGTTTCGGGCTCTTCCGGCGATTCACTGAAATACCTGTCAATCCTGAGCCAGTGCATTTCTCTGCCTACTAATACCTGGTCTTTGCCGACAACAGGAACATTATTTTCTACATTACAGGCGGACACGCAAATTCCACAACCGACACATTTATTGAGGTCAATAGACATTGCCCATTTTGTACCTTTGTATTCAACCCTGTTCACAATTGAAATATCTTCTGTTTTTGGTTTCCCTTCTTTGAAAAAATCAGGATTACTAATAAATGCTGCGACAGTACCTTCCTGGACAATATGCCTCTTTTTCGGAAAGTCCATAACTTCAGGTTCATTGATTGCATGATGCTCCTGCGTCGATGCAAATTTATATTTTCCTGCTGCTTTCGAAATACTTACTCCGTGTATAATGAATTGTGTCGAATTATTTTTTGACATGAATTGTATTCCATCGAAACCAACATTAGTACCGACTGTTCCTCCAAATTTTCTCCCATAGCCAAGTTCTATTGATACAACATCATCAGCCATTCCGGGTTGAATCATAACCGGAATGGTAATTTTTTTTCCGTTCATATTGATACTGATCATGTCCCCGATTTTTACACCAAGTTGTTTTGAAGTATTCAGAGATATAGCGGCATAATTATCCCATGTTACTTTTGACACAGGATGTGGTAATTCCTGGAGCCAGCCGTTGTTTGCAAACCTTCCGTCTCCGATTGTATAATTTTTATTCAATACAAGAACAATACCTTTTGAAGGTTTATAATCAATAGCTTCAATTGATGATAAATTAAACTGCAAAGCTTGAACAGGAGATTTGTAATTAACAATACCTTCCTGCAAAGCTGCAAACCAAAATGACTGGAAACCGGATGCAATCATTAGTTGCGGATATATATTTTGCTCCCAGTTTTTCATCATGTATTGATGATACCCGTCCTCTGAATAATTTTCTGCACTGCCGTTTATCCAATTATGAAGGATTGATTCTTTCTGTCTTGTATTATATAATGGTGCAATCACAGGCTGCTGTAAACTGTATAGACCGGTTCTTGCCTGAAAATCACCCCATGCTTCAAAATTGTGATGAATCGGCAGAATGTAATTGCTTCTGAATGATGATTCATTCTCATGTTCGCACATAGAAATAACAGTTGGCACTTTTGTTAGTGCTGAAGCGTATCCAAAATCAGGTGCAAAATGGAAAACAGGATTCGTGTCAAAATGAATGACAGCTCCTACATTACCATTATACATCGAATTAATTAATGATTCAATTTCTGCATTTTCTGATATTGGTAATTGTCTTAGATTCTGTCTCTCTTTATTGTATAAAGCATTATTACCAAGTACTTCATTCAGAATATTAACTGCTATATGCACTTCAACGGAAAGAACATCACCTGCATATACAATAGACTTGCCTTTGTTTGCTATCAGGTCATCAACAAGAGAACTTAAAATACTATCGCTTATTTTATTCTTACCTGCAAAATCCTTTAGATTATATTTTCCTATTATTGAGGTAAAAGCAGGATTAAGTATGCTTAATGAAGTTTTTCTTGCAAAAATTATTTCATTCAGCAGGCTCATAACAAATTCAAACTGATTTGCAGGATGTATTCTCAGCCTGTGGTCAGAATTCATTCCCGTCAGGCTCATTCCTCCTTCGGCAACATAAAGCCTGTTGAAATTCTTTGCATCATCTACATTTCTTTTTCCTGAAAACAACCTTATCTGCTCAACGAAGTTCCCTTCATTACCAAGAAAATCAGATTCGAGTGAAAGAATTACATTTGCATCAGCCCAGCTAATCACAGGAAAATTTGATTCTCCATAGCATCTTTTCCATGCAGACTGCCTGTTTTTATCATTGAATAATTCGTAGGAATAAATTTTAGTTGTCGGGTATTTTAATTTGAAATCATCGAAAAGCTTTTTTTGTGTAGGTGATAATACCATGTTGGTTATAATAGCAATTTCTTTATTATCAGCCGAAGATTTATTCAATGCTT
Organism: Ignavibacteriota bacterium; assembly: GCA_016219595.1. Classification (GTDB taxonomy): domain Bacteria; phylum Bacteroidota; class Ignavibacteria; order Kapaibacteriales; family UBA2268; genus XYC2-FULL-35-21. The sequence continues at coordinate 34,318 of JACRLY010000121.1, read as the reverse complement.
CAATTATACTATTATCAATTTCTTTCCACGATATAGCCTTGAATTTTCCGTTTGTTCCGGACATAGGCTCTTTCAGCCTTTCCGGGTCATAGAGATTGAGAATGTTTGCCTGTCCTGCCGCACAAATCTTGCCCTTACTTACCGGGTGGTCCGGATTACCGTCAATTTTAATCGGTCTTCCTTCCCTCGTTTTAATCAATATTCCGCAGGCATTAGAACATCCTGTACAGGTAGAGGCATAATAATTGGCAACACCGATTGTCATATCATCAGGTTTTTTATTATAAGGAATAATCTCGCCTTTGTCCCTGTAATCAGTACATGCTGTTGCCGCAAAAGCCGCCGACGCCCCTGCCAGTGCAAGAAATTTCCTCCGTGAGTGCGATGGCATGTCTTCAGGCTTGAATTCATCAGTCATCCCGTCTGCAAACTCATTTTCCTTTGCCTTCGCGGAACTGAGACTGTTTTTCAAGTCGTCTAAGCTAAGCCAGAACTTCTTATTTTCTTCATTCCTGCTCATTTAACAAAACCTCTTTTGTTTCTTTTAACAGCTTCGGGATGAATAGACACTCGAACAGGATTATCACCTGCTAAACTTTTTCTGTCTCTTTTCGAAGAGCTGGCGAGCTTTGTTGCCGCAAGTCCGGCAGTTCCGATTCCCAGCACAGTGAGAAATTTTCTTCTTTCCAGGTTCTCTTTATTTACAATTTCTTTTTTCATATATATATCTCTCTTTTCTATCGGTGACAAGCGTTACAATTATCCGGACCCAATTTAATTTGTCTTGCAAGCTCAGGAAGTCTCTGGTGAGCATTGCGATGACAGTTCAGGCACGACCCCATAGTAAAAGAATGTACCTGCGAAACAACATCCATCTTTGCTACATCGCCGTGGCAGTTCTTACAATCAATTCCTTTATTGACATGAACGCTGTGATTGAAATAAGCATAATCGGGCACACGGTGAATTCTCTTCCATGGTATAGCTTTTCCTGAACTGAAATAAGCGGCAAGCTTCAAAATTTCAGGCTTGTCTTTTCTTGCAATTTTGTGGCAATTCATACATATTGATGGCGTAGGTATCGTAGCAAATCTTCCTTTTTCAACACCAGCATGACAATACTGGCAGTCAATCTTCATCGTCCCGGCATGAAGCTTATGCGAGAACTTAATGGGTTGTTCGGGAGCATATCCGATGCCGTCACGTTCAGACCTTGAAACAAAAAAGGTTAAAATAAACGATAAAATAATAACAAAAACAGTTACAGGCAGACGCACCTTAAGCGTATAGTCCAATACAGTCTTCTTCACCTGTTGCCTTTAATAAAATTCAACATTTAACGAATGGTAAAATTAAACAAACCTCAGAAAAAATAACCAGTATAACAGAGAGTTATCAAAAATAAATCAGTACTCTCAAAAAATAACCATCAAAAATCTAAATTCAGACTCTAAAGTCTTTAATTGACAAACTGTCATTTTATATAGTTTTCAAAACTAATAAAACAGACAACAACATACAAATCAGATTTTTTATAATATGCTTGTGTATTTTACTTTTACACTTATTTTTCAAAAATTTAGGTACGGCTAAAAAATTTATAAAATTTTTTATTTCTATTGTTCAATTGTTAAATTTAATTTCATTATTCCAATCACACTGTAATGTAGAGTAAAATTTTGAATATTTATATAATTTAAGAGTATTAAACTTTTCCATAATAATATTTTGTGAACTTGATTTTAATTTAATGTTTTTGCATAATTCTTCATAAAAGGTTAATTTTGTAATCTCGAAATAATATGGCGGGGGTAGCTCAGTTGGTAGAGTCCCAGATTGTGGCTCTGGTTGTCGCGGGTTCGAACCCCGTCCCTCGCCCACACTTAATCAATTACGAATGAAATGAAAAAATTCGGTAATCAATTCAAAATTATAACTTATTTTAATTTCCAATTAATTGATTTACTTGTCAAATTTCTCTATATATTTTAATTTACATTCCTATATACTTTACAATTTTATTTTTTTTGAGATTTATTATGGAAATGAGAAAAAGAATACAGGGATTGTCACATCTAATAGGGAATACCCCATTACTTGAAATTGACTTCAAATACAAAGGCAGAGTGAGAAGAATATTTGCCAAAGCAGAAAACCTGAACATGACCGGAAGCATTAAGGACAGGATGGCTTACCATATTTTGTATAAAGCTTATGAAAAGCAAGTTTTGAAAGATAAGACTCATATAATCGAAGCCACGAGCGGAAACACAGGTATATCTTTTTCAGCACTGGGAAGAGCACTTGGTCATCCTGTAACCATATTCATGCCCGATTGGATGAGCTTAGAAAGACTGAACCTGATTAAATCGTTGGGAGCGACAATCAAGCTCGTGAGCCGTGACGAAGGAGGTTTCCTCGGGAGCATTAAGCAATCGGAAGAGCTTGCCTCAAAAATCGGTGACGCATTTCTTCCATGCCAGTTTGCAAACGAGGACAACGTCGAAGCACATTATTCAACCACGGGACCTGAAATCTGGTGGCAGTTGTCATTCCGAAACATGAAGCCTCACGCATTTGTTGCAGGTGTCGGCACAGGCGGAACAATAATGGGTGTCGGGAAATTCTTCAAAGAGAAAAATAAAGAAATTTTCATTCATTCCCTCGAACCGGCAAATTCACCGACATTGACCACTGGTCATAAAGTAGGCAAGCACAGGATTCAGGGGATATCTGATGAGTTCATTCCATCTATACTCAAACTCAATGAAATGGATGCGGTAGTATCGGTTGACGATGGGGATGCAATCATTATGGCACAAAAGCTGTCGTCGGAACTCGGTATCGGTGTCGGAATTTCCAGCGGTGCTAATTTTGTAGGTGCGTTGAAAATCCAGAATGAGCTTGGCGACAATGCTGTTGTCGTAACGGTTTTTCCGGATGACAATAAAAAATATCTCAGTACCGATTTGCTTCGCGAAGAACCGGTCAAAGAGGGTTTCCTGTCTGTTGATGTAGAACTCGAAGGATTTCGTTCGCACAAGCGGGTATGCCACACCTGCTGTGACCCGGCGGACTGTCTCGAAACATATTTCGATGATATTAATGATGAGGCACCTCTACCTCCCTGCCCAAGGAGGATGAGGTAATAAATTTGTTAAGAATATGAAATGGAATTATTTGTTGATTTTAATCTTAAAATTAATATTTGGATAATCAGTAAATATTAAATAAATTTGGTTTCTTATTATTCCAAAATAATGGAGCCGTTATGAAAAGAAATTGCTTAACTGCTATGCTCCTGTCAATTCTGGCATTGACTTCACTTATGTCACAGGAACTGAATCTTGAAAACTACAAAAAGTTTTTAGATGAAAACAAAAATCTTACTTCAGATGGTCTTCTATCGAACTATCCTCCTGGTATCTATAAGCAAACCGCAATTAAACCAACAGGTACTATTAACTATTATGATAGTATATCGGTTAAGTATAATCTTACCGATTATGAAAAGGAGTTGCTCGATGAACATGGTTTTATGGTCTCGGAAAGATTGAAATTTGACTCATTCTGGAGTGCTTTTGCTGATACATATTATAAAGATTTGCCTGTGTTTATATCAAGCGATGCTATTCTGCATGCATTACACATGTCCTATGATGCAATTTTAAAAGATTTTGAAAATGAAATATTAATTGATATGTTAGATACAATTCTAACCAAGTTATATAATCATACTATTATTTTGAAAGAACGATACAAAGATAATCTCAGTATGCAGACAATGATTAATGATTATGATGTGTATTTTACAGTTGCTTTATCATTGCTGCATGGAGAGTATGAAAAATCAAATTTTTCTGAGAATGATTCAACTGTAAAAATATTATTAAATTATATCGAAGAATCATACCCATTTGATTTAAGTTTATTTTCAGAAGGCACAAAGTTTATTGATTTTAGTCAATTCACTGTTAGAGGACATTATACTGAATCTGAAAAATTAGGTAAATATTTCAAATCTATGATGTGGCTTGGAAGAATTGAGTTATATCTTATTCCACCAACTTTAACTAAAATGTCATTCGAAGACATTCAGAGACAGATTATTGATTCATACCTTATTCTCGAAGCAGTAAAAGATATGAATATTAATCAAGATATAGAGAATTTCGATTTGATTATTAAATCATTAGTCGGTGAATCCGATAATGTACAATTGCATCATCTCGATGAATTAGAAGATGAAATTGGAATAACAAATATCACCGAATTACTCGATTCATCTGAAGTTATAAAATTTCAAAAACAATTGGCGACAAAATCTTATGCCGACCAAAAAATAATGTCACAATTATTTATAAAATCACCAATGGACGTTGACCAGGTAATGCCTGCCTCGGCTTTCTTGTTATTCGGGCAAAGGTTTATTATTGATTCATACATTTTTCATAATGTAACTTATGATAGAATACCAGCAGAAAGATATTTACCTGCATCATTGGATGTAATATATGCATTGGGAAATAATGCAGCCGCAGATTTTTTGAAACAAGAACTTGATATTTATTCTTATGCTCCAAACTTATCCGCTACAAGATATTTAATTGACAGTTATGACAGTACCTTTTGGAATATGTCAATCTATAACAGCTGGCTTTCTGCTATCAGAACATTGAATGCACCAAATGATTCGGAAAGAACTAATTTTCCTGAGTTTATGAAAACAGCTGCCTGGTGGCAGGAAAAAATGAATACTCAACTTGCTTCATGGGCTCAACTCAGGCACGATAATTTATTATATGCTAAACAATCTTATTCGCCTTTTTTATATTGTTCACACCCTATTGCTTATGTGGAACCAATACCAAAATTTTATCAAACTTTGGGTGACTTTGCAAGAAATTTGAATGATAAAACCAGCCAAATATTAGAAAAATTTCCTAATACGAGTACTTTCAAATACGGAATTAATGGTTATTGCAATAAATTTATCAGTACTTCTAACACTCTCGAAGCAATAGCAGAAAAAATATTAAAAAAAGAAGAATTGAGTGAGGATGAAAAAACTTTTATAAGGTCCATTTACAGTACCAGTACTGTAGATAATTGTGGTAGTCCCGGAATAGTATTAAAAGGATGGTATTATGATTTATTCTATAAATCTGATTCAGATAATGGAGGAATTTCAGATGATGGACCTGACAAAGTTGATTATATAGTTGCTGATGTCCATACATCAGGAGAAGGTAAAATTATGCATATTGGTACAGGACCAATTAATTTAGCAGTTGTAATTGCAACAGGTTTTGATCAAAAACCAACAGCATTTGTTGGTCCTGTTATGAGTTATTATGAATATATTACAAATAATTTTGACAGACTTACTGATGAAAGATGGAAAAGCACTTTTTTTAAAAACAGCGATATTACTCCTTTAAGACATGAAATAGTAAATCTTTATCTTGCTGATACAAGTGGGAACAGGAGGTATTCAAATCCATATTCACTCCCTGTTGATGTTGAAGATGAAACAAATTTAATTGAATTTTCTGATTTGAATGCAATTGCATATCCTAATCCATTTAATCATTACACAAATTTAATTTTTAATATACGTGGAAATGAACTTATAAACCATCTAACAATAAACATTTATAATATATCGGGTGAACTAATCAGAAATATTCATGAATCAAAATTACAAAACGGGAATTATGTAATTAATTGGGATGGATTTGATGATAATAATAGTGAAGTTAAGGCTGGTGTATATATCTGTCAATTTGAACTTAAAGGAAAAAATTATACTGTAAAACTAATTAAGAAATGATATTATTAAAAAAAATTTTTTAGGGGGGTACTATCCCCCTTTTTCATACTTAACATCATAAATCCATATCATATTCGTTTAGCAATTTATTGAATATTAAAATTTAGGATTATTAATGAAATTAAAATTGTTTTTGCCGGTTTTAATTTTCTTGGTTATTATTACATCAATATACGGTCAAGTTAAGAAAAGTGACAAACAGCCGCTTGCCGCTTACAAACAGGGCAATCTGTGGCATTTCATCTATCCTGACGGCAATGACATTTTCCCACCTATTGAATTAACCGATGTTGGTGGTTACAGTGAGGGATTTTTCCGTGTGAAAAAAAATATTGCCGGCATAGAAAAGATATGTTTCCTGAATATGAAAGGTGAAACAGCTATAGTCTGCGATTGTGACAAAGCAAAAGATTTTTCGGACGGCATGGCTGTAATCATGAAATACACAACCGATGCACACGATGATATGGTTTATGGTTTCATGAATAAAGATGGAAAACAAATCTTCCCTCCTAAATTTATCGACGCAAGCGACTTTGTACGCGGAATGGCTTATATACTCGATAAAGACAAACGCGGCTATATAGATAAAACAGGAAATTATTTAATTGTCCTTGACCATGCTGCCGGAAGCCAGTTTCATGAAGGCATGGCAGCCGTTACGAATGAGCATTTTAAAAACGGTTTTATCAACAAAAGCGGTGATTTGGTTATTGATTATAAATTCGATGAAGCCGGATACTTCTCAGAAGGATTTGCAGTAGTCGGTACTGTAGGAAAATACGGATATGTGAATAAAAAAGGAGAATTAGCAATCAATCCAGTTTTCGATTACGCAATGCCGTTCAAAGAAGATAGAGCTGCTGTAGGAAAATTGGATAACAGTTTCAGGATACATTGGGGTTTCATAGACAAAAGCGGCAATATAGCCTTCAAAGCCCTTTTCGACGATGCTTTGGATTTTTCAGAAGGTTTGTCGGCAGTCAGAAAAGACAGGAAATGGGGATTCATTAATAAAAGCGGTGAATATATAATTGAATCTAAGTACAGCAGTGCCGGAAGTTTTGTAAACGGATTGGCATGGGTCTCAATAAAGGAATCCGGTGAATTTGGCTTTATAGATAAGCAAGGAAAATACATCATTAAAATAAAAGAGCCTGAATCTGTAATTGATTTCAGAATGAACAAATATGTTTTCGATTCAAAATAATTTTACCTTTTATTCAGTAAATAAAATAATTATTTTTCATAAATTGAAGATTAATCAGAAAAATATTTGAGGATATTATGAAAAAAACTTTTTTATCATTTTCAATCATATTTATTTCTTTGTTGCTTTACAGTTGTAATGAAACAACAGGACCTGCCTGCAACAACAATCTCCCTACAGTCATCGCACAGTTATATGATTGCGGACCGGATGTTGATAATTGTAATGCAGGCGTACTTAAATCGAGTGAGAAAATCAAAGTTATGGATTTGTTTAACCGGATAAGGTCATATCACAAATTGCAGGAAATTTCATATAACCCGGATGATGAAGTTTATGCACAGGAAGCAGCATTGATAACATGTTCGAATGATTCAATGAACCATCAGCCCCCCAACAATGTTAAATGTTTTTCACAAAATGGATACAAAGGATGCGATGAAGGTAATCTCTGGTACGGTTCAGCAACGCAGGTGTATGAGTGGAAATCGGAAAATATGATTCTCGATTGGCTGATTGATGATAATGTTGAAACCCTGGGGCACCGCCGCTGGCTGTTGAATCCATTCATGAGGAATGCGGCTTACGGCAGAGTGGATAAAGTATTATCGAGCGGGAGACATGTTACAGCAGGGGTTTTAAAAGTATTCGACAGGCTTGTTTACGCACCCCCATTTGAATCGAATATTGAGTACGTTGCTTATCCGGATGGTGATTATCCTTCAAATGCTTTTAAAAATGACTGGTTCCTTTCATTCTCAGTGGTTGCAGACAAAGTTGATTTCTGGAATAATAAAAATGTGGATTTTTCAAATTCTACAATCGAAATGACTGATAATAACAATAATCCAATTTCTGTCAACACTGTATCATTCAATACAGAAGGATTTGGATTGCCAAATATTATTCAATGGAAGGCTGTAAACCTACAGTCCGGTGTCAGATACAATGTAAAAATTAAAAAAGTCAAGTTCCAAAATTCGGAAAAGGATTACACATATTGGTTTAAACTTGTATCACCGATTTAAACAACAAAATTATATCTATAAAAAAAATCCCCTGCTGAAAAAACAGCAGGGGATTTTTTTTTGGTTTTATAAGTAAGAACTAATTCTAATTTATATCAATGTAATAGGGCATAGCCATCATCCCTTTTTCTTTTTTCGAAATACCTAGAATATCCAGCATATAATTCACCTGGTGTTTCATTCCATCCGGTAAAGAATCGTAAAAATACTGTATATTATTCTCGGTTTTACCGAATATATCGGCTAATGTCTTTTTGAACCAGGGTGAGGTTTTTGCATCTTCATTTTCTTTTTCCAAACCAAACATACGGAGTATGGCTGTAACATCATCAACAGATTCAGGATAAATTTTCACACGTACTTTCATTTTTTCCGGGATACCTAATCTTTTCTTGACAATTGATATTGCATCGAACAAGCCGCCGTTTACATCAACAAGCCCACGTTTCAAAGCATCCTCGCCGGTCCAGACTCTACCCTTTGCGAGAGCATGCGCTTCCTCGAAAGTCTTATGCCTGTGTTCGGCTACTTTCTTAATAAACCTGTCATAGATAGGTTTGCCAATGTCGTATAATTTCTTCTTCTCGGCATCAGTATAAGGAAGGAGACCATTCAGGGCATTTGCTTCCGGGTTAGAGGAAATTGTGTCAACGGAAATATCTAATTTATTCAATAAACCGTGAAAATTCGGTACTGCAAGTATGACACCAATTGAACCTGTAATTGTTGCAGAATGTGCAATAATTGTATCGCATGCCATATGAA
>JACRLY010000121.1:0-25477 GCA_016219595.1 Ignavibacteriota bacterium | reverse complement strand
ATATAATATCCTCCTGAACCTGCAATGTCGCCCATAGAAGCGTAAATTGGTTTCACCTTCCTGGTCTTGAGAATTTCATCCCTAATCGCATCAGAGGTAATAACCGAGCCTCCTGGGCTGTTGATTCTCAGCAGAATTGCTTTAACATCCTTGTCTTCTCTTGCTTTTTTCAGGTATTTTACCATTTCTTTTGTGCAGATTATCTTTTCAGATGAAAAAGGTCCGCTTCCTTCGTCCATAACCGAACCTTCAGCAAAAATTATAGCAATCTGGTTCTTATCACTCGCAATATTTTCTTTTTTGACTTCAGGAAGGTCGTCTACATAATTCGATACACTTACGAGCCTGAGTTTCTTGTCTTTATCTTCAGGTTTGGTTTTACCGTAAATTTTCTCTTTTATAATGTCTCTTACATCCGATTCCTGTGCAAAATCATCTATAAAGCCCAATTGCTTAAGTGTGTCTGCAGAATATACCCCCCGGTTGAGTACATCATTTACTGATTTTCTATCCATTTTCCTATACTCCACCACGGCATCTACGAACATTTTCAGACGCTGGTCCATAATCACTTGCATCTGATAACGCGATGAGTCGCTGAAATTCTTCCTAGATAGTGCTTCTCCCGCAGATTTAAAATCTTCAAACCCGAGCACATAAAAATCAATTCCGAGTTTGTCGAACAAACCCTTAAGAAAAATTGCTGTACCACCGAAACCATTTAATTCAAGAATACCTTCGCTCGGCATAAATATTTTATCTGAAGGTAAAGCAAAATAATAATCTTGTTCCCTGCCTGTTTCAATATATGAATAGATAAATTTGCCTGATTGCTTGAATTCTTTAAGAGCATTTTGTATTTCATTAGCACGTGCCAAACCCATATTATTGGGTGAAGCTTGATAGTATATTCCTTTTATCCTGTTGTCATCTTTTGCAGCTTTAATTGCGGTTACAATATCAAAAAAGGTTGCATTCGATTCATCACCCAGGAAACTGAACGGATTGTTCGATGCCGATTCACCTACTACTTTTCCGAAGTTAAGATATAATACTGAATTTTCTTTAACTACATAAGGTTCCTTTGAAAAAGAAGAACCTATCGAACTGAATATACCTATAATAATTCCAAAAAATATAATTAGTATACCAACCACAATCACAACCGGAATCCACCAGCGGGATTTCTTCGGCTGATATGGAGGGTAATAACCCTGAGGCATAGGCGGCGGAACTTGTGTCTGATTTGTCGCCATAACGTTTATCTCCTGATTTGTTTAACTATTGCTTTTGATTTATACGATTTATATTTAATATAGTTTCGCCATTATAATTTAAAATACATGATTAAAAAAAACCAAAATAAAGAAAATAATAAGTAATATGAAAGCTAATAAAAATAATTGATTGAAAATATTGCTATATTATATTAAGTTTGAAGAAAAAACATATAAAATTAATCAATATGACTCAAAATATTAAAATTATTGATTTGATATACAAAAATATCGAACAGGTTAAATCTTATGATATTTATTCTCTTGCTCTTTTTGGCTCTTATGCTAAAAATGAAGAATCGGAATTAAGCGATGTTGATATAATTGTAAATTTCAAAAAAAACACTTTCCGTAACTACATTGGGTTGAAATATTTTCTTGAAGACTTATTCGGAAAAAAAGTTGACCTTGTCTGCGAAAATTCTATTAAGCCATTTTTAAAACCATATATTCTGGAAGATGCCAAATGGCTCATAAGCAACGGAATATAAAATTATACATTATAGATATTTATGATTCAATAGACAAAATTATTGAATATACATCCGGGATGAGTTTAGAAAATTTTCAAACTGATAGAAAAACAATTGATGCTGTAGTCAGAAATTTTGAAATTATTGGCGAAGCAAGTAATCAGCTTCCTACAAGTTTTAAATTAATACATGAAAACATTGAATGGAGAAACTTGATTGACTTTCGTAATGTAATGATTCATGAATATTTTGGTATCAATGTTGAGATTGTTTGGGATATAATCATTAATGAATTACCTGCAATACATAATTCTTTTCTCGAATTGATAAGTAAAATTGATAATTGTGAATTACCAATAATTTGGGAATAAATTGAAATTTCAAACTTTCGTCCTGAAAACATAATCCCATAGCGGCTGGCTGACTCCATAGCCTTTTCCGGGTACCTGGTAATGATGCTTCATGTGGTTGGATTTGATTTTCAGGAAGAATTTGTTCCTGATTGCAGAATGATGCACCGCATAGTGCATCATATCATAGCATAGGTATCCCGAAACCAGACCTGCATAAAAAGGAGATTGATGTTGACTCCCAAATATGTAAACAGTTAGGAAATAGAAAAAGATTCCTAATGGTACGCTGATAGAAGGTGGCATTACCAGTCTTTTGGAATCATTCGGGTAAGCATGGTGAATGCCGTGCATAATAAAACTAAGTTTTTTTCCTGTTTCGCTCTTCGGTTCATAATGAAAAACAAACCTATGAAGAAAGTATTCGAGAATTGACCAGAAAATCATGCCTAATACAAAAAGTGAACTTAGATTAAAAAGGGATAACTGATTTATAAAAATTGTTTTAAATAAAAAGAAGCACACAATAGGAACATATAGGAACAAAGGCACAGACCAGTGAATCCTCGAGAATATCTCAATAAAATCACTTTTAAAAAGCCTTATTGTCTCATCCTTATTCGACTGAAATAGTTTTTCCATAATTTCTCGTTACATTTATTATTCTTATTACGAAATGAAGGAATCAATTATTTTAGTCAAAGCTAAATATTATGGATTTTAATAGATAGTACAATATTTGTAATTAGTAATTATTTTTACTCTCCAATTATAACGAATCCGCCCCAATAGTATGGGAAATGGTATTTATCCCTCATCTCATTTCTTGCTTCATTAAATGCAGTTCTTTTATCTTTACCGTTCAGCCAAATTGAGTAGAAGTTTGTCATAAGCTCCTGGGTCTCTTTGTCAGGTACTGACCAAAGAGACATAATGATAGATTTGGCACCGGCTTGGCGGAATGCCCTCTGAAGTCCGTAAACTCCTTCACCATTTTTGATTTCACCCAAACCTGTTTCACATGCACTCAATACTACTAAATCAGTGTTATCCAAATTAAGATTCATTGCTTCATAAGCAGTTAGTAAACCGTCATCCGCGTTTTGATTATCAAGTTTTTGGTCATTCAGTGTGTTCTCTGCTCCCGATAATAATAAAAATGAACGGAGCAATGGATTCTCAGTCACTCTTTTAGTCTCCATTCCAAGCATTCTCTCATCATTCTTTACATCTAAATTCTTAAGGAATTTTCCGTGAGTGGCTATGTGCAATACCTTGGGATTATCCACTCTCTTTACCACTTCCTCCAATGCTTTTTCTCCAAGATGAGTATTAACCTTCCAACCTTTTTTTACAAATTCATTTGCGATTTGTTCTATTTCGGTTCGTGTTGAAGGTAATGGCATAATACCACCTCTTGTTGTGCTGTCCAATGTATTACTGAGATAGTAAAATTCCCTTGTCCTGTTTTCTGCTATTGAATTAGCAAGTACCAAATGCTTAGTGCTGTCAAGATTAAACAAAGGGTCACCAAACAACTCAACAATGTTTTCCCCCTTTGACTCAGGGGGATTAAGGGGGTTTCCTCGTCCCTCCACTAAATCCCTGGTACTCGAAACCACTCTAATATCCAAATCATCCGTTAGAAAATGTTCTGTCTTCGGATTCATCAATGTAGTAATATTGATTTGATTATAAACTCCATCGGGAGAAACATATACTCTCTTTATACCATTCAGCTTCTTTGCTATCGGTTCCCAGAATTGTGCATACGAGTCTTTGTCTTCGAGTTTGTTAAGAATAGAACGTTTGTAATTTTTGATATATTTTGTTTCAAGGTCATTGCCGTTTTTCAGAAGGACAAGTTCGGGATTATTAGAGTTCTTTTTAAGTATTAGAGCCGCATAATAGACTCTATCTGTAAATCTGCTTTTATCGAAATAATTGAATCTGACAAACTCTATTGCTGCTTCATCCTGTTTCAATGAATTTTGCACTTCTTCCCAAATTACCTGCTTATTATGGTAAGCATCTGAAAATCCTTCTGCTAATTTACTTAATTCTTTTTCTTTATCATTGGCAGAGGCAATGGCAGAATCGAGATTAATATTTTTTTCTTTGAGCTGTATTTGAGTCAATGTATAATACTTGGCAATTTTACCTCTTTCGAATTGCCACTCTTCAAATTTCCTGATTAAATCTTTATCGCCATTATTCAAAATATTATTCTTTACTTTTTGAGTGGAACTAATCAGCAAACCTTTAGTCATCAGAAGATTATTATAAGCATTTTGAATAATCGAAGGATTATCTTTTTCCCGATTTATTAAAAATGAATTGAAAGATTCAAATTTATCTTTCATTGTACTCCAAAACTGACCTTTTTCCTTTTCTGAGAGAGACGGAAAATAGCTAAAAAGAATATTTGAATACATTTGGAGTCCTTCGATAAATAAAGGCTCTGCTTCTGAATATTTAAATTGTCCAATATAAAAATATGCAAAGTTAATTTGACTTATTGCTAAAAATGAATGACCCTTTTTAAAAAGTCTTTTGTGCATCTCCAGTGCCTCTTTGTAAAAAGGCTCAGCCTTTTCATATAGCCCTCTTCCACAATAGAAATTTGCTATATTTATGATTGATAAAGCTAAACTCTGATTGTCTCCATTAAATAATCTCCTATTCATCTCTAAGGCTTCTTTGTATAAAGGTTCTGCTTCTTTATATTGACCTATACATTCATATAATTTTGCCAAATTTTTGATTGATATTGCTAAATCCGGATGGTCCCCTTTATATAAACGTCTATACATTTCAAATGCTTCTTTGCACAATGGTTCCGCTTCGGCATAGCTTCCAATGACTTTGTAGAAATATGCCATGTTATCGATTGATAAAGCTAAATCAGGATGGTCCCCCTTATATAAACGTCTACACATATCTAATGCTTCCTTGTATAACAGCTCGGCTTCGACATAGCGACCCCTACAGTCATAGAAATAAGCAATATTATTGATTGAAGTTACTAAATCAGGATGGTCTTCTTTGAATAAGCGTCTACACATATCCAATGCTTCCTTGTATAAAGGCTCGGCTTCGACATAGCGCCCCCTGCTGTCATAGAAATAAGCCATATTATTGATTGAAGTTGCTAAATCATTATTGTCTTCAATGAATAAATGTCTACACATATCTAATGCTTCCTTATATAACGGCTCGGCTTCATCATAGCGACCCATGCCATCATAGAAATAAGCCATATTATTTATCGATGTTGCTAATTCCTTATGATCCCCCTTATATAAACGTCTACACATATCTAATGCTTCTTTGTATAACGACTCGGCTTCATCATAGCGTCCCCTGCCATCATAGAAATATGCCATATTATTGATTGAAGTTGCTAAATCAGAATGGTCTTCTTTGAATAAACGTCTACACATATCTAATGCTTCTTTATAAAATTGTTCTGTATAAATATAATTTCCTATTGCCTCGTAGAAAAAAGCCATATCATTGATTGCTGTTGCTAAATTCGGGTTGTCACCCTTGAATAATATTCTGGATAACTTAAGATTTTTTTCCTGATATTTTATAGTAGAGTCTAATTTACCAGAATTATAGAATAAATCAGCGATTGTACCGAGGGTCGAAGCATAATTGGTATCAATTTCACCAAATTCCTTTTTGGCTTGATATAATGCTTTTTGTCCCCATGATAGTGCAGTTTCAAAATTCCTATTTTCCTGGTAGTAATTTGTACTGTCTATCAACTCCTTCCAGGACTGGGCTGAGGCAATGAAAAGTGAACAGTGAATAGTGAATAATGAAAGAACTAAGAATAAAATCCTCATGATATTAAACCTATGAAAATTTATAAGAATAGATAAAATAATTATATCAAAAATAAAATAAATTATTAGAATATTATAATATTTTAATTAGATAGTACTAATATTATTAATAAAAATTGTATAAAATATTTTGGAAAATATTTGTATCAAATAGAATTTTTCCTTAATTTCGGATAAAAGAGTCTTTTATTCTTTTTTAAAAAACTTTTATGGCTTTATTATCAAAATCTTGTTTATATGGTTTGAGGACAGCAATTTTTGTCGCCCAGCAAAACCATAATGCGTTCATACCTATTTCGGATATTGCAAAAGAGCTTGATATACCTGCAGATTTTCTTACTAAAATTTTACAAAGATTAACTAAAAAAAATATAATGAATTCTCTGAGAGGTGTAAAAGGCGGAGTAAGACTCGGGAAATCACCTGATAAAATATCAATGTATGATATTGTGCAGGCAATCGATGGCGAAACTATTTTTAAAAAATGCTTTTTGAATCTTGAAGGTTGCGGTGAAGAGGCTCCCTGCCCATTCCATGAGAGCTGGAAAGATTTCAGAACTAACCTTGGTAATATGCTTAAAGATACATCACTTACATTTTTGATTGAAAATAAAAAATTTACAAGACTAAAATGATTGTTGAATTATAAAAAACGGAGTATATATGAAAAAATTAATATTATTTGCACTTGGAATGATGTTTTTCCTGATAGCCTGCGGAGGCGGTTCTAAAGAAGATGAATTTGACCACCTGAAATATGGTTATGGTCCTATAAAGAAAGTTGATTTAGGTCCAATCGACCAGGCTTTAGCTGACAAAGGCAAACAAACATTTGAAATCAAATGCACTGCATGTCACAAAATTGACCAGAGATATGTCGCTCCAAAATTGGGTGGTGTTACAAAAAGAAGATCACCTGAATTTATAATGAATATGATATTAAATCCTGCAGAAATGATTCAGAAACATCCTGAAACAAAAAAGCTTTTGGCTGAATACAATGTACCTATGACTTTCCAGAATGTCACTAAAGATGATGCAAGAGCAATACTGGAGTATTTCAGAACATGCGAGGATAAATAATTTTATCGTTTGTTATTTTTATTTTATTATATGTAATGAGGTTTTTTTATGAAAAATTTCCGAATTAAAAAATTTTGGTTAGCAGCAATGAGTATCATCGCTATAATTGTGATATTTGGTGCCTGCAGTAAATCGGGTAGGAACAAAGGCATGGTCGAAAGCGATGCTGCCGAAAAAGTATATGTTGCCCCGGGAACTTATGATGAGTTTTATGCTTTCATGTCAGGTGGATTCAGCGGGCAAATATCAGTTTACGGATTGCCTTCAGGTAGATTATTTAAGGTTATTCCAGTGTATTCCCAAAATCCTGAGAACGGTTACGGGTATACTGAAGAAACAAAGCCAATGCTTATGACAAGCCACGGATTTATTCCCTGGGACGATGCCCACCATCCCGACCTTTCGCAAACCAACGGGGTGCCTGACGGAAGATGGATTTTTATAAATGGTAATAATACACCGAGAATTGCCAGGATCAATCTGAAAACATTTGAAACAAATGAGATAATCGAAATACCGAATACCGGTGGTAACCACGCTTCGGCATTCGTTACACCAAATACTGAATATGTTGTTTCTGCAACAAGATTCAGCGTACCTTATCCTCAAAGTGACGTTTCAATTGCAGATTATAAAAAATATTTCAAAGGAGCTATATCTTATATAAAGGTTGACCAGGTGTCTGGTAAAATGTCATTGGCATTTCAAATCCTGATGCCGGGTTTTGATTATGATTTGGCTCATTCGGGCAAAGGACCTTCATTCGGGTGGTCATTTTTTACCTGCTATAATTCTGAGCAGGCTTCGACATTACTTGAAGTAAATGCTTCAAAAAATGACAAGGATTTTATAGCAGCAGTCAATTGGAAGAAGGCTGAAGAAGCAGTTGCCGCAGGTAAATTCAAGATAATGAATTGCAATTATTTTCATAATACTTACAATGACGAAACACACTCTGCCACTACTGAAAAGTTAACCAGCGTTAAAGTGCTTGACCCGAAAGAAGTCCCGGGTTTGATTTATTATCTTCCGACACCGAAATCACCACATGGAGTTGACGTTGACCCGACAGGTGAGTACATTGCCTGCGGCGGCAAGCTAGCGGCTATGATACCCGTTCACTCATTCACAAAAATGAAGAAAGCAATCGAAGAAAAGAAATTCGACGGTGAAATTGACGGCATCCCGATTTTAAAGTATGATGCCGTGATTGCTGGCGAGGTTAAGGATTGCGGATTAGGACCACTGCATACTGAATTTGACGGCAAGGGTTATGCGTATACATCGGCCTTTATTACATCGGAAGTTGTTAAATGGAAAGTTGGAACATGGCAGGTAGTTGATAGGATTCCGTCTTATTATTCAATCGGACATTTAATGGTTCCCGGCGGAGATTGTGCAAAGCCATTCGGAAAATATCTCGTTGCATTAAATAAAATCACAAAGGACAGGTATCTTCCGACAGGACCTGAAATGTGCCAATCAGCACAATTGATTGATATCAGCGGCGATAAAATGAAATTATTACTCGATTTTCCGACAATTGGTGAACCGCATTATGCACAAGCAATTCCCGCTGAAATTTTAGTTAAAAACAACCAGAGGATTTTCCCGATTGAACAGAACAAACATCCTTATGCGGCAAAAGGTGAGAAAGAAGCAAAAGTTGTACGCGAAGGCAGCAATGTCCATATTTATATGACAATGACAAGAAGCCATTTTATGCCTGATAATATTGAAGGTGTAAAAGTCGGAGATAATGTTTATATTCATACGACAAATCTTGAGCAGGACTGGGACGTTCCGCATGGTTTTGCGATTCTCGGTGCTGAATATTCCGAATTATTAGTAATGCCCGGACAGACGAGAACCTTAGTATGGAGACCAAAAGAAGTCGGAGTTTATCCATTTTATTGCACCGATTTCTGTTCCGCTTTACATCAGGAAATGTCGGGTTATATTAGGGTATCGAATACCAATATACCGATTAGTTACAATAGTTCTAAATAATTGATAAATGAAAATGGATAATTGAAATTTAAATTGTATTATTTAGGGGTTGAAGATTTTCAACCCCTATATTAAAATAATGAAGGGTCAAACTTGAAGGTATGTTCAAAAATAAAAACCCCCTCCGAACCCACTCCTTAAATAAGGATGGGAATTAAGTGGTGGTAATCAAATTAAAAGGTAATAAAAAATGAAAACTAAATATAAAATATTGATTGTCATTTCATCATTACTATTGACAACATCTTTTTTTCTGCCTATTTGGTATATATCACTCGATGCTCCCCAGTATCCCGAAGGAATGGGAATGCAGATTTTCATTAATGATATTAGGGGAGAAAAAGAACACGATTTGAAAAACATAAACGAACTTAACCATTATATCGGAATGAATAAAATTATTCCCGATTCAATTTCAGAGTTAAGATATATGCCGTTTATTATAGGAGCTTTAATTCTACTTGGATTAATAGCAGGTATTTCAGGAAAAAAATTCATGCTTTACATCTGGATGACTGTATATTTCATAGTTGGTGCTGTCGGACTCTATGATTTTTGGCAATGGGAGTATGATTATGGTCATCACCTTAATCCAGACGCAGCACTAAAAATCCCCGGGATGTCCTATCAGCCGCCATTAATCGGTTCAAAGCAAATAATGAATTTTTTTGCTACCTCGATGCCTGACATTGCCGGTTGGATAATATTCGGTGTATTTGCAATCGGCCTCTATGTTATAATCATGACTTTAATCAATCGAAAAAAGGAGAATTTATTAAATGAAAAATAATGTAAAAATAAAATCTGCATTAATAAATCAAAAAAAACTGATGAATATTTCTTTTACTTCTTTCAGAATTACATTTATTATCTTATTTCTTATTTCAATTATTAATATTGGTTGCAGCCGCTCACCTGAACCGATTGAATACGGAAAAGATAATTGTTCATATTGCAAAATGTCAATCGTCGAAAAGCAATTTGGAACAGAATTAATCACAAAAAAAGGAAAGATTAACAAATTCGATTCTATTGAGTGTCTCGCTGCATTTTTAGAAAGTGGTGGTATAAACATTGGAGATGTTCTGTCTTGCTGGGTTACAGATTACTATCATCCCGGCAATTTCATAAATGCTGATGAATCTTTTTATCTGCATAGTGATAACTTAAGAAGTCCAATGGGAGAATTTCTTTCAGGGTATTCAAATATTAATGATGCGAAAAGGAGCATGAATCAATACGGCGGAAATATTATGAAATGGGAAGAAGTAAAATCATTGGTAAAAAAAAATTGGTTAGAAAAATAGATATATTTGATTTCTCTTCTGAACGAAGTGAGGAATCTAATTCGATTTTCAAAAGCTTCGACTATGTTCAAAAGACCCAAAATGAAAATAAAATGAAAACATTTATAAAAATATATTTTTTGTTCCTTTTTATAATTACATTTC
The DNA here is from genome assembly GCA_016219595.1 of Ignavibacteriota bacterium. Taxonomy (GTDB): domain Bacteria; phylum Bacteroidota; class Ignavibacteria; order Kapaibacteriales; family UBA2268; genus XYC2-FULL-35-21. Next base: position 14,979 of record JACRLY010000121.1, on the reverse strand, counting down.
GTCAGGCAAAACTTGAGGCGAAGGAAATTATTATAGACAAATCAGGAAAAATCACTAGCATAAAACAAGCATTGAGAATGTGCCAGGACGGCGATAGATTATTAATAAAAAAAGGATATTACAAAGAATATGATATTGAAATAAACAAAAGAGTTCAAATTACAGGTGAAGGAATGCCTGTAGTTGACGCAGAATTCAAATCCGGTTTGTTCCATATTAAAGCTGACGAAGTTAGAATCGAAGGGTTGATAATAAAAAATTCCGGGATGAGTTTTGTTACTGAATATGCAGGTATTAAAATAGATAGTGCTAATAATTGTGTCATTAGAGGGAATAAAATATTATATAATTATTTTGCTATCTATATAGCTTATGGCTCTGATTGCATGATTGAAAACAATATTATTTCCGGGAGAAAGAGCAAGTCCGAAACTACATCAGGCAATGGTATTCACTTGTGGTACTGTAAAAACATTACTATTGTAAACAACAAAATAAGCAATCAAAGGGACGGGATTTATCTTGAGTTTTCTGAAAATTCCACGATAGAAGATAATATTAGTGAAGATAATCTTCGTTATGGTCTTCATTTTATGTTTTCACACAGATGTGTATACAAAGGAAATACCTTTAGAAGAAATGTCGGGGGTGTTGCAGTTATGTACACAAAACATGTGCACATGTATAATAATAAATTTGAAAACAACTGGGGACCAGCATCTTACGGTTTACTACTGAAAGACATAACAGACAGTGAAATAAAAAATAATTTATTCCATGAAAACTCCTCCGCTATTTATCTTGAAAACTCTGCACGACTAAAAATTGATGATAATAATTTTATCGATAACGGATGGGCTGTGAAAATCAAGTCTAATTCGATGGATAATGAGTTCACTAAAAACAATTTTGTTGACAATACATTCGATGTTGCTACAGGAAGTATTAAGAATCATGTTATTTTCAATAAGAACTTCTGGAGTAAATATACAGGGTACGATTTGAACCACGACGGAATAGGAGATGTTCCATACAAACCGGTCGGTTTATTTTCAGCCATCATCGAGAATAATTCACCTGCTATGATGTTGTTAAGAAGTTTATTTATACAGATTCTTGAAGTAGCAGAAAAAGTTGTGCCCACAATTACACCTGTAGATTTAGAAGATGCTCAGCCATTAATTAAAAGTGTAAGATGATAAAAATAGAAGGAATAAATAAAAGTTTTGGTAAACTTCACATATTGAAGGACATCAATCTCGAAATTGAAAATGGTAAAACAACAGCCATCATTGGACCTAATGGTTCAGGCAAGACAACACTTATCAAAATCGTACTTGGTTTGATGGAATCTGATTCAGGAAAAATATTTGTGAACGAAATCAATATAAAAAAAGGTGTTGGCTACAAAAATTTAATTGGAAGCATGCCACAGATTGCCCGGTTCCCTGAGAATCTTCGGGTCGGCGAGCTTTTAGAAATGATAAAGGATTTGAGGTCGAGAAAAAATGGAGTGGATAAAGAATTATTCGAATTATTCAAATTAGAGCAAGAAATAAATAAAAAACTTGGAGCACTTTCTGGTGGAACAAGACAAAGAGTTAATGCAGCACTTGCATTTCTATTCAATCCAGACATTTTGATTCTCGACGAGCCTACTGCTGGACTCGATCCGATTTCGAGCAGTGCATTGAAAGATAAAATTCTAAAAGAACAAAGAAACGGAAAAACCATAGTAATTACTTCTCATATATTGAGTGACATAGAAGAGCTTGCAGAGAATATTGTATTCATTCTGGAAGGGAAAATTATTTATAGCGGCACTGTTAAAGCTTTAATCGAAGAGAAAGGCAAAAGAAATCTCGAAAGAACCATTGCATCACTTATGGAGTCTAACGGCAATGAACACAATTCTTAAAATAATTAAATATGAATTGAGAGATGTTATCCGAAGCAAGTGGATTCTTATATATTTTGCTTTTCTTTTTATGATTACTGAAGGAATGTTCCAGTTCAGCGGCAGCAGTTCGAAAGTGCTGTTGAGTATGATTAACATAGTATTGATTCTGATTCCAATCATAACAATCAGTTATGGAATAATATATATGTACAGCTCACGTGAATTTACAGAGATGCTTCTGGCACAACCAATAAACAGAAAAACTCTGTTTACAGGCTTGTATTCGGGATTAGCTCTGCCTTTGTCTATAGCATATATCGTGGGAATCGGAATTCCATTCATTTTTCACGGTGTTGAAGAAAACACTCAAATTCCAATATTATCGATACTACTTTTATCCGGAATTGCTCTGACTTTCGTATTTACATCACTTGCAGTACTAATTTCGCTTAGTTCAGACGACAAAGTAAAGGGTCTTGGTATAGGAATTTTCGTCTGGCTCTTTATGGCAGTAGTTTACGACGGAGCATTACTTTTCGGCTCTTATCTTTTATCGGAATATCCTCTCGAAAAACCTATGGTTGGTATGACAATGCTCAATCCGATTGACCTTGCCCGAGTACTTCTTATGCTCAAATTCGACATTTCCGCATTGATGGGGTACACAGGTGCAATATTCAAAAAATTCTTCGGTAGTCCGATTGGTATGCTGTTCTCAACTGCAATGTTATTATTATGGATAATAGTTCCATATCAGATTGCAAAAAGAATTTTTGTTAGAAAGGATTTTTAAAGTAAATTCTCAATTACTTTTCTGAATTTAATAATTCCCTATATCTAAACATTTCATTATATTTGAAATCGTATTTATTAATAATACTATTCATATTTTTGGTACTTTATGCAAAAAATAGCGGTTTATCCGGGAACATTTGACCCAATAACAAACGGGCATGTTGATGTAATAGAGCGTGCATCCCAGATGTTCGATAAAATAATCGTCGTCGTTGCTGTCAATTCAAAAAAGGAAGTATTATTCAGCGATGAGGAAAGACATTTTATGGCAGTTCAATCACTAAAACACCTGGCTAATGTCGAAGTGGATATGCATAAAGGATTAATTGTGGATTTTGCCCGCTCGAAAAATGCAGTTGCTCTGATTCGCGGAATCCGGGCTATGTCCGACTTTGAATATGAATTTCAATTAGCCTTAATGAACCGCAAACTTGTTCCGGAAATCAAGACAATTTTCCTTATGCCGCATGAACGGTATACATATCTGAATTCAAGCATAATAAGGGAGCTGGCTAAATACAAGCAGGATATAAGTGAGTTTGTACCTGATGTCGTATTTAAAAAATTAAAAGAGAAGTTCAAGTATTGAAATATGGCTTCTAAAGTAATAATATCGGATGATTCGTTTGAACGTGAACTCACTTCCCGTGAGAAGGATATTCTGCGTTCTATCATCCATCTTTATATATTAAAAGCCTCTCCTATTGGTTCCCGCCATCTGGCAAAGTATCTTGAAAAAGAAATGAAGCTTAGCCCTGCTACTATTCGCAATGTAATGTCTGACCTTGAAGATATGGATTATATAAGTCATCCACATACTTCGGCGGGCAGAATACCGACAGATAAAGGTTACAGGTTTTATGTTGATTCACTGATGAATATTGAAAAGCTTTCGGGCAGGGATATCCTTACTTTGAAAAAAAATCTTTCAGCAGGCTCCAGCGATACCGTACTGAAGGACGCATCAAAATTACTTGGTATGATTTCCCGTTATCTCGGAATTGTTGAAATCCCTCACCTGACAGAACTTATTGTATTGAAAATCGAACTTATTGCACTTTCAACCAATAAAATTCTCGTAGTACTTGCTCTTGATTCAAACATTGTACGAACTGTTACACTTGAGTCAGAACTTCATATTGAACTGAAGCATCTGGATGAAATTACTGTTTATATTAATGAAAGAATAAGCGGTAGAACTCTTAAATACATACGAGATAATTTTTTTGAAATGGTGAGTGATATCGGTCATATAGACACACCATTAATAAGATTGTTCATCGGTTCAATCGATAAAATATTCGAAAGCCAGTCTACTACCGAAAGAATACATATAGCCGGCACACAAAATCTACTCAAGAATCCTGAGTTCGAAGACCTGGACAAGGTTCGCGGTGTAATCGAACTGGTAGAAAACGAAGAGATTATCGTTCACCTCCTGGACAAATACGAAGATACGAACGGTATAAAAGTATTAATCGGTAATGAGATTCACACAGAACCTCTGAAAGATTACAGTATGATTGTTACTAATTACAAGATAGGTTCCGCCTCAGGAGCCATCGGATTAATTGGACCGAAAAGAATGAATTATTCTAAGATGATATCATTAGTCAAATATGTATCTGAGTTGATTTCATTAAAAGATTAACCTGCATTTTATTATAACACTTTTATTTTCCGATAATTATGCTTAAATTTCTTTGTTAATCCATCCTTAAAAATAATTTATATGGGGTTAAGTATGAAAACAATTACTAAATATAATAATTTAAAAGCTATGATTATTGTGCTGCTGATTATTTCTTTAAATATTTCAGAAGCTGAAGATAATATCAATTTATTATCAAAAAAAATTAAAGATAATCCATCTTTAAGAGAGAAATACGATATTCAGAAATTAATCAATCCGAAAACAGGAAGAATTCCAGGTAATATCGAAAAATCAGAAAATGATTTTGCTAAGTATTTACCTAAGAAATTAAACGGGAATAATAAAAATAATGGCAATTTTATTCAATCCTCAATTTGGCAAAATCGCGGTCCTCAGAATATAGGGGGCAGAACAAGAGCTTTAGGCATAGACAAATCAAATCCGAATATTATTCTTGCCGGTTCGGTAGCCGGAGGGATGTGGCGTTCAATCGATGGAGGTCAATCCTGGGTTCGCACTACCCGACCGGACCAACAGCCAAATGTAAGTTGCATTGCACAAGACCCAAGACCGGGGAATACGAATATTTGGTATTTCGGAACCGGAGAAGGCATAGGCAATAATATGGTCGCCGGCGGTGGTGCAGGTGCATACAGGGGTGACGGTATTTATAAATCAACTGATAACGGTGCAAGTTGGTTTCCACTAACGATTACTGTTTCGGGTACTCCTCAAACTGAAGACCTATTCGATTTGGTTTGGAACATTCAGGTTAACAAGAACGGAATCGTTTATGCAGCTGTCAAAGGAGGTGTTGTCCTGTCAACTGACTTTGGCAACAGCTGGTATTGGGCTACACCCGAATTCGAAACAAATAATTCGTATTTTACCGATGTCGCAATTGATTCGAAAGGCAATGTCTATGCAGCATTAAGCACAGTCTCTGATATTAATAATCCATTTGCATTTGCAAATTACTATGGAATATTCTATTATAATGCAGCTCAGGATAAATGGTATCAGCTTTCCGGCATCGGTTCGGGTTTCCCTGTCGACCCATCAAACATTCTTGGACGGACAGTTATTGCAATAGCTCCGTCAAAAGAAGAATGGGTGTATTTTCTTTCAGTTAATTATGGCTCAGGAGTAAAAAATCCCGACCCACTAAATCCCGAATGGTATGTCCTTGCCGGTCTTATAATTGACCACAACTCATTAAATTATCAATGGGAAGATTTAAGCCCAATGATTCCGACTCAAGCAGATGTATTTGGACATTACAATTCCCAAACATGTTACGATATGGCTATTAAGGTAAAACCGGATGATGCGAACACTGTGTTTTTTGCAGGTACAAATATTTACAGGATTAATTCAAGCAATATTATGAATCCGACAGATTGGATAGGAGGCTATAATCCACAGTATGACCCAAATTCTTTCGAAAATGGAGATTATCTGCAATGGAAAATTATGAATTACCCAAACAGCGGATGGGATTTCCATACTATCGCATTCAATCCGTCGAATCCAAGTATTATGTTTACAGGAAGCGACCACGGAGTTCAGAAAACTTCAAATTGCATGGCTCCAAGTGTTCAATGGGAAAATCTTGACAATGGATACCTAACGACAAATTTCTACTGCATAGCAATAAATGAATCGGTTGCCGGAGACAACACTGTGATAGGTGGAATGCAGGATAACGGAACTTATGGCTCGAGAAATCCTGGCGACCCGTGGAAATGGCTGACCGGCGGTGACGGCTCTTACTGTGCAATTCCCGACAATAATAATCATTACTATGTATCATGTCAAAACGGAACAATGTTCAAAGATTATGTTGATAATAATTTTGAAACATACAGAATGGTCAGCAATTCAATAGTCAGTGCATTGGATACGAATGATTTTGTGTCGAGATTTGTATTAGACCCGAATAATAATTCAATTATGTATTTCATCTCATACCATAATGTATGGCGGAATAATGATATTACAGGTGATAATGCTTCAACATTGTGGGAAAATATTGTCAGCTCATCGACTGATTCCTACCTGTCTGCTATAGCTGTATCAAAAAATCCTTCTAATATTCTTTATATCGGTACGAAAGAAGGCTATCTCAACAGGATTGATAATGCAATCGGGAATCCGACTCCTGTCAATATAACCAGCCAGATTTTTCCGCAGGGTGGTTATATAGATTACATTGCAGTTGACCCTGATAATGCAAATAATGTTATAGTTGTGTTTTCGAATTACGAGGTGCAGAGCTTATTTTACTCAAGTGATGGAGGGAATAGCTGGTCAAATATAAGCGGTAATCTCGAACAGAATCCTGATGGGACGGGTGCAGGACCTTCATGCCGTACAGCAGCTTTTTTGCATAGGGGCAATCAGACTATTTACTTTGTAGGCACAAGCGTTGGATTATTTTCAACTACTCAGCTGGATGGGGGACAAACCGTTTGGACACAGGAAGGTCCTAATTCTATCGGCAATGTTATGATTCAAATGATAAAAGCAAGGCAATCTGATGGATTTGTTGCGGTGGCTACTCATGCAAATGGTGTATATACGACAACAATACCAAATTCTGCTGAAGAATCAAATAATCCAGATTTGTTTTACACGGAGCAGAATTATCCAAATCCATGTGATAAATTTACTTCATTCAATTATTCAATTCCGAAATCCTGTCATTTTAGTGTCAAACTGTATGACATAAACGGGAAATTGATAAGTACTTTGTTTGAAAATACGGTCGAACAAGGAAATTATGCTTTGACTTTTAACGTTGACAATTTACCTGATGGTATTTATTATTATCGTGCCGAAGCCGATGGGTATACGCAGACGAGGTCTGTTCAAGTTATTCATTAGCTAAATTCCCTATGCTAAAGTATGGGGTTAATGTATGCAAGGACGCAGAACCACAGCCACGATTAGGTATTCTTTTACACTAACCTCACACTTAAGTGTGAGGTGGTTAGGATGCAGCGACTGGTCCGGATTTGGGATTCTGCCCCACTCTGAAGAGTTGGGTTAATGTATCACTAAGGGCAGGGAGGAATTAAAATACAAAAGAATTTTATTATGTTTCGAATTAGCTTTCAAGAATAAAAATTATATCCGATTAAATATTTATTATTTTATGAGGCTATTTTGCTAAAATACCTATGCATCATCTCACTTTTCTTTTTGGTACCCTTTTTATGTAACTTTTTCACCTGGTAATTGTCGTTTTTTTTGTCACCTAAACTAAGCACGATATTCATATCAAGTTGGTTATCAATTTACTTTTAGTTATTGGGAAATTAAGGATATTGACATCTCAGAGCAAATCCATCATTATCCCACTGTAATAAGAATTTCCATCTTTTTATTTTTCCCACAAACATCAACAATTCTGTCGTTTACTTTAATTTCTCCAAAATGGTGAGTGAACTGTTAATATAATAACAGTATAGCTTTCATTATTTAAATAGATAAGTGAAAATAGAACTTTATCAAAACTTTTAAAATACTTACCAACAACAGTGGCATATTGCCTTGCAACAAATTAAATCAATTTCAAAGAACGAATCTTTTCCAAAAATTTAATCATTATTGTTTTTCAATCCTATCTCTAATAAATTAATAATAATGCAAGCCTTTCAAATATTTGTTTTATTCAATATGTGCTACATCAAATTTGAATCCTGTTAGTTTATTTTCTTCAATTAATTTTCTAAAACGTGGCGAGCATAAATACAATGGTTCAGGCCTTAAATACCCTTGTTTAACTCCTACTGTTTGATTTGAAATAAAAATATCAGATTGAGTTATTGAAGGTTCATTTAAAACATAAGGTTCAGAAATTAAGTTTAAACCAATATTATCTCCGTTTGGGCACTTATATATTTCTTTTTCAATTTTAAAATTGTATCCTCCTGGAATAGTAAATTCTTCTGGTTCACCGACCTCTGAAAAATCGAAAGGATTCACTCCGGCTAAAGTATTAGATGTCAAATTTAATCTTGGAGAAATTACCTTTATCTGATAAAAATTGTTTGCAACTTTACTTGAATTTAACTCCTCGAAATCAGCCCCTTTCAAATCATTTTGAGTAAAAACTTCAACAAATTTTTCTGAAACTACTATTTCACCCGCTATAGACCTTGAAATATCCTTTTTAGGAACAGAACTTAATTTAAGTTTTAATGGACCAATTTGTTTAGCATTTGCACCACAAATCTTACATGCAACTTCTTCATCATAAATTGTTCCGCAATCCTCGCCCGGCGGTTCAAATGTTGATTTGAACAAAATATGAAATAGTTTCGCTGATTCGATTTCCTTTCTCGTGTATTTTCTATTTATATGCCACCAAGAAAAGAAAAATGTTTTAAATTTATTACGAATTTTTTCATCCAAAATCGGTATTTGATAAAATCTAGTATCATCCTTCATTATATAGATTTCTTTCACTGAATACCCAAGATCTTTTCCTTCCTCGGATTTAAAAAGTAGATGCGCATAATCAAAATTAATTCTGAATTCATAAATTTCTTTCATAGCATTATTATAATTTTAAGTTTCCTTTTCGCCATTCACTTAGTGTTGCCTCTGCTGCAAGAGAACGTAATCCACTTCCTTTTGCAATTTCTTCCAATGCTCGAATTGCTTCACTTTCTAAAACTGGCAATAGATAAGCAGCTGCCCAACCTTTCACTCCTTCAGATGAATGATTTAAAAATTGCGATAAACTCTGCAATTCATTTCTCTCTTTAAGAAATGCTATAATTTTTACTATAACTGCATAACTTTTATTTGCAGTTTTATAATCACCTTTCTCAGTTGCTTCTGCGTGTTTGATTGCAGATTCTTCAAACAATGCTAATGCTGTTTCTAAATTTTTTATTTTTTTCATGGTTTTACTACTTTATTCAAAATCCGGATAAACGAAGTCATACTTTCCTGTTCTCAATCTTGTCACAATATCTTCAGGTGTAACAACTATTCCAATTTCGGCACTTATATATTTATCCCGTAATTTCCCCAAATATTTTTGTTCTTCATTTATTTTCCATACCCACCAATTATGCGATACTTTTATTGCAGGATTCCCTGAATCCCTACTACTTCTGAAAAGTATGTGGTTTATTTTTCCCACCTCAGCTTTGTTACCAACTTTTTCCCAATAACCATATTTTATCCCAATATCTGTAACACAATGAGCGTAAAAATCAACTTCATTCTTTATCAAATCCCATAGCTCAGGTTTATCATTGATATTATAAGCACATTTAAATGCTCTTATTACATCACTATTGAGCTGTGTAAGATCATTTATTATATACTGAAAATACTTTTTATGGTGCTCGTCAATCTTGACAGAAAAAATATCCCCGATTTGTGTTCGTAATCTTTTCATTTTATTTATTCAAAATCAGGATAATTAATCGGGTATTTATGACCCTTTAACATCTCAATAATACCTAATGGATTTATTACAAGTCCTATAAATGAATTTTTATATTTCTCTTCTAATCTTCCAACTTTTAAGAAACTCTTATCTTTGATTTTCCAAACATGCCAATTAAAAGATAATTTTTTTGGTTCCTCTCCAAATTTATGTCCGTAATCAACTGTATCTCTAAAAATAATCCGATTAAAATCACCGACATCAGAAATATTTCCGATTTTATTCCAATATCCAAGATTTAGTCCAATATCTAATATACAATGTGCATAAAAATCTACTTCATCTTTTACTATAAGAGTTAAATCAGGATCTTCATTAATTTCATAACTCCTATTAAATGCTCTGATAACATCGCTATTAAGTTGTAATAAATCATTTGCTACATATTGAATATATTTTTTATATTTATCATCAATATTAACTGAATAAATATCACCGATTTTTGTTATGATTTTTGACATATTTATTTGATTCCAAATTGATACCAATACTTCGGACTTATTGAATTATATTTATTTAATAGAGGTCCTCCATTCTTTTGAAGACCATATTTATTTATAAATATTTGTTCCCAAATTCTACCTTCGGTATAAGTAGGTTTAGTTAGAATAACACTATAATCTAATAAAGCTTTTTCTGTTTTTGAACCTAATTGTTCCATAAACCTAATTGTAGGATCTCTCCCGGTAAGACCAATATATCTAACAATACCCTCTCTATCAATGCCTTGATAAATTGAATAAATTTTTTGAGCTAAACTACCCTGTAAATTTCCAAATAATTTCGGTCCTGCTAAAGTAGCAAAAAATACCATCGTATTTACTGAACTTTCACGGATTTCCTGATTTGTAGCAAAAGTGCCATCCATATGTAATGCTGGTTTGTCGGACATTGTTATTCTGTTCGTAAGATTCGTAACAGTAACATTTATGTCATCCAGTGTATTAATACCTAAACCTATAGGATTCCACCATGAAGAATTTACACCATAATTTCTTACATTTTCAAAGAATGATGGATTGTGTTGCGATAATGTAGAACCTTGAACAAGATCGTCATCCCATAACAATTGCTTTTTCCTGTTATTGTTAGTATAATTCCCCCCTTTTGGTAATTTATTTGTACTATAAGAAGCTGTACCAGCGTAACTTCCCGCTCCTCTTCGTCCTTGGGGTGATCCACCTCTTGTTCCTCCACTTCCACCAATTTTTACTTTTCTTTTTATAGGTTGCATAATCCATCCCCAACCAGGAGCTAAAGGATTATCATTTCCAGTTTCACCCCAAACCATAGTCCATTCCATTATTTCGACATAATAGTCATCTAATTCAGCAATTTCACTAAATAATCCTGTCGGGTCATTCCATATCAGTGGACTATTATAGGCATATGAGTAGGGTGATTGGTCAGAGAAAAACTCCATCAGTGGGTCAGTACTCAAGAATCTGCCTATTTCAGGGTCGTAATGCCTTGCTCCCATTAGGAAGAATGATGACTCTCTATCCCGTTCCTGTGCTGTAAAACCTATACGCGCATCGTCACCAGGTGTACCGCTAAGAATTTCGCCATAAGGTTGGTACTCGTATCCTTTAACTGATACATTACCATTGCTGACTGTAACGATAGTCCTCACTGAGCCAAGATGGTCACTTATCGAGAATTCTTTTCTGTATCCATAAGGATTTTGAATTATTGATTCAGGAATTGTGACCAGTTCTCCCCCATTGGTAATATAAGAATTTGGATATATATATACTCTTCTTCCTGTTCCATTACATGTATCGGCAGCAGTTTGCCTACCGTAATAAACAGCAAGTTGTTCACCACCAGCACCTCTTAAATAATAAGCCCATGGATGATTGTAACCGAAACAACTATCACCATGTGGTGAATAATAAAGACGTTTCTGCTCTCTACCACCTAATATGCTATATCTGTATCGCCAATCCCATTTGGCAGGGTCGTAAGTCGGGCTTCCGGCACATTCTTCATGTTCACCTACTGATTGAAATTGAGTACCGTATTCCCATTTTAAATATTTATTGGGTAATCCTTCCATCGTATAATATATTGCTTCTTTTGTAGAATCTACACCGTTCCACGAATCAATCATTTTTACACCACCAATTGAATTATAATTATATGTAGTTAACTTATTAGAAGTTTGATTAAGTGTAGTCAACAATCTATTAGGTAAACTTGCTGAATAACTAAATTGAACCGAATCGGTTTTTCTATGTCCCAACCTGTTTCCCATAACGTCATAACTAAAATTATCAGTAATACCCCCATGAGTCCAATTCTGGAGCCGTTCTAACTTGTCATAATTATATTCTTGAATGATTTCATTTTGATTGTATTGTTTTGATTTTTGTTTTGTTATATTTCCAGTATTGTTGTGTTCTAACACTTGATTAAAAAGCGTATCATAATTTCTTAATGCTATCATCGAATCAAGCCATCCACGTGAACTGTAATTCAAATGTTGAACAACATTTACAGGTAAATATTCAATTTGTTCAACCATTCCACGATAATTGTATTTATAAACAATATCTGCGGTATCCGGCCTTATAATTTGAAATAGTGTAGTATCCGGAAATTTAGGTTTAATATTTATTCCTAATCCCGAACCTACATTACATAATTTTGTCCAAACACTATCAAGTCTTCCATTATCATCATAGCCATACCAAGTCTTATATGTTCTTATTGGGTCGGATACCATAACCGATAATATTTGATTCATAGAATTATAAGTATAATATACTGCATCATAACCTAAATTCTCAGTATATCTCAATACTGCTTCAATTCTACCGCGTGGGTCGTAACTGAATACAACAAAGTGAAATGGTTCACCGCTATGGTTACGATATGCAGTAGCAACCTGCCTACCCTTTAGATTTCTTAAAGTATCAAACGGTGACATATTTTGCCAATTCGAATCAGGTGGAATATTACTCCAGATTGAACCTGAATTTGCCGGAAGTTTGTCATAGCTTATTGCCGTTCTTACAAAATCAGGGAAATTGGCTATATTTTCAAAATCGATTATAGATGCGATTGTATCCAGTGGCTCATAGTTTTGAGTTGGGTGAACAATAAAAGGCGGAACCGGACAAGTATCATAAGGTATTTCAGTATAGTAAGGTATACATACTTTTATATTATAAGAATTCCAAAATGTGGGTACTTGTCTTGTATAATTCGAGTATAAAGTCATATTAGCAGTTAACAAACCTTCATCACCAAAATTTGGATCATTAAAATAAGAATAATGTAAAATATCAGGATCTAATAAATCTGTCAATCTATTAAATAAACATAATGTATCATTAATAATTTGAGGTTCATGTAAAAATAGTCCAATTGTATCTACTTTCGCTTCACCGACTATAGTAATTCTTCCGAGGTCATCGTATTCATAATAAGCAAGTTTACAACTGTCAACTTGTTCTTTAGTTTGGCTAAATCTAATTTGTCCAATTTTATTATAAGAATTTGAACTATAATCAACATCTTTATTGAATTTATATTTTAATCTTCCAAAATTATCATACCAATATTTTGTTGTATCATTATTAGGGTGAATTACAAATTTAAGATTACCTGATTTATCATAAGTAAAACTGGTAGTCACCTTCTTATCATCCACATCATAGATCGTTCTTCTTAAATTTCCGAAAGCATCATAATAGGAAGAATTTTTTATACCTGCTTCATCAGTTGTAGTTGATTCATAGCAAACACCAAAATACTCATCAGCAGATACATTAAGTAAATTTGTATAGGTGTTTGGGCTCAATACTTTCTTATTTACTAAAATATTAGTATTATCAGGTGAAGTAAAGGTATTAGGAATACAATCTCTCCAAATAATTTTTGAAATATATCCATCTTGGTCTTTCATCTGTATCGTTTTACCAGCACCGGATAGTTTCATTATAATAGAGTCAATTCTTGATGGAGAAGGGGGCGTTCCAATTTTAGTATCCAGTTTTAAAAACCTATTGTCGGCTCCGAAAAATCCTATTGATTCCGTATATCGTCCATCAAGAATATCATAAGTTTTTACCCAGCCTTTAGAAGTAGTGTGAAGCCCATCATCAATTTTTGCAAAATAATTTGTTGTTCTTGATGAATCATTATAAAGATATGCAAAAGTATAATCATTGTGTGTACAATCATCACAAACAACTATTATTGTTGGCCCTAAATCTTCTGCACCATCAACTATATTTATAGCACCTCCAATAGTCACCGACTCAAATTTAAAAACAAGAGTATCTCCGTTATTCATCGTATTAATACTATCAATTATAGGGATTAAATTAATTTTTAATTCCGGCAACCTATTACCTTCAGGTGGAGGATTAGAAGGCACATTATTAAGTAATTTAATCAAAGGTGCATCTAAAATATATCTTTTTTCCATATCAAATTTATTCGTAACGACCTTTAAAATTAAATATTGATCAGTCTCTTGGGGTATATATTGAACTCTCAAATAGGCACTGTCCAGATTATCACAATTATGTAATGCATCATCTGAATCTTTTATATACTTAAAAGTAGTTATGTAATCTTTATGAAAAACGATACTTGTATCAGGAATTATTATTGTATCACTTCTTGAACCCCTTGATACAGGTATGTCAGATTTGCCAACAACGCGAGTTGATAAAGAACCATAACTATTATAATATGGAGATATTAATGAATATTCCTCTCCAATTACTCTTTGATACGGAACTGTACTTGTCTCCCATCTCACAGTAGAAGTATCATATTTAAAAATTGAATCCGTTGTTATATTGTCTGTTGATTCAATATTATAGATTCTAATTTGTCTTCCGCCTGGGTCGAATGGATCATTTTCAGTGCAATTATCTTCAGGTGGGTAATCAAAGGGATGCCATATTTTTTTGCTCGACCATTTAAGTCGTAGGTACTTGAATATAACCATCCATTTGGTTCTATTATTCTGCCTTTTAAGCCATAATAAGTATTTTCATAAAATGTTGTTAATGTATCCATATACAAATAACCTGCTGGATTATATTTTCTAACATACAATTCAGATGCAATGGAAGATTCAATTTCTTTGTGCTCAAAATATAATTTTTTTAATGATGTTGAATTATCATTCATTAATTT
>JACRLY010000120.1 GCA_016219595.1 Ignavibacteriota bacterium | reverse complement strand
CCAAATCATTTATTTTTCTCAGCACAGTCAAATTATTTTCTGCATTCAAACCAACTATGAAAAATGTTGCCGGGACATTCTCTCTTTTAAGAATATCCAATATCTGAAGTGTGTATTTATCACTTGGTCCGTCGTCAAATGTTAGTACAATTTTGCCTGGTGCCTTTCCTAATTTTTTGATGACATAAGTTTCTGGAAATTTAATATACTTTTCCTCCGAAACAAGATTATCCTGATAATCGTACTCGATATGAATCAACCCTGAATCAGGAGTGGAAATAATATTAATTATTTCACCCTCCCCCTGGTAATCAAGGTCTTTTGTTGGAGGCGACACATATAATTTTTTTGGATTAAATGGCTGTGTAATGAAGGATTCGTTGGAAAACTCTCGTGTAAAAAATTTCCATATTCTTGAATCCTCGGAACCCAGTCTCCACACCGCCACACCGGCTGTTCTGAAATCTGCCGAAGTTCTCATCAAATTGAAGCATGTTCCGGCGTCTGTAAACCATACTTCATGTGGATTGTCATTATCGTCATAATATGTATAACTCAAATTATAATTGTCATTATTAAAATCAATTTTTCCATCTGATTCTTTAGCTGTAACCATAGCTTCCTGGTAGGAAACTTCTACTCCCTCGTATCCCTGCTTCCAGTCATAACCATAAGCTGCAATTCCAAGAATTATTTTTTCTTCGGGAAACTTTTTCATAATGGATGTAATTGCTGATTCCACCCATTTTACGGGAGCTACAGGTCCGGGTTCACTTTCGGCATAATGATTATCATAAGCCATTATAATTATATAATCCAGGTAATCTTTCAACTCCGATATATTATAATCGGAATTGAACGGCGATATATCCTGGGTTACAATCAATTCATTTGAATGAAGAACTTTTGATAATTCGATTATAAAATCAGTGAGATTTTCATTATTCTTTTCATTCAAATCCTCAAAATCAATGTTCACGCCATTGAAACCATAATTTTTTAGAATAGTCAATATGCTTTCGATAAATTTTGTCCTGTTCTCTTTTGAACCGATAATTCGGTGAACATTATCTCCATTCCATTTACCCTTAAAAAAATTTGATACCATTGGTATTATTGCTGCTTTATTTTTTTTCAATAATGACAGCGCCCTGTAATCTATATCCGTAAATACTGTATTGCCATTATCAGGAACAAAAAGCCATTCACAAAAAACCATATTCATTTTTGAAATATTATCTTTCAAAGAATAATATGACTGTAAGTCCCAATTAACATAAAATCCGGCACGGATATTTGTCAGTTTCGGTTTAACATAATTTGTTGAAAAACGGTATTTTTTGAAATAGTTAAAATCCGGAATATTACTCAGTCGAGGCCTTAAATTTTTATAGTCTGTGTTTGCTTTTGTTTTGATGACGCTTACTTTTTCAGGATTCAGAACTTTTTTTAGTTCCTGGTTCTTATCGTGAAGTTTTGGGAGTAAATCGGGAGAATCACTGAAGATTTCAAATCCGATTGCGCCTAATGCAAGTATGAACAATCCGAAAATAATTCGTATTACAAACAGAAATCTCTTCCATCTTTTAGTAGATTCACTGTAAAATACAGGTCTATCATTATGTAACATAAATTATAAAATCTATTTTAATAATGACAGTAAAAACGATATTGTAATTGGTTTGTTTTTCTTATTAATCAGAAGATTGCAAATAAGAATCAAATAATCATTTTATAGAAACACCTATTCCGGGTATATATTTAGCAGATATGCCGAAGTAATAATTTCCTTTTCTTGGTATCACTGCCCAGAATCCAAACTTAAAATTTACCAAATCAAATGAGTTGGGGTAAATATTTATGTTGCATAAATTATTCTCCTGTCCGCTGAATAGTATCGATGCCAGCAATGAATTATTCTTATCCCAAAACAATCCGGCATTCCATGCAAAATTCAATGTGTATTGCCTGGAAGAAGAAGCAGTGTCTATTATATACCTCGATGACCCTCTTGGACCGAGACCTAACGATATTGATTCATCTGTTTTGATTTTATATGAAACTCCTCCTAATCCGTTTAAACCGTAATAACCAAATAAAGCAAGTTTATTATAAAACGGCAGCCACCATCTGATTGAAAAATATTGGCCGTTGTTTTGCAATTCCCATGATGGAATCGAGATTGATGGTTGTAACGACCAGTCAGCTAAATTCAATTCCTCATGGAAAAACTTTTTTACATCATCAAAACTGAAAAGTGCAATACTTGCGATATCAAAGATATAAATGTCAGCAATCGGGTCAACTGTTAATCCCCTGTAATCCTCCATCTCGACAACTTCATTCCAATAATGATAAAACATAGTTGTTGCAATTGAGAATAAATACGGTTGTGGGAAATTATTATAGTCATACCATTCCTCGAGAGCAGCATAAGTCATTCCTCCTCCTATCAAATGCATTGCGTAATTAGGCCACCATTGCATTCCTTCCTTTCTGAAAGTCAAAGGGAAAACTTCGTTTGACAGGAAATTCCATGTCCCGTATTCTTTAATCGAATGAAATGGATTACCCAGATTTCGAATCAAATTAGCATTTCCAATACCATAAGGCAGTTCAAAAATCTTCCTGCTGTTACTTTCAAATTGAATTATATCATAACTTCCGTTTAATATAACATAAAGAGGATTGTACAGATATTCATTTCCATAATCTTTGCCGGTATAAAAATACTTATCGTTTGAATTTGCATTTGGAATAAATAAATTAAATTGAATTGCAACGATACCGATAAAAAAAATTATTTTCTGCAAATCCAAAATTTCTCCGAAACCATAGTTATAGAAATTAATTCTGCAAACTTACGAAAAGTTCATAAATGCTTATTTTTGTTTATTATGTGTGATGAAACAGTAAAGAAATATTGCCGCAGGTTTGTAATTGGAGACATTCACGGATGTTACTACACTCTCGAAAGATTGCTCATGCAAAAGCTTAGAATCAGCAAAATGGATGAATTATATTTTGTAGGTGATTTCATTGATAGGGGTCCAAAAAGCAAGGAAGTGATTGATTTGTTATTATCTCTTAAAGAGGAAGGATTCTCAATCAATCCTGTAATGGGCAACCATGAATCCTTGCTTATCAGTCATTATTACGGTACTGAAATAAAAGACTGGAAACGAAATGGTTGCGATGCCACTTTCCGGAGTTTCGGAATAAATAGTATTTATGAACTCGAAAATAAATATCTTGAATTTTTTCTTAATCTCCCATACTACATTGAACTCGAAGATTTTATTATCTGCCACGCAGGAATGAACTTTGACGAGCCAAATCCATTCGAAGAACATTTTTCTATGTTATGGACCCGTGATGATTTTGTCGATTTGAAAAAAACCGGAGGCAGACGGTTGATTTGTGGTCATACTCCTCACACATTGGAACAGATTCAGTTAAGTCTGAATTCTAATAAAATCCAGCTCGACTGCGGTTGTGTTTATCTCGGCAGGCATCCGGGTGTCGGATTCCTTTGTGCTTTAGAACTAAAATCAATGGAATTACATTATGAACAAAATTGTGAATAATAAATAATTTAAAGAAATGAAAATAACTTATCTTTTAAGAATGTTTTTTAAACTGTTTTATATGTTCTTTTTCTAGATTTTGGGAATGAATTAATAATCGCTCTTAATGCTTTATTGACCTCCTCAGAAGTTTTAAATACTTTTGCAATATCCGGTTCTAATTTTACTAAATTTTCTTGTCTCCTCAACCGTTCAGCATAAGGATTGGGTTTTGATTTGGTAAAATCAAAAT
The DNA here is from genome assembly GCA_016219595.1 of Ignavibacteriota bacterium. Taxonomy (GTDB): domain Bacteria; phylum Bacteroidota; class Ignavibacteria; order Kapaibacteriales; family UBA2268; genus XYC2-FULL-35-21. The sequence goes on along the minus strand of JACRLY010000120.1, from coordinate 6,907 downwards.
CATATTCCGGTTGCTAATCATCATTCATCTTAATGTCAATTTTTTTTATAGAATTCTTCATATAATTTTCTTTCGTTTTTTGTTACTTTTCTTGCACTTATTATTCTGATTCTATCATTTCTTTCAGTGTAGCTGACGATAAGTACTCGGTTTTTATTTGGATATCCAATCATTAAATAAAGCTGTTCAAAAAACAGAATGCGATATGTCATTAAACACCCTGACAAAATAATCATAGAATACAGATTTTGCCTCTTCAAAATCTACATCATGTTTATTTTTATTTCGTTCTGATTTAATATCATCCCAATCAAATTTTAATGACATATATAACCAATATATTTTTTTTCCAAATTTAATAATTTTATGTTTGCATGACTGACTACTATTTCAAGTTTAATAATTAATTAATTTCAGTAAATTGTTTTTATGAATCTCGAATTATTCAGAAAATATTGTTTGAGCAAAAAAGGTGTTACCGAGGATACTCCTTTCGATGAGACTACACTTGTATTTCGTGTTGGAGGAAAAATATTTGCATTGACCGATTTGGAACGAATTCCTTTCAGGTTCAATCTCAAATGCGACCCTGAACTTGCAATCGAATTGAGGGAGAAATACGAATGTGTAACTCCCGGCTGGCACATGAACAAAAAACACTGGAACACAGTCGAACCGGATTCAGGAATATCTGACAAAGCGATTATGGAGATGATTACTCATTCTTATGAGTTGGTATTTAATTCGTTATCAAAGAAAGAGAGAGAAAAAATTAAATAACTATATTGATAATTGGAATCTTCCTTCAAGAATCCCTTTTACAGTAATATCTTCATCGAGTTCTTCCCAGCGAAGTGCAGAGCCATTAAGTCTTAATTCAACTTTCTCTAATTGTGAATTATCAGCATTCTTTAATAATCTGAACCTGTCGGCAGGAAAGGAAATAATTCTATAATCAGTCAATTCGATATAGACAATTCTATCTTTTGACCAAGCATTTATAGCTACCGGTTCTGCTGTGATGTTTCTATCAATTGTTATGGAATTCATTATATTTTTCCTTTAAAAATTTTTCATTTTTAAAAACAAGCTTTTCAATTTCTCTAATTTCATGTGGTTTTAATCCAATATTCATAGCTAATCTTATTGGCTCTAACCAAAATTTACACTCTCCGTCCGGAGTAGCAACGTGTATATGAGGTGGTTCATTGTATTCGTCGGAATAAAAATGAAACCTAAAAGAACCTATTCTTAAAACTGTCGGCATAAATTATATTTTATTTAATAATAGATATTCAAAATTAAACAATTGAATAGATTTGTAAAATTTATTCTACGGTTTATCAAAATGGTGATTATCGGCATAAGAACTAAAGATTCCACCCCATCGCCAGCCACGTTTCAAAAACTCCTGAACAATGTAATGAGACTGATAAAATGTTCCGGCTTTTGTTGTATCATATTTTGCTTTTTCCGGATTGCGGCTTCCGTCCTTGTGTACTACGGGATTGAAAAATGGATTTATATCAATTGCTTTCCCGAATGAATGATTAGATAACCTGTCAGTCCCGGCTATGTTTCTGTAATTAAATGCTGATGTATTGTTGTCTTCCATAGATGCATCATCAGACCATTTATACTTGACTATCGGTATAACCTTTCCAACGGGAAATTTATTTTGAAGCATTAGTCTGAATATACTTTCAATATCTGCTTTTGTATCTTTATGAATAACCAACTGACCCCGGTGAAGTTTATCGTCTGTTGAATAATATACTACATCCAGAAGTACAAGATTTTCAATTACATCTTTAGGAGCCTTTGTCCCTTTAATTGCCTCTTCAAATGTCAATTGTGAATCTATAATTATATCATTGATATTATTTTCAATTTTTTGGGCAAAAATTAATTCTTTAGAGATTACTGACAAAATAATAAGTAAAAAAACAATTTTCATAAAATCAATTCCATTAATAATTTCAATTAAAATACATATTTTTGCTATCTAACGCAGAAACTATTGACTTATTATTTATTTTCAATGAAAAAAGATATCAATAAGGGTTCACAAAAGAAACCAAAACAAAATTTTGATAAAGCCGGGCAGCTGCTTGCAAAGCCGATGCAAAAATCCGGAATCGAACAAAAGCCTAAACAGGAATCTGTTCCGACAGGTTCAAAATTCGAATGGAATTTTCGTAATCCTAAATTCCGCTCTTCCCTGCTTTTTCTGATGTTCGTAATATTCTTTCTTTTTATTTGGAAAGAGCCTGAAGTCAAATCCATAGACCCATGGTATGAAGGCTATTTTCTGGTTGACTCATCAATGAAAGTAAGTAACCCTCAGTTAAAAAAAGATTTATTGAATCAGGGTGGCAACAAATTACGAGAGCTTGTCAAAGAATACCCATACCATTCGAAAGTTCATCTCTTATTAGGAATTTATTATGAAGTTTCAGGTAAATGGGACTCTGCCATTGCAGAACACAGGGAATCGATGCGGCTTGGTGCAGGCGGCACAATTAATCCAATAGAACAGGATGCAAAACGCCAATTACTCATTTGTTACCTTAATAAGTCAAATCAACAGCTTCAGCTTGCTCAATATTCTGAAGCCAGGAAAACTATTGATGAGGCTATTGCTCAAAATCTGAATCATCCCGATTTGGATAACCAAATCGGTATTATTTTTCATCGCCAGGCTATGCTCGATAGTGCAGAATATTATTACAACAAAGTAATTTCTGTGGTTCCGAATCATCAGTCAGCCTCTGCCAATCTCGGTGCTATATGCTTCATCAAAGGGAACAACCTGCTAAAGGCAAATAAAACAGACCAGGCTATTCTTATGTATCAGAGAGCTGTCAGCCTTGCTCCTAAAAATTCCGATGCATTTATCAATCTTGGTTATGTGTACACATTGCAAAACAAATTGGATGATGCCGCCAAATCCTATCAAAAGGCACTTGAAATAAAACCCGACAATAAATTTGCTATTTCAGGTTTAATTAACGTTTATAAGCGTAAAGGCGACATCCGTATGGCTGAATCATTGAGTAAACAATACGGATTAAACCAATAAGAAATTTAATTCGTCAATAAATTAGTGCATAATATTTCTTGCACTTTTTATTAATTAATCTTATATTTGTTTGTATTTTATTAATTAATTGGTATTATTCATATTTAAAGGTATTATTTGAGAAATATTTATTGGATCCATTTTACTCCGCCTACTAAATTTCAGAGTTATGAAAAACCACACCGACAAAGAGTAAACGAAGAAATTAATGCTCCTCAAATCAGGGTAATTGACCAGGAAGGCAAGCCTTTGGGCATTATGTCTGCACGGGAAGCTCTTAGAATTGCTAACGAGAGGGAGCTTGACCTCGTAGAAATTGCTCCGCAGGCAAAACCTCCGGTATGTAAAATTGTTGATTACGGAAAATTTTCTTATGAGCTGCATAAAAAAGAAAAGCATCAGCGAAAGCATCAGCAGCAGCAGCAGATGAAAGAACTTCGTTTCAAATGGAGAACCGACACTCATGACTTTAATTTCAAAGTCAGGCATGCCCGTAATTTTATAGATGACGGACACAAAGTTAAAGCAACTGTTATATTCCGCGGAAGAGAAATAATTCACCAGGAATTCGGAATTGAATTACTTAAAAGATTTGTTGCTGCACTCGAGGATATTGCTAAGGTCGACCAGGAAATTAAAACTGAAGGAAAATTTTTATCTGTCATTATGACACCCGATAAAACTAAGAAAAAAGAAAAATAATTATTATATTGCATTTCTTTTTTTAGCAAATTTTTGAAATTATATATATTTGAGGCGAAGAAGAAATGCCAAAGATGAAAACTAATTCAGCAGCCAGGAAGCGTTTTAAACTAACTGCTACGGGTAAATTTAAACGTGAGAAAGCTTACAAAAGCCATATTCTTACAAAAAAATCCAGCAAGACTAAACGCAACTTACGCAAATCAGTTACCGTCCATCCGTCTGATGAAGGACGCGTAAAAAAACTGTTGGCAATGGGCTGATTTATTCCGGAAAAAATTATAATTACTGGCAAAAGGGGCATGCAGGCTCTCCCTCAGCCGTTTATCAATAATATTATATAAGGTGATTTATGCCAAGGGCAAAAAACAAAGTAGCTTCGCATCGCAGACGTAAAAATTTTCTTAAACTCGCCAAAGGATTTTGGGGCAGAAGAAAAAATGTCTGGACAATTGCAAAGCATCATATCGAAAAAAGCCTTCTTCATGGTTTTAAAGGTAGAAGACTAAAAAAACGCAGTTTCCGCAGTCTCTGGATTACCAGGATTAATGCCGCTGCAAGAATTCACGGAACAAGCTATTCTCGTTTGATTCACGCACTGCATCAAAAAAATATTTCAATCAACAGGAAGATTCTTGCCGATTTCGCTATGAATCAACCTGCTGTATTCGAACAAATTTTGAAAGAAGCTTTGAATTAAACTTTACTTTTCATCAGAAATGAGGAAAAAACAAAATATTGTCATTCTGAACGAAGTGAAGAATCTCAATGAATTTAAGAGATTCTTCGTTACACTCAGAATGACATTTCAATTATCCTTGAGGTACTAAGGCAATACCATGCTCGATGAAATAAATAAAATAAAAACAGAAATTGAAGCAAGACTTTCGGAAATAAACAATGCCGATGGGGTCGAAAAATTCCGCCTCGAATTTCTTGTCAAAAAAGGTAGTATTCAAACACTTTTCGACCGGCTAAAAGATGTTCCTAAAGAAGAGAAGCCACTCATAGGCAAGGAACTGAACATATTAAGAAACTTTGCCGAGGAAAACTACAATTTATTTAAGGAAAAATTCGAACAAAGCAGGGAAACTGTTTCAGGTATTGACCTGACTCTTCCCGGCAGGAAAGAATTTACCGGTTCGCTTCATCCAGTTATACAAACTATGCGTGAGATGAATGATATATTCATCAAGATGGGTTTCTCTATTGCCGAGGGACCCGACATCGAGGACGAATACCACAACTTCGATGCACTCAACTTTCCTCCCGACCATCCGGCAAGGGATATGCAGGATACATTCTTCATCGAATCCCCTCAAAAATTGTTGTTGAGAACTCATACTTCACCCGTACAAATTCGTGTGATGAAAGGGATGAAACCGCCAATCCGATGCATTATGCCCGGCAGGGTTTACCGCAACGAAGCAATCAATGCACGTTCTCTTGCCGAGTTTCATCAGATTGAAGGTTTGTATGTTGACAAGCATGTAACATTCGCAGAACTGAAAGGAACACTCATTCAATTTGCAAAAAAAATGTACGGCGAAAATTCAAAATTCCGTTTTCGTCCTTCATTCTTTCCGTTCACAGAGCCGAGTGCCGAACTTGATATAACCTGCTTTCTTTGTGGCGGTGAAGGTTGCCGCGTATGTAAACATTCAGGCTGGTTAGAAATTGCAGGATGCGGAATGGTACATCCCAATGTATTGAAAGAATGTGGCATTGACCCAGAAGTTTACTCCGGCTACGCCTTCGGTTTCGGCATCGAACGTGTTACAATGCTCCGCACAGGAATAGACGACATTCGCCTCTTATACGAAAACGATGTAAGAGTCCTCGAGCAGTTTTAAAAAAACTAATCTCCTATTTATCTATTTATTATAACAGGAAAACTTATTGAGTTACCAGCCAATTTTATTTCAATTATGTAAATGCCATTTATAACATCAGAACAATCCCATTTTAAAATTCCATTATAAGTTGTCAATTGTTGAATAAATATATTCTCTTTTTTAAGAATTGTTCCATTGATATCATATACATTGATAATTGCATCACCTATTTTATAATTATTTTCCCAATAAATACGGCTCTGTATAATATTAGTCCCAGGTATAGGGTAAGGGTCAGAATTCCATAAATAAACTTTTTCAGTTTCAATATTATTATCATCAACTTTAACTAATGGATTGAGAATTACCTTTGCAAAATTTAATTTATAATACCAGTCACCCTTAAAATTCCAACTTTTCCCAATAACTAAAAATCCTGTACTATCCGTAAACATATTTACTGATAATATTGCATCCTTGTTATCAGAAAATGGAGGAATGAAATTATCCCATTGTTGAAAAATATTCCCCGGTTCTAATGTATCCCATTTAGGATTTATATTTTCAAGATCATTTGTAAAATATATTTTATTACTATCTGCATAATATGAAATCACAAATAACTTATTCCAATATTTGAAAATTGGAGATATAGGTGAAAATTGATTAATAATAGCAGGATAATATAATGAATCAAATTTATTATTTACAAAATCATATTTGTATATAATTTTTTCTGTAGTCGGGTATAGTATGTAATTATTAAAAATAAGCTGGCTTTGGGCAACGGTATTATAATAAAAATAGTCGTCGCTATTAAATCTTTTACTAAATTTTTGAGGAATTAGAACTTCAACATCAACACTATCCCATGTCTTACCCATATCTGTTGATTTTAATAGATAATAATAATATGAATAATCAACTGTTTTACCTGTACTATCAGCTTTATTTTCACCATATGATTTTAAATTTAAGGTTATTATATTATCATTAGCTATTTTTGATATTTGAATGAATTTTCCTGCATTTAATCTATTAGAATCGAGCATTTTGAATGATTTGTCATATCTTAGAATTTGATAGGATTCACTGTTTAAACTATCTTTTAATGAATTTGCAAAAAATAAAAAAACATTGTCTAAATCAATTCCCTTTCGCTTGAAAGTAAATTGACCTTCTTCCTCTTTTAATGTAATATTTAAATCTTTATTATCAGTTTTATAAAAATTATCTCCGTAGTCATTTGTAATCAATGCACTTGAGTCATTATCACGATTTATTAATG
>JACRLY010000010.1 GCA_016219595.1 Ignavibacteriota bacterium | reverse complement strand
TATTAGAGTACGAAGATATAAAACCGGATTGCACATTATCGGATATAATTTCATCCGGATTACTTTTCTTTTTTACAGTAACTTGCTGATTAGAAAAGTTTATTGTTCTTACTTTTGCATATTTTTCATCTGATGGAATTGAATTTATATTACTTAGAGCATTAATTCCTCCAAATTCATCGAGAAGGAGCAAATCTGGCTTGCCTGAACTGATTCCATATATTATAATTGTATATTGTCCCCCGGCTTTGAATTGGAGCCTGTATAGGTTTATATCAGGAGCACTTCCTGCTCTTTCAGTTAATACTGAAATTGCTTCGTCACCCGCAGGTAATTCTATTGCCGGTCCTATTCCTCTGTATCGTAAACTTTGTACTATGGAATTTCCGTTAGGGCAACCCAGAACAACAGAAAAACGGTATGTTGTGTCCGGTAAAGCATTCATCACTTTTACATAAGCAGTATTGAACCTGTTTGTGAAACTTGAAATCGTGCCAATTGATATTATAGTATCAACTGTTCTTTGAATCGAATCACCGGGTGCTGAAGGAAGTGCAATTAGAGAATAATATGTTTTATATAAAAACCAGACTTTATTCTTCCTTTTATATTTTTCTGTGCCATCCAATGTTACCGAGGCACCCACCGAATCTGCAGGGGGGTGGACTGTGTCTGAGCAAGTTGCATAAGGTGTCAAACCTGATTGTACTGTATTATTCATCAGCAACCTTAGTGCGGGTTCATCTTTGCACAGATTAACAAATCTTACATTCATACTCGATGTTTGCGGGGGAGGATTGAGAAGATTTGGATTTTCTCCGATACAGCCTGTAACTACCGACAAAGAAAATAACAATATATAAAATATGATTTTTTTACACATTAAAGTTTATCTTTTAAAATTGAGAATATAATAATTATATAGTCAAAATTTTAACAAAATTATTGTTTAAACATCAATATTGGAATTGCTAAATGATAATTGAATAGAAATTCTTTTGGTATCCAATCAGAATATTTACCAATTAAAAAAAAATCGTGTTTAATTAATATAATTTTGCTAAATTCATATTAATATTTTTAATTTGCAATTAAAATAAAAAAAATAATTCAGGATTTAATAACAATTTTATTTGTCTATCGTCTTATAAAACAAAAAATTTGCAATAAATGGAAAAAAGAATTATTTTTGAATGCCTTGTGGCTCACCGTTTTTTTAAAAAATTAATTAAGAGGTGTATTAGATAGTTATTACGCTTGTTAAAGCCTCATAAAGCTTTTCTATTAAGCAACAATATGACAACATAGATACATGAATCAATGAATAAACTCGGAGATTCGGTTTGAGATTGAAAATTATACAATGACTTATATTATACAAGGAGAATAAAATGCCTAACCATGAAACAGCAACTGCATCACCCCAGGTGATTGATATTGCAGACCTCAGACCCAAGAAAATTGCAGAATTAACCTCACTCGCAAAAAGTCTTGGAATAACACACTTTTCGAACCTCAGAAAACAGGAACTAATTCTGAAAATCGTCGAAGCACAAACCCGGACACAACCCCAGGATTTACAAATCGAGGGTATAATTACTTCAGGTGGTGTGCTCGAAGTACTTCCGGATGGTTATGGATTCCTGAGAAGTGCGGATTACAATTATCTTCCTTCACCGGATGATATATATGTTTCTCCGTCACAGATTAAGAAATTTTTATTGAGAACCGGAGATTCAATTAAAGGACAGGTACGTCCACCAAAAGAAGCAGAGAGATTTTACGCCCTTCTGAAAGTTGAAAGTGTGAACTATCTCGACCCTGATTTAATTCGTGACAGAACTATTTTTGATAATCTTACACCGCTATATCCTAACAAGAGAATAAAGCTAGAATCAGGTCCCAGCGAGTACTCAATGAGAATAGTCGATTTGCTTTGTCCCATCGGTATGGGACAGCGTGGTTTGATTGTCTCGCCGCCTAAATCAGGTAAAACAATACTTCTTCAGCAGATTGCCAACAGCATTACAAGAAATCATCCCGATATTAAATTAATTGTGCTCCTGATTGACGAACGTCCCGAGGAAGTTACCGATATGGAACGTTCAGTCAAAGCGGAAGTAGTTTCATCTACATTCGATGAACCGCCGGAACGTCACGTACAAGTTGCCGATATGGTTCTCGAAAAAGCAAAACGTTTGACTGAAGCAAAAATGGATGTTGTTGTTCTTCTTGACTCTATAACCAGGCTTGCAAGGGCTCATAATACTGTTGTTCCTCATTCCGGCAAAATACTTTCCGGTGGTGTGGATGCAAATGCTCTTCATAAACCGAAAAGATTTTTCGGTGCAGCAAGGAACATCGAAGAAGGAGGTTCATTGACAATTATTGCAACTGCATTGATTGAAACAGGTAGCAGAATGGACGAAGTCATTTTCGAAGAATTCAAAGGAACAGGCAATATGGAGCTTGTACTCGACCGAAGAATTGCCGACCGAAGAGTATTTCCTTCGATTGACGTTAATCGTTCCGGGACACGCCGTGAAGAACTCCTCCTCGACCAGGATGAACTTAACCGTGTATGGATATTACGTAAAGTTCTTAATGAAATTCCTGCAGTCGAAGCTATTGATTTCTTACTTAGCCGAATGAAAGGTACTAAGAGTAACAGAGATTTTCTAATGGCATTGAATAGTTAATTATATTTTACCCTTCTGTATATTTTTTATAAATTTGTGCAGAAGGGTATTTTATATATTATTCAATGTTAATTTATGCTTTTAAGATATCTGTTTCTTATTTTATTCTTTTTTTCCTCCTACAAATCAGGATTCTCAGAGTCAGACTTAGCTGAAATAAATAATCACTTTAAAATTTCTTTCGGATACATGCATTCTGTCGTTAAATTCAATAATTCGAACATGCTTGATTTATGTTTTGAAATTTTCATTAATGATAATATAAGTGTCGATTACATTCTTGCTGGTAATTTCTCAAAAGATAACACTTTCATACATACCCCGTTAGGATTAATTGGAGGACTAGCATTATTAGCCGAAACCCGGGAAACTGATTTCAGCACTTATGATTATGTGATTCTCCTCCTGATTTTATTGCCCGAAGGAATTAATTATTATATTCCTATGAATGAGAAAATAAATGTGGTTCCATACCTTAATCCTTTAGGTTATGATTATCTTAAAGATGACTATTCAATAACAAGTTCAATCGGAGCAAAACTTGAAATCAATCTTTTAAAAAATATTTCATTAAATCCTTTTGCAGGTATAAAAATATTTTATTCTCATCCCGATGCTTCATTTGGTTTAGATGCCGGAGTAGTTTTTGGTATAAGATTTTAACAAAAAAAAACGGGGTTTTGACAACCCCGTTTTTTTTAAACATCTGTGTCAATATGACACAGCCACACTATTATTACCTGGCTATAACCATCTTTTCTATGCTGTGATACGGCCCAGATGTCATTTCATACCAGTAAACTCCGTTTGGCATGTTCGACACATCAAGATTTATCTTGTACAATCCGATTTCGAGTTCTTCCTTGACTGGCATTGCTACAAGCTCAGTGCTGGAATTGTATATCTTGATTTCAGTGTATCCCTTCAATCCTACTGAGAAATTAATCTCGGCATTATTATTTGATACCGGGTTTGGATTGATACTCTGCAGACCATATGAAGTATTAGACATCACAACTTTTCTCAAGTCAAATACGCATGTCGGTGCAATAGCAATTCTTGAAGGTGTGGTACTGATGTCAACACAAGGTTCATTAGTTGCAATCGTAAATGTAACAGGTGATGTGGAATCACTACCCTTTGGCAAATAAGTTCCAATCTTAAATGCAATCAACTCGCCACCGGCAGGATAATTGAATATGTTTGTCGGTGATGATAATGTAAAGCGGATAGTACCACTCACATCATTAATTTTAAGATTAGATATTGTAAACTGATTCTTCATTACACCTTCAATTTGAATATCACCTTGTTCGACTTTAAGAAAATCTCCGTTGTATTTAATTTCAACATCGAGGGATTTAATGTTAGCCAATGAAATATCCGCATTAGGATCGAGCGTAATGCTTGCATTTACGACATCACCAATCAAAGCGGTTGGAGTTGCAATCCCCACTTTAGCATCGAGGTAATGATGTTCGCAAGTGCCGACCATAGGAGTCTGACTTACAGCAATCGGTGTAAAAATCGAATTGTTATAAGCAACAAGATTTGCCTGGTGAGTTGAAATATCCGGAATCTTAGTTCCGGCATTTGGAATCGCTTTATATCTTATATCAACTGTTTTGAACAAACCTGCACCAACTGAAAAACCTGCGGAATCATTCGGATTTACAAATTCGAATTCTCCGTTGCTTGCCTGGTCAAGAGGTTGTATCAAGATTGAATCAACTGTCAAATCGCTTGAACCTGTGTTTGAAATTGTGCATGTAATAATATCCGGATGTGACACGCATGTCTGAATGACATCTGTCGTTACGGTTATACCCTGAGCAATTCCTGTTCCTGTCCAATTAGAAGTAACTTCATTCTGTGCATCGCTGACAGAGGACAAACTGGCTGTTGATTGAGCAACTTTATCAGCAACAAATGCTGCATCAAATTCAATATATTCACCCTGTGCCAGTTTGATGGGGAATGTCAATTTCGATTTGTCATACTGGAATCCTTCTGTTCCCCAGTTTGCAGAGTTTGTCGAAATTTCAGTTCCGTTTGGCAGAACACTGAAATCGGTAATTGTTACTGAATCACCATAAGCCCAGTCTATGGGTGTTTTATTTGTAAACCTTACCTGTTTTATACTCGGATTGCTATAATCCTGCAATATAGTCGAGCCAAAGTCTACGTCTGCTGTAAATGTCTGTGGTACTATTCCTATTCCTCTCAGTGTAGTCTTTGTTCCACTGTTTGCACTGTTGTCATAAGTCAATACCAATTCATGTTGTCCTGTTACCGTCGGATGGAACTTGACAGGTACTATTATGAATTCCTTTGGCTTGATTACCCTGTTTGTTAGTAATCCCCTGTCAAATTCAAATGCAGTTCCGTTTATGTTACTTTCTTCACGTACATTGTATATTGTTACATCCATTGTGCCGCCGTTTTCCAGCTTAATGACTTCATATCCGTTATCCGGATCATAAGGTCCTGCCGGGAACTGTGCCCTGTCTATTCTTTTTCTTCCCCAATCGTAGGAATTGGCTACAAGATTCGGTTCGATACCTCTTCCTATAAGTTCACCGACACTGTCCACTCCGACTTTTTCACTGTTGCTGATAAAGAACATCGAATCAGTATAAACAATTGTATCAAGAGGTAAAAATCTTACTTCATAAGTGTAAACTGCATTTGGTGACAATACAAGCGGAGCAGCAGGGTCAATATTCAGGTCGGGTATATAAATAGCTGGCTGACTTGGTCCTGTGTATCCTGTTACTACCAAATCGATATTTCCAAGATTACGGATCTCTATTGTTCCGTTTGCTGATGTTTTAATAGGAACATCTCCGTAATCATGATATGATACGTTAATAATTGCACTGCCTACTTCAGCTTTTACAAGAGCTTTATATGCGAATACACATGTATCACCTACGCCGATAGAATCCTTGAATTCTCCGTTTACAGATGCTGTAAATTGTACCTGGAATTTAATTGAATCATTTTTTGGCACAAGTACAGGAAGAGTAATTCCATTAATCTGGAATCCCTGGTTATTATTTTTCAATTGTAATTTTGTCGCTAATGCATCTGACTGTTTTGACTCGTTAATAAGCCATACATCCATTTGTTTAGTTTGACCAATTGCAAGTCTTCCAAAATCAAGACCGGGCCTGACTGTTAATTTGATTGCATAATAATCGATAACAATTGTCGTATCATTACCTCTTCTGTCGATGAACGTAATTACGGCTCTTGCATCTTTTGATTTGTCAAAAACATAAGCCTGCCAGTGAGTGAATGCATCCTCGCCGGGAATAAAATCTTCATAAGAAAATTTAAAGTTAAAACTTGCTTCCGGGTCAAACAGTACCATTGAAAGATTTGACCTGTCATTATTTCGCGGCATATCTTCAACGATTGCTCCTTCTATTGTACCGTCACAAAGCATCTCCCATTTCGGGTCGGGAGGTAATGTATCGGGTTTTTCCAAATCACCGAGAGCAACGCTTGTAGGATGTCCATATGAATCGAATGAAGAAAATCCATAAGCGTAAGCAGCGAACGGGTCATTTGCCCTGATTTTATATACCCCGTCTGCAGGAAGCTTAATAGTTTTATTATAATACTTTTTTCCGTTAATTGGTATGTTAAAAGGCTGACCGGCTTTCGGATCTATATCCCTGAGTTTTTTCCATACAAAATTTCCTCCCTGCACTGTAGCAAATTCGAGGTCATCGGGTAAAGAACCGTCATCTAATGCCCTGTAAACTAAATTAATATAGTTTAAAGCAAATCCGAATCCACCCTTTATACCGGGAGTGTTGAAAATAATTTCTCTCTGGTATTGTTCCAAAGGAGTCAGTATAAGCATAAATGGGTCACTTGACACATTATCATCAAGCTGTCCGCAGTTAAACATTTCAACGTAAATAGGTTTATTGCCTGAGAAAACGATAGGTCTGGGAGCGCCGACATCGGCTCTCATTCTGAGCCATCCGTCATCTTCCATGCCTGCACCGGTTTTCAAAGTTGTAAGAGGAACTCCATCCATCGATATTTGAGTTCCGGGTTCCTTTGTAAATATTTTTATTATAGAATTTCTGAGTCTTCCGAAAATCGGGGTGTAATGATATTCAGTTACCCATGTATTGGTCGGAAGTTCCATTTCCATCATATAATCGCATGCGGGTGTGTTTTCCGGCACATAAGCGCAAAAGTTGCTTGATATTACAGATACCGGTTTGGTAGACTTGATACGGCTGCCTGACAAATCTGCTCTCTGCCCGTAACTACTGATAAGAAGAACATCACCTTTATACATGTTATAGGTTTTTGTTTCACCGGGCTGCTGTCCGCCGGCAGTTCTCGAACTCGAAGTGCCGCCCATTGTGAATCTTACCCTGTTATTATCGTAAGGAGAAACTATTGCAGTATAGCAAGGTAAATATTGATTTCCAAAATCGGAAATATCCTGCCACGATGCTACAACATAATCTTTACCAAGCGAAGAAACTGGTAAACCGAGATAACTATCACTTGTGTACTGGTATCTTGTGACTCCGTAAACAATAATCGGTTGGTCAGCAAAAACGTGTACGCCCATCCCGGCAAATACCTGGTCTGGTTCAGGGGACTGCCTGTCGGTTTTCCTGTAGCATTGACCCAATGCCGGTGTCAATGTAATTTCTATAATGTCATTCGGTACGGTTTTCTGCTGCCTGAGATATCCCTTACCGGGTATTTCTACTGTTACTGTAGTTTCGACACCTGATGAAATATACAACTTCAGGTCATTTTTAGCACCCGATGTTTCCCAACAGGGATTAAAGGTTAACCAAAAATCAGTACCTACGTTATTTGAACCCAGCAAAGCCGGGAGTTTTTTCTTGAAATTTTTTAAATCAAAATCCCCCGCGCTAGTTATGTTTGACATAAATACTAATAACGCCAAAACTAATGCAGTGGCAAAAAAGAACCTTTTAATCATAATGCACCTCCGAAAAAAAAACAACATTTATTATAATTCAAAAACTATCACCTAACCCAAAAAAAAAGTGTTGTCAAAGCAAAAAAATTTGCCATTCCTCAATAATTTGGCAGATAATTTAATGTAATAACAAATAAATAACCAAAATGTTACAGCAAAATAATAATTTTTTTTTAATTTAAGAAAAAATACTAATGTAATGACTTAATTATTTAATTAGGTTTACCTAAATGATTATTGATAAATAAAGACTTAAATTGGATTTTTTTATCTGGGTTCGAATAGAAATATTTTTTTCAGTTAAAATAAAATTTATTGAATTTTGTTAATCGGGTTGAGCAATTTTTTAAAAAATGAAATATTTCTCATTTTACTTTTAAAAAAATTATCCACATTATTTTTTATCTGGAAACATAATGATAAGATTATTAATTATATTATCAATATTTTTTATTGTCATTCTTTTTGTCTATTCTGCTTTAAAAGGTTTATTAAAGAAAATATTCATTAATGTTAAAGGAGGATATAAAACCGAAATGAATGAAAGCGAAAAAAATAAATCAAAAGTAATTTACGATAAGAATAACATTGTTGTTATGAAGGGTGAGGCACCCGAGCAGAAAAATGATTAATTATTCAGATAGGAAAAATGATTACCTATTCAGGAAATAAAAAATGACTTCAAGAGCCCAGCTAATTGCAGCAATTGATGTAGGCACAAATTCATTTCATCTTGTGATTGCTTCTGTGAACAACAGGGGAATACTTCATGTTAACAGCAGGGAAAAAGAGGTAGTAAGACTCGGTAAAAGCATCGAGGGCAGAGATATGAAAATAATTTTTCCCGATGCTATTGAAAGAGGTGTAAGAACTTTAAAGCATTTTGCAGCTCTTGCTAAGAGCCAGAATGCCGAAATCAGAGCTGTTGCTACAAGTGCTGTACGCGAAGCAGAAAACCAGAAGGTATTCCTGGATAAAGTAAGGAATGAAGCCGGAATCGAAATAGAAGTTGTTTCCGGAATCGAAGAGGGAAGGCTAATTTATATAGGTGCAATTCATGCCCTGCCGATTTTGGATAAAAAATCATTAATAATCGACATTGGCGGAGGAAGTACTGAAACAATAATCGGCTTCAAAGGAAATATACTATATGGTAAAAGTGAGAAGTTGGGAGCCATAAGACTGACGAATCATTTTTTTCCTGACGACGGAATTACTGAAGAGAAAATAATTCGATGCCGCAATTATATTCATGGCGAATGGGCGCCTATAATGAAATCTTTAAAAGAAACCGGTTTTGAAATAGTTGTGGGTACTTCCGGCACTATCCTCAATATAGCTGCAATGACTTTGTCAAAGAATGACGGATTTGTCCCCGATATTATCAACGGTTTGTCAGTATCAAAACGAGATATTCTGAATGTTATTAAGAAAATTATTAAAGCCAGAACAATAGAAGAAAGAAACAAAATAATCGGAATTGACCCCGGCAGAACGGATATAATTTTTGGTGGTGCATTGATACTTGAGTACATATTAAGTGAATTAAATATTGAAAGAATTTTAATATCTTCTTATGCACTCAGGGAAGGAATTGTTTTCGACACTGTTCAAAAGAAGAAAGCCATCCAGGAATTCAAGCATCTGAGTCATTTGAGATTCGAAAGTGTGAACAGCTTATGCCAGAGATTTAATGTTAATACAATTCATGCAGAACATGTAAAAAGTATTTCAATAGAGCTGTTCGATGATTTGCAGCCGGTTCACAAATTAGGATACCAGTACAGGGAACTCCTGGAAATTGCATCGATGCTGCATGATATTGGTTATTTTATTTCACATGACCAGCACCACAAACACAGCCATTATATTATTAGCCAATCCATCATGCCCGGATTCACAATGAACGAAGCAGAGATAATTGCTATGATAGCCAGGTATCACAGAAAAAGCCATCCTAAAAAGAAACATCCAGAATTTATGAGATTGAGTCCTATCAACAAAGATGCAGTCAAATGCCTTGCAGGCATTTTGAGAATTGCCGAAGGGCTTGACCGGAGACAGCAACAACTTGTTAAGACTGTCAAAGCAGAGTTCGATGATAAAATTATTAATATTAAAATACTTTCAACTTCCAAGTCACTTTTACCTGATATTGAACTGTGGGAATCAGAAAGAAGAAAATTACTTTTAGAGGATACATTAAAGAGGAATATAAGTTTCGTTATTGAAAGTAATTAATTAAGAAATATATCCCAATTTTTTTAATATATTTAGGACAACCTAAATAATATATAATTCAACAAAATAATATTATTCATTTAATTTTTGCTTTTCTGAGGAAAATTTTGTAATCTGCAATTTTATTTTAATCAAGTTAATTCCATATAATCAATATAGATGAAATTATTTTTTTTTTAACTGTAACATTTTGCTGTTTTTTTTGTTATAGCAGATTATATAAAGGAAATTTTATAAATAATATAAATATATGTAAAAAAAAATTGATTAGTTACAATGGAGGTTCAATGAAATTCAAATTTACGGCATTAATAGCCATTCTGTTACTTACTTGTTTTGTTGTTACAAGCAGTTCAGCAAAAGATCTTAATCTGAAAGAATTCAAGAAAAATTTACCCGAACTTCTCGGTTCCAACAATGTTGGTACTGACTTTTGGGTTACCTTTAATCCTTGCTGGGAATCTTCCGGAGCAAAAAACGATTTAAAACTATATGTTTCTTCTGGTGTAGTTACAACAGTAACTGTCGAGATTCCTGGTAAAGGATATCTCAGGCAACAAAAAACTGTTGCAAATGATATTATCGAATTTACACTGACACCCGCTCTGGGACAATGCTACAGGAAAACCGATATGCAGGCGCCGGAACCGGACAATGTATACCCCGGATTCGGTGTGCATGTTTATGCACCTCAGCCGATTATTGTTTATGGTGTGACAAGGTATCAGTACACAAGCGACAGCTATCTTGCATTGCCGTCTTCTTCACTCGGTAAGGATTATGTTGTTGCATCATGGTGTGATATTTCAGACTTTGGAATGCAATATCTTCCCTGCTATACAGCCGTTGTTTCCCCTTATGACAACAACAGGGTCAGATTCACAATGGGTGGAACTGCAGGTTCCAGAACAGCAGGCGGATTAGAACCAGGCGAAACAAAAAGTTATACACTCTGGAAAGGTGACGTTCTGTTAATCAGCAGTTACGGACAACGTTCCGACTTGTCAGGAAGCAGAATTAAAGCTACAAAACCGGTAAGTGTACTCTCAAGTAATTTCTGTGCTTATGTGCCTGAAAATACCGGTTACTGCGATTATATGTGCGAAGCGGAATTACCGACAAACACATGGGGAACTGAATATCATTACACCCCGATATTCGGCCGTCTGAGAAATTCTATTATTAAAATATTTACTAAAGAAGCCGGAACATCCATTTCGATGGATGGAGTGAAACTCACAACTTTAAAGACAGGAGCAGGGCTTGAAAATGACGGATGGATCCGTATGAGAGCCGATGTTGGCGCTCCAAGACCTATTGTCTATTCAGGTGATAAACCAATTTATGTTGAACAATATAATCCCGGGCAATCTGATGATAATATCGTCAGCGACCCCTTCATGCTGATTCTTACTCCATTGGAGCAGTACCAAAGAGAAATTATATTCAACACTCCAGGTATTAAAGGTGGATTTGGTTTTACTACAAATTATATTAACCTCGTTTTCAGAGCAAATGATGACGGCAGTATACCTTCTGACCTAGAATTTGCACAAGTGCTTGGCGGTGAATTCGTTTGGAAACCTGTCATGTCAATTGATCCCAAACCCGGTTTACCATTTACAGTAAAGGTTGATGGTAAAACATATTTCAGCAAAACAATCCTTCTCCCTGGAGACGGTGTATATAAAATCAGGGCAAATGATCCGTTCGCGTGTTGCACTCGGCGATTTGGAAAAACCGGACACATTGCCTCCGCATCCGACATGGACATTTGATTGTATGGATAAAACATACGAAACTTTTGGGGAATTAGTCGAAGACTGGCCTCAAAATAATGACAGGTCAAATCTTTCATTAATTATCTTCGACTCGGAATCCAGCTATAATTTCAGATTTACTTATGAAGATTTCATTCCCGGTGAAGATGCATTCACCAAATGGCATGGATGGGTAGTTGACCCGTCGAAAGATGCTCGCGGTGTAATTACATTTATCGACAGGCGCGGTAACGACACGACTATTGTAATTGATTATAGTGCAAAAAAATTAAGATTGAGACCTGACCTTGACTTCGGACTGCTTGCGGTCGGCACTTATAAGGATATGGATATGTGGGTCGTTAACGAAAATGTAAATAAACCTGATACAATAAATGCATTAAAATTTAAAAATAATAATCAGGGATTTGAAATTTTAAATGCTACTTTACCTATTATAATTCCTCCTAAGGATTCAGTGAAATTTACTGTTAGGTTTACAGCAGCTCAAAATGGTGAATTTAAAGATTCCGTTGGTGTTGAAGCATACTGTTTCGATGCATTTTTAGCAGAAGTTAAAGCAAGAGTTGGAAGTGCAATAATAGATGTTACATATCATGATTACGGAGATGTCAGGGTCAATTCATCTGCAAACGGAACAATAGAGATAAGAAATCTCGGTTCGATTGATTTGATAATAACCGGATACACTGGACCCAGGCAGCCGGCTATATTCGTACCGGATTTGGTAATCGATCCTGCTGCTCCGCTAAGATTAACACCTAACCAGGTATTTACATATGAAGTAAGATTTTTACCGGTCGATACAATTGTTTATACTGACTCCATGTTCTTCATCAGCAACAGTGAAAAAGTCGGTGTAGACAGTGTAGGAGACCTGATCGGAAGAGGTATCGAACCGAATCTTGTAGCCAATTCTTATGATTGGGGAAGAAGGAGAATAGACAGAACTCAGTTCCCGTCAGGACCTTATGACCCGGATAACGGATATGAAGTTATTAAGCTGGAAAACGGCGGAACAATGGATGTTACGATATATAATGTACGTGAAGAAAGCAACATAAACGGAAGTGCATTTGAATTTGACAGGGGATTACTTACAAACAGGATAATCGGACCAAAGGAATACATAATAATTCCGGTCAAGTTCCATCCGACGGTAACAGGTTCTCATGAATTAGTATTGACTTATGACAACAGTGCAAACAGCGGAACAAAAACTACACTGAGAGGCATAGGAATAGTACCACAGACATTTACAGCAGACGTAGACTTTGGCTCGACAATATTGCAGGATTATAGCAATCCGAGTATAAAACAAGTAAGGTTTACAAATAAAACACCCATAGACTGGGCTTATGGTGATACGGTAACAATCACTGATTTCAACATACTGCCGAACGGGACTGAAATAGCAACAGACCTTGTAAGCTGGGGAACAGAAGGATTCCGTTATGATAAATCACAACTGGCATTCCCCATCAAACTGGCACAGGGTGAATACATTGAATTCAATGCTCAATTTGTTGCTGATACCGCAGCTCAGGCATTGGCAAGCTTGTCTTCTGTAAGTGATGCTGAAAACGAAGTAACTTCGAACTGGACCGGATTCGGGACAATCCAGGGAATCAGGGTAACAGCAGATCATGTACAGACTTGTATATCCGAACCACAAATAATCAGATGTTTGGTTTATAACACAGGAGAAGACAATCTTACAGTCACCTCATTAAAAATTGAGCCTTTGGATGCACCAAGCCAGGGACAATTTGAATTTGTAAATCCGTTAGATACATTAAGTTTTGTATTGCAGCCGAATGTCAGCAGAACAATTGATATTTGGTATAAAGCAATACCCGGAACACCCGTACAGCCGCTTGAAACACACCAGGCAAACCTGGTAGCATACAATTCATCTTTGTTCAATCCCGTAGCAGTAAGTGAGACACCGTTGGTGGGTATCAGCGAACATCATATACTTAATTCTACATTGACTTTAAAAGAAACGAGAGTCACAATCGGGACTGTTGTTGAAGCGACTATTTCATTGACTCCTCATATGGCTGATGACATTGCAAGAGCACAAATTACATCTTTGGATTTCACGGTAAAATATAATGGGGAATTTTTGAAAGTAGATGAACCAAGCATATCATTGAACGGCGGATTATTGGAAAATAAATATTCAATTTCGAATCTGAATATCAATGATGTGAGCGGAACTATAAAATTTACATTATCAGGTACCGATATATTTAATAATACATCAGGCGGTAAACTGTTGAGCTTTAATGTTGAAACTTATTTACCGAAGAATAACGATTCAACTTCTGCAATCACTCATACGATAGAGACAAACGATGATTGTGTAGATATTATAACTGGAGGCTCCAGTATTACTTTAGCTCCTACATGCGTGTTTGACCTGAGGAAAGTTGTAATGACAAATACAACATATGGATTGCAGGGTATAAATCCGAATCCTGTAAGCAACAACAATGCAGAAATTGAATTTTCGGTAGGATTGAAAGGATACACT
>JACRLY010000052.1:16412-50871 GCA_016219595.1 Ignavibacteriota bacterium | reverse complement strand
TTATAAAATAACAAATCCGGAATCCATTATTTTATTGAAAGAAAACAGGTTATACAAAGGTTCTGAAGCAGTATTATCAATTGTAAAGAAATTAAAATATCCTATTCCATTATTATATTTTTTTGTATTAATACCCAAACCTTTGAGGGAATTCGTCTATGGGTATATTGCAAAAAGAAGATATAAATGGTTTGGAAAAAGAGATAGTTGTATGTTCCCGACAGATGATATAAAAAGCAGATTTATTGATTGAATGATTGATTACAAAAGCATAAATGTTTTGGAACTCGTCAAACCCGACGGAGGCAAATATTCTGTTTCTTCAATTGAAGATGCTTTTGAATTTTGCAGACAAATAACGGTTTCTCATTATGAAAACTTCCCTGTCTCCTCTTTCCTGATTCCAAAGTATCTGAGGAAATATGTTTATAGTATCTATGCTTACTCAAGGATAGCCGATGATATTGGCGATGAACTTTCATCAATCGGCAAGGAGGAACAATTAAAATCGTTGGATGACTATGAAAACCTTCTGTTAAATCGTACGATTCAAAAAAAGGGTAATCCTGTTTTTCTAGCTTTACACAATACTATGAATGAAACAGAAATTCCGTCTGAACCATTGCAAAAACTTTTAACTGCATTCAGGATGGATATAAACTTCAATCAATCTAAGACCTTTCAGGAATTAGAAAATTACTGTTTTTACTCTGCTAACCCGATTGGAGAATTAATATTAAGATTATTTAAAAATTATAATGACAGAACAGCTTACTTCTCTGACAAAATATGCACCGGTTTGCAAATAGCTAATTTTTGGCAGGACTTATCTGTCGATTTGAAGCAAGACCGGGTATATATACCTTCAGATATATTATTAAAATACAAACTGAATATCGATGATTTAAAAAATAATAAAAAAACTGAAAATTTGATTAGTTGTTTGAATGAATTATATTTGCATTCAGAAAGCTATCTTAACGAAGGATTTGAACTCGTTAAATATTTAAATAATTATAGATTTAGGCTGGAAATCAAAGCAACCGTTAACGGAGGATTATCTATAATTAAAAAGTGCAGGAGCTTAAATTACAATATTTTGTACATTAGACCGGAATTATCAAAGCTTGATTTTTTCAAAATTTTTATGAGATTAATATTCAATTCTAAATGAATTACATCACACATATCGAGCTTGCAAATTATGAAAATGTAGAACCGCCTGAGTTCGAAAAGTCAAACTTTTATTATTCATTTTCAATACTTCCTATCGAAGAACGTAAAGCAATTCACTCTGTTTATGCTTTTTGCAGCTATATTGATGATATTGTCGATAATACACCTTCCTATGATTTGGAAATAATAGATAAAAAGAAAAGAAGGCTTGACTGGTGGGAAAATGAAGTCGAAAAAATTTATTCCGATGAATCGTCAAATCCCTTGATTATGCCCTTAATAAGTGTAATAAGGAGATTTGCCATACCTAAACAATACTTCCTGACTTTGATACACGGATGCAGAAGGGATTTAATACAAAACCGGTACCGCACATTCGAAGAACTTAAAGATTATTGCTATGGTGTGGCTAGCACTGTTGGTTTGATAAGCATTGAAATATTCGGTCATAAATATGAAGAAACAAAAAATTACGCTATAAATCTCGGATATGCCCTTCAATTAACTAATATTTTACGTGATATCAAATCAGACAAAGACAGAGGTTATATTTACCTGCCCCAGGAAGACCTTGCACGATTCAATTATACAGAAGAAGAGCTAACCAGGGAAATATATAATGACAATTTTGTTGAACTGATGAGATTCCAGGTACAGCGTGTCAGGGAATATTATCATAAGGCTCGGACTTACCTGCGTCCTGACGAAAGAATAACAATTTCTGCCGCAGAGATTATGGATGCAATTTATTTCAGATTACTTGAAAAAATCGAACTCAATGAATATAATGTTTATCAGAAAAGAATTAGAGTTTCGGCTCTGCATAAAATTATGATAGCAATGAAACACTGGCTCTCAATAAAGGTATTTGTCAAGAGATTGAAGAAACGTTCTTAAGAAAACCTTAACTACTAAACAACAACCAACTCAGATTGATTTTGAATAATTATTTTAACAGGGAATTTTTTATTAGGGGTTGGTAAATTTTTTCGTTTCATCAATTCGATATACTCTTTCATACCCCATTTAGCTTTATAAATACAGTCTTCAATCGAGTTACCTACACCCGTAAATCCTTCCAAATCAGGGGAATAATACCCGAAGAAATCCGGTTCTTCTGTTGCTTCTATAATTATTGAATAATCTAAATCTATCATATTATTTTCTCCTTATTTTTTTAATCCTGAAGCTTTTAATATTGCATTACGTACCTGTTGGAACTTCCTTTGAACCATGGTAATCTATTCTTATAAGATTATTATTTCCTTCTTTAAAATAATATCTAACCGATCCTTTCTCTTTCAACAAACTGAACCCATTTCTTTCGAGAAGGCGTACAAGCTCTGAAAATTTCAACTTTTATACCATAATATTTTAATAATACACTAAATTAAATAAAATTTATTTTACTTAAAATTTAGGATATCGGGAATTCTATTGCATAATCAACTACTAATATTATTTATTTTTTATAGATTTGTAGTTTATATTTTGACAAAGTTAGAATTGGAATTAGTAATGGTAATAGAATTTAACAGGGAAGAATTAGAACAGGTTGAAAAAATAAAATCAAAATATCCCCAGGCTAAAGCAGCTATTATGTCTGTTTTGTGGCTGGCACAAAAAAAATTCGGATGGATATCCGATGATGTAAAAAAATATGTTGCTGAACTGCTTGGATTGTACAAATGTATCATGCATGCTATTGGGAGGAGAAGAACTTTATTCTCATTTAAGTAATAAATTAGGCATCGGGCATAATCAAAAAACTGAAGACGGCAAATTTTCGCTCGAGGAGGTTGAATGTATGGGTGCCTGTGGCGGTGCTCCTATGATAGCAATAAATGAAGATTATCATGAATTCGTCAATATAGGTGAAGTTGATAAGCTGATTGATTCATTAAAATAAAATGTTTGAACAGGAACACATAAAGTCAGTATCTTTCAGACTGCTAATAGTTGCAGGATTGATTTACATAGCGGATATTTTCACAAACGGATTACTGACATCATATCTTTCATTACAACCGACACGGGTTCTTGAAAACTTAGAATTGTGGCGGCTTATAAGTTTTCCATTTGCAGGAGGAACCGTGGAAGGGACATTGCTGTTTCTCACTGTTTTTTACTTATTTGGACCAAAACTTGAAGAAATCCTCAATCACACTTTATTTTCCCTTATACTGATTCTTGTTACAATTTTACAGGGAACAATTCTTACTCTTGTTTATTGGAAAACCTCTTCAGTACTTTCCGGAATGGAAGGATTATCATTTTTTGTGATGCTATTATTCACATTCTTTAAAAAAGGAAAAAGACTTTACATTTGGCTTTTCAAGCCAATTAAAACAGCAATACTAACTTCAATTATTTTTATTTTTTGGGGAACTTCACTTCTGATTCATTCGATAATTGTAATTGACGGACATTTATTACTCCTAAAAGGAGTGCTGTCTGCATTTATCGGCTTCGCTGCAGCAGGTGTTTCATTCATGCAAATTAAAACCACAAAAAATTTGATTAAATCAAGGTTAGAAGAAAAAGGACTGGTTATTCCAAAGCCTGAAGAGTTAACTCCTGCACTGATTGAACAAAATGAACTTCGGAAATTCAGTCAAAGTTTAAGAGAGGAATCTTCATATTTCGGTGATTTCAAATATACCGAAGACCGGCTGAATGAAATTCTGGATAAAATAATAGACCATGGTAAAGAATCTCTGACTCATGAAGAAAAACGCTTCCTCGAAGGTTATTCGAAAAACATTAAATAATTACTTAATCATTTTTTCTTATAATGCAACTGAACTAATCCTGTATCAAAAGTATTGACATTTAATAATTCATATAAATCATCAGGATTGCCTTCTTTAAACAATTTTATTCCATCTCCTAACAATATTGGTAAGATTGAGATTACAAATTCATCAATTAAATTACATTTCATCAGGTAATTAATAATTTCAGAACCCCCGTCTATAAAGATATTGTTCCCCTTTTCAGATTTTAAATTACTTACTAACTCTTTTAAATCACCTGTGTAAAATTCCAAATTATCCTGATGTGGCTTTTTAGTATGTGTTATTATGTAACACTTTTTATCCTTATGCGGGAAATTTTCAACCATGCTTAATACCTTATCATATGTTTTCCTTCCCATGATGACTGTATCTATTGTTTTGATAAAATCTGAATATCCATAGTCTTCGCCTTCTTTTTCAACTATAGACAACCAGCTGATATCCCCGTCTTTTTTTGCAATATACCCATCAATGCTGACAGCTATATATACAATTACTTTCCTTTTATTTGAATTTTTCATTGAGAATACAAATTTTTATTGACTTCAGATTTAATAATAATATTTACCACAACATTTTCATTAAGGTAAATTCCGAAAGACAAAAAATCTCAATAGAAGTTCAAGCAATAATAATAATCCGGCGGTAATAGCGAATGGCAGAAATTCCTCAGAACGGCGATTCCATACTGCAACGTCAATCCTGGTTTTTTCCATTTTATCTATTTCATTATAAATATTTTCAAGAGCTTTATTACCGGTAGCACGAAAATATTTCCCGTCTGTAGTTTTGGCTATTTCTTTCAAAACAGGTTCATCAATTTCAACCGGTACATTTTGGTATTGAATTCCAAATGGAGTCTTGAATGGATAGGGAGCGACCCCGCGGGTTCCTACACCTATCGTATATACCCTTATTCCGAAAGTTTTTGCAATCTCTGCTGCTGAAAGCGGTGCTATGAATCCTGTGTTATTAACTCCGTCTGTCAGCAGAATAATAACTTTGCTTTTTGCCTTGCTGTCTTTCAAACGTGTAATGGCAGTTGCCAATCCGTTACCTATTGCCGTACCATCAATAATCATCCCGCTTTTAATTGAATTAAACAGATTTTTCAATACGTCATGGTCTATTGTAACAGGACATTGCGTAAAACTTTCACCACTGAAAATAACCAATCCTATTCTATCATCTACCCTATTGTCAATAAATGCCATTGCATTCTTTTTTGCAGCTTCCAGCCTGTTCGGATGGAAATCTTCCGCAAGCATAGATGTCGAAATATCGAGTGCCATGACTATATCAATGCCTTCGGTTGTAACATTTTTATGACTCGAGCTTGATTGTGGTCTAGCAAGTATAATAATAATCAATCCGATAACAAGTATCCTGAAGATAAATAATGAATGTCTGAGTCTTACCCTAAGGGTAGGTTTTGATTTATCAAATCCCTGAATGGTTGATACAATCAGAGCAGGCTTTTGCTTTTTCAATCTGTAAACATACCATGCAATTAAGAATGGAATGAATACAAGTAAATATAGAAATTCCGGGTATGCAAATACAATGTCTCTCATTTGTAGCTTCCTTCCTCAATTTTTGTTGGCTCTTCCTGAGAAGGAATTGTTTTATTAACAAAATCGAAAGCATAATTAAGAACAAGAGTATTTTCATCGGGTAGCGGCTGAAACTTAGCAAACTTCACCAGGTCAGCCATTTCGAATACTTTTTTCATATATAAAATAAGTTCGTCAACTATTTTTGCTTCACTCAGAGATTGAATTATATCAGGTGTAATCATCTCGAGTGCCGGGATAAGATAGCGTCTTTCAATATATAGTCTTATTATTTCAGTCAATCTAATATGATAAAGCTTAATTTTTCCTTTTTGCCAGAGTTTTTCGGAATCAAGCTGTTTAAGTGCTTCAAGTGCAATAATGTGAGGTGGTATTTTCGGGTCATAATCCAATGGGGATTCCTTTTTCTTTTTATACCTTTTCCAAAGTTTATAAGCAAGGATTCCAATCCCGATAATTGATATACCTATAATAAAATAAAGTAAATACTCTTCCCACGAAATAGGTTCGTCCAACGGAGGCTTAATATCTTTTATTGCCTGGCTTGTATCAACCTGAACAGTATTAAATTTAAGTAGTAAAGAATCTGTCCAAACCGTGTATTCGTCTGTAATCCCTTTTCCCGCATAAGTAAATGTCAAAGATGGAATGGAATGCCATCCTGAATCAAATGATGTAATGACAAATCTTTGTTTTAATGAAAATAGTCCGTTCGAATCAACTGTATCGATTTTGGAACGGCTTAGAACCTCAATTTTTCCAATTGTATCCGGGATAACCGGGAAAACAATTTTTGCTTTTTTATCACTCGTTGCTTCAAGTGTGAGCTTCAACTGGTCGCCTATTAGTACATTATTTGTATCTAACCCGGCTCTAACCGAAACCCTTTGTGCTTTTAACGAAACTGAAATTAAAACTAATACGACTATCAGAATATATTTTGCTCTTCTCATTTCCTTCTTCTGTGAATCCTTTTCATTTATTTACTATCATTGACTTTGTTTCTGTTTTATTTCCTGCTTTTAACCTATAATAATATTTTCCATTAATCATTCCATCAGAATCAATATTATAGGTATATTTACCGCCATCCAATCTTGAATTAACTATGGTCTTGATTTTAATTCCCAAATAATTAAATACCTCTAATTTCACATCGGTTCTTTTTTTAATTTCAAAACTGACTTTAGTTATTGAATTAAACGGATTAGGATAATTCTGTCCAAGCCAGTCAGAAGAATAATAATCTCCAACTCCAACATTTTCAATTGTTCTAAAATTCCAACTTTTCGAAAAGACACCTTCACCATTTTCATCAATTGAACTTAATTTCCAATAATACCTTTTCCCATAATCAAGTTTTCCCGTTGTGAAGGAATTTCCGATTATACCTGCTGTTTCATTAACAATTTTCGAGAATAAAAAGTTCTCAGCTATTACTAAATGATAAGACATAGCACCATCAACATTTTCCCATTGAAGAGGTATATCCAGAGGAATTGAATCAGACTGATGTTCCGGGTATATTAATATTGGTGCCTGGATAGCCGTTGTAAATGACCAGATGTCAGACCAATCACCGGGACCACCTGGTCCTTTAGCACAAACTCTCCAATAATATTTAATTTTACCCTGTACTAATTCATCAATGTCTAATGAGTCAAATGTGTTTCCATCTTTTTGGAAAAATATATTTGAAAATTCCGGGTCAGTTGCTATTTGCACTTTATAAAACGAGGCTCCATTTACAGTTTTCCACTTTATAACTTGTTTATCTAAAATACCTTTTGCATCATCAGCAGGATATTCAAGAGCCGGTTTACCGGGTGTGCCGGGTAATCCTGTTATATTTGAAGTGAACACTCCCGCTCCGTGTGTAGCGGCGGCAATCAATCCGTCACTATGTCTTGCATCAAGCATGTCAACAACCACATTCCCGATTGTTGTTGCTCCTTCCTGCTGCCACACAGTATATTCACCATCGAGATAAACAGTAGAATATATACCAGTTGAAGTTCCTGCAAAGTAAAGATCCCTCCCATTTACTTTTAATATTTCTATCCAATTTACTGCAGGACCATTACCGGCTCCAGACGAAAATTCCTCAAGATTACCTGCAATTGAAGTCCAGTTTTGCCCCCCGTTTGTAGAATAGAAAATACTAATTACTCCATAATTAGAAAAAGTAACAATAACATTATCTGCATTATCTTCATCTATTGCAATACTGCTAATATAAGCTCTTTTCGGAAAATTACTTCCTGTGATTTCAACCGGTGCCGGTATACCTACATTAGCATTTGTAATTTTAAAAACTCTGCCGTTTGAAGTGCCATAATAAACTATGTTTGCAGGATTTGTTGAAACCTGGAGAGCTGTCATTATTGTATCATTTGTACCGGGGAGTCTCTTGAAATGGAGATAACCAGATTAAATCACTTGCTCCGATTGGGTCTATTCTTGTCTTAACTGTTACATTACCATCAAGGTCATATTTTAATTTCCATATTCTGATTTTCGGTTGATAGAAAGAATTTTGTGATGTAATAATAAATGAACCGCCATCAGCAATTGCACAGTTCAATCCATCGCCCTGAGTCAAACTTTTCCATGCTGAATTTGAATTATAAGAATTCGTAAACAAGGTTTCATTATCTTGTAAACCTCCAATTATTTTTTCATCCCCTGTAATTGCATGGTCAATTGCGACC
Organism: Ignavibacteriota bacterium; assembly: GCA_016219595.1. Classification (GTDB taxonomy): domain Bacteria; phylum Bacteroidota; class Ignavibacteria; order Kapaibacteriales; family UBA2268; genus XYC2-FULL-35-21. The sequence goes on along the minus strand of JACRLY010000052.1, from coordinate 42,612 downwards.
GAATAAAATTGCGTAGTATAGTAACCGTTATTAAGAGAAATCCACTCGACATTATCAGCCATATCATTCATTGTTTTTGCCACACCTCCATCGGAACCAGACAGCATTATATTAGAATTGGAAGGCATGAAAACCATTGCATGCTGGTCCGGGTGCTGGTTGGGATATACCTGGTAACCTGTTCCTACATATGTACTGTTATATCCGCCTATCCAGGCATAATTCTCAGGACTTGCAAATCCATCATTCGAACGATAAAGATTAGTACCTCCGATAAAAACTACATTTGGATTATCAGGTTTTACTTTTACTATTAAGTTATAGGAACCCTGTGGATTAAAGTGTCCCCTTCTGTTCGTTGGACTTGGAAGGTTCTGAGACCTGTCTTCCCAAATTCCTCCTGCTCCGGCTCCATTACCTGAAACATAAGTATATTTAAAGAAGCTGTTCCAAAGTGTATCTCCTATTTGATTTAAAGTTACTTTCCCGAATCCATCCGTAACGGCAGCGAGAAAATACACCTGGTTCTCATCGGAAGGAGCAATTCCAATTACTATTCTGCTATAAACTGCAGGAAAATTTTGGGGTGTTATATTAGTCCAATCCATTCCGTCAGTTGAACGGTAAATTCCTTTTACAATCGAATTATTATTTTCTCCGACGGTTTGCTGACTCATGGTAGCATAATATATCCCAGAAGAAGTCATTGCAACATCAGTATAATAGCTGTATGAATTACCAAAACCTCCGAGTACGGATTCCCATTTTGTTCCTCCGTTTGTTGTCCTGTATATACCTCCCAATGCAGTTGCGACATGAATGATATCATCATTTTGATGGTGGTAATCGAGAACAATATTCCATATATAATCGAATTGACTCTGCCAGGAGCTTGGTCCTGAAACCGTAGACATAATCGGGTGCCAGCTTTGCCCGTTATCTGTTGATTTGTATATGCCATTACCGCTAATACTCGATGAATTCCCATAAGCTTCACCAGTGCCGTAATACCAGTTGTCTTCCTTTCCCTGCCTTATATCCTGAATTACGCATGAAACAGAATGTACCTGGTCAGGAGCAGTAACTTTCAACCAGGTCAAACCTGCATCTGTTGAACGCCACATCCCACCCGAGACTCCCCCAGCAAGAATAATATTTTCATTTCGGATATCTACTGCTAATGCCCTTGTTCTGCCGCCGACATTAATCGGTCCTCTTCGTATCCAGTTTTCACTTTGTAAATATTCATAATCTGATTTTAAATTTTTTTTGGAACCGGGTAGATTTGATACAAAATTCAATTCTTTTTGTCTTATGTGGTCAGGTATTTTCCCGGTTGCAGGGTCACGGTATCTGATTAAATTCAATTCATCCATGTTTTTCAATGAGAGCCCATCTCCGGTTGTTATATTTTCAGTATTCATTAATGAATGATAATTACTCAAAAATATTAGTGCTGATATAGCAGAACTGCAAATTATTAACAATAACCGAGTAAAGAATATTTTCCTCATTTTTGCCTCAAGCAATATTTATGACTTTTATTAACTGTCATTAAAAAAATTTAAATTTATTTATTTTAAATTCATTAAAAATTCAAAATTCATAATTTAAAATTTTCAAAAAAGCTATCTCCTGCTTTCTCTCATCTTAAAAAAGTTCATCAATGGCTTTATATAAGATTCGTCAGAACGGATTTTGACGACATCGACCTTACTCCTTGCGAATAATTCATTCAAAATTGACTGTTTTTTGTTCCACCAAACAGAAAAATTATTTCTTATCTCGCGGCTTGAAGTATCAATCCATCTATAATTTCCTGTTTCAGCATCCTGGGCAAATACCAATCCAACATCAGGGAGTTCTGTTTCCCTGTAATCGTATATTTGTACTGCAACTGTATCATGCTTTTTACTCGATATTTTCAAAGCATCTTCAAATCCATTGTCTATAAAGTCCGAAATTACAAAAACAATGCTTCTCTTTTTAATAACATTTATTAAGTATCTCAATGCCTGGGAAATATCTGTTTTAGTGTGCAGAGGTTTGAACTCAATCAATTCTCTAATAATTCTCAAAATATGAGTCCTCCCTTTTTTCGGAGGAATAAACTTTTCGATGTGGTCGCTGAAAAATATAATGCCAATTTTATCATTATTCTGAATTGCTGAAAATGCAAGTACTGCACAAAGCTCTATTATCAAATCTTTTTTGAACTGCAATTTCGTTCCAAAGTTTTCTGATGAACTGACATCGACAAGTAATATTACGGTAAGCTCTCTTTCTTCTTCGAAGATTTTAATAAACGGGTGATTGAATCTTGCAGTAACATTCCAGTCTATTGCCCTGATGTCGTCACCGAATTGGTATTCCCTCACCTCACTGAAAGCCATACCCCGCCCTTTGAAAGTGCTGTGGTACTCACCGGAAAAGATTTGCTTTGAAAGTCCTCTCGTCCTTATTTCGATTTTTCTTACTTTTTTAATTAGCTCATTGGCTTCCATATTTTTCTTTATCGCTTATGGCACTTCTATTGTATTTAATATTTCATTAATTATGTCTTCAGTTGTAATGTTTTCTGCTTCGGCTTCGTAAGTCAAACCCATCCTGTGCCTCAAAACATCGTGACAAATTGCCCTGACATCTTCCGGAATAACATAACCTCTTCTCTTGATGAAAGCGTAAGCTTTCGAAGCAAGTGCAAGATAAATTGATGCCCTTGGTGATGCTCCATAAGATAATAACTGCTGAAGTTTTTCAAGCTTAAATTCTTTCGGTTCGCGGGTTGCAAAAACGATATCGAGTATATACTGCTCGATTTTTTCATCCATATAAATATCTTTAACTATATTTCTTGCTCTTAGAATATCTTCAGGTTTGACTACAGGTTTTGCTGTTGGAAAATCAACAGCAATGTTCTGCCTCATAATATCGAGCTCATCTTTCCGGTTCGGGTAATTAATCATTATTTTAAGCATGAACCTGTCAACCTGGGCTTCGGGCAATGGATAAGTCCCTTCTTGTTCCAACGGATTCTGAGTAGCAAGTACAAGGAATGGCTCATCAAGTTTATATGTGTTCTCACCAATAGTAACCTGCCTCTCCTGCATAGCTTCAAGCAAAGCACTCTGCACTTTCGATGGCGCCCGGTTAATTTCGTCTGCCAAGATAAAATTCGCAAAGACAGGACCCTTCCTCACAGTAAATTCTTCCTTTTTCTGATTGTAAATCATTGTTCCGATTAAATCGGCAGGAAGCAAATCAGGAGTGAATTGGATTCTGCTGAATTTTGCTTCGATTGCCGAAGCCAGCGTCTTAATCGCAAGTGTTTTTGCTAATCCGGGAACACCTTCGAGAAGTAAATGTCCATTAGATAATAATCCGATGAGAAGCCGCTCGACCATTTGTTTCTGACCTACGATGACTTTTCCCATTTCCATAAAAAGAACATCAATAAATGAACTCTCTGTCTGAATCCTTTGATTCAGTTCATTAATATCTACCATTTGAAAAACCCTTTATTATTTTTTTAAAATGTATTTTTCTTTTTGCTTGTTAACTGAACTTATAACGAAATTTATGAATCAATATTATGATTATTTAAAAACAGGATAAATAAATTAATTAGTAGAATTGATTTATAAAGAGAAGTCTTTTATGAAAATTGAAATTTTGTTAATTAACAAAATCAAAATTGCGAGTAATATTATAATCCGAATAAAAAATTCTTTTAGTTCAGCTTTGCAATAAATATTACTAGAGAATTAAAAGAATTGTTTTATTGAAACCGTCCCCGAAGATAATTATATAAAAAAATTCTTATCTGATTATTTATTGTATAATCGACTTAGGTAATATTTTTTTATCATTACATTAACTTATTATAAATTTAATACTTATATAACTTCTTCAGTATTTTATATAATAAATAATCATCCCATTATTTAAACAGTAAAACAAGAATTTTCAGATTAAAATTCATAATCGTATTGAATATAATAAGTTAACTAATTAATTTTAGGTTTACCTAACTCAATGTTTTCTAACATCATATAATTCAATTATTTACAAAAATATTTTTTAATCATTTTTGTAACCTATAAAAATTTTGCTAATTTTCATTTTTACATTTTGCTTAGTTCTTTTTTCCTTTGAAGATTTTGTAAAATTACAATTCAATGAAAAAGACCAATTATAAAAAAAGCAGAAGAAAATATTTAAGAAAATTAGTTTGGTGAAAGATGGCTAAGGTTAAAGGCGAAATAATTATTGACTTTCAAAGATGCAAAGGTTGTGAATTGTGTATCGAATCCTGTCCCGAAGAAACAATTGCCCTCTCTTTGAGTATAAATCAAAAAGGATATAAGTATGCTACTGTGGTGAACCAATCGTGCACAGGTTGTGCAAATTGTGCTTTGGTTTGCCCGGAAGCAATTATAACAGTTTACAGAAAAGTTTTAAAAAATAATTAATATAAGCGAAACACAGGAAGATTACGAGTGGAGATATAATGGGTAAAAAGAAATTAATGAAAGGGAATGAAGCCCTCGCAGAAGCAATGATAAGAGCCGGATGTGATGCATATTTCGGCTACCCGATTACACCTCAATCCGAGGTAATTGAATATTTATCGAGAGAAGCTACAAACAGAACAGGAATGGTTGTTTTACAGGCGGAAAGTGAAGTTGCCGCAATTAATATGATTTATGGTTCGGCTGCTTGCGGCAGAAGGGTTATGACAACATCATCAAGCCCGGGTATAAGTTTGATGCAGGAAGGTTTATCATATATTGCTGCCGCTGAATTACCTTGTCTTGTTGCAAATATAAATCGAGGAGGTCCCGGATTAGGAACAATTCAGCCTTCGCAGGGCGATTATTTTCAGGCAACTAAAGGCGGTGGACATGGGGATTATCATTTAATTGTACTTGCACCTTCAAGCGTTCAGGAAATGGTGGATTATACATTATTAGGATTTGAGTTATCCGAAAAATACAGATGTCCTACAATGCTTCTCGCTGACGGAGCAATCGGTCAGATGATGGAAAAAGTTGAACTCTACGACCAAATGCCGAGAAAAACCGAGTTCCCCGATTGGGCTACGACAGGAAAACCAAAAAACAGCGACAGAAGAATAATTACATCCTTGTTTATACAGCCCGAAAAGATGGAACAAATAAATTTGGGGCTTCAAAGAAAATACCGGGAAATCGAGAAAAATGAAGTCAGATTCCAGACTATAAATACCGACGATGCAGAATATATTTTTACCGGTTTTGGATTAGGTGCGAGAATATGCACAAAAGCAATGGAATCCGGAAGGGCAAAAGGATATAAGATCGGTGTTATCAGACCTCAAACTCTCTATCCTTTCCCGGTTGATATTTACAGTGAACTTTCCAAAAAAGTTAAAGGGATACTTGATGTCGAGATGAATGCAGGTCAAATGGTTGATGACGTTAGACTTGCTGTTAAAGGGAATACAAGGGTAGAATTTTACGGCAGAATGGGAGGTATTATTCCTACACCCGATGAAATTCTTGAAAATTTTGAAAAAATATTTTTGAAGTGAGGTAATCGAAATGGCTGATGAAGATAAAGACTTTTTATTTAGTGATATATGTGTTGAAGAAAATCTTGTTTATAGGAAACCCGGAACTTTAACTGAAACTGAATTACATTATTGCCCGGGTTGCGGACATGGAGTAGCTCACAAATTGTTAATGGAAGTTGTTGATGAGATGGGTATTCAGAATGAAACAATAGGTGTTGCACCGGTTGGCTGTTCAGTATTTGCTTATCACTATCTTAATGTTGATATGCAGGAAGCTGCACATGGCAGGGCTTGTGCTGTTGCTACAGGAGTGAAAAGAGTGCAGCCCGATAAATATGTATTCACGTACCAGGGCGATGGTGACCTTGCTGCAATCGGAACTGCTGAAACAATTCACGCAGCAAACCGCGGTGAAAATTTCCTGATTGTATTCATCAATAACGGAGTTTACGGAATGACAAGTGGTCAAATGGCTCCCACAACTTTACCGGGTATGATAACGACAACTTCACCTTTTGGAAGTGACACAAAAACTCAGGGACATCCTCTGAAAATTTCTAATTTAGTTGCAAGTTTACCCGGAGTTGCATATGTAACCCGCCAATCTGTACATAAACCGGCAAACGTAAGAAAAGCAAAAAAAGCTTTCCAAAAGGCATTTGAATATCAAAAAAAAGGATTGGGTACATGTTTGGTAGAAATAGTTTCAAGTTGTCCGTCAAACTGGAAACTTACACCGTTAGAATCAAATAAGTTCTTAGAAGACAAGATGATACCCTATTATCCACTTGGTGATTTAAAAGTACCGGAGGGCAAATAATATGACACAGGAAGCAATTTTTTCAGGATTTGGCGGTCAGGGTGTTTTGACAATGGGCATGCTTCTCGGATATGCGGGAATCATTGAAGATAAAGAAGTTACGTGGATGCCTTCGTATGGTCCGGAGATGAGAGGTGGTACAGCAAATTGTATTACTATAATTTCTGATACATACATAAGTTCCCCAATTATCTCGACTTTCGACACTGTTATGGCTCTTAATCAGCCGTCTGTCGATAAATTTGAAGAAAAAGTTAAAAAGGGAGGCAATATAATTTATGATAGTACGAATATATTAACGGTTCCAACGAGAAAAGACATAAATATTTATGCCGTACCCGGCAGCGAGACAGCTGTCAGGTTGAAAAATTCTAAGGTGCTGAACATGATTATGCTTGGCTCTTTCCTTAAAGTGAATCCTATCGTTAAGATAGAAACAATTTGGAAAGCCTTGGAACAAGTACTCCCAGAACGGTATCATAATCTTATTCCGTTGAATCAGGAAGCCTTCAATACCGGTATGGAGCTGATTGCAAAATAATGGTAAAGAAATGGCAGTTACAACAAAGTCCCCCTCCCCCAAGGGGGATTTTTTTTTCCCAATTATTTATTTTATTGTACATATATATAAAATCTTGTAGGGTTGACAATAAAAAAAATTAAACCATTCTACTCCAAAACTTCTTATTTTTGTAAGTTAATATTTTGTAAAAAAGAATTTGAAATTGATATAACACATATTATACATAAAAATTCTAAAAATACCATTAATCAATCAATATAAGGGAAGCCTTTAGGGATAATCTATGAATTCTGAGATATGGACAATTATTGCTGCAACAGGCAGTTATATTCCACCGAATGTTATTAAAAATGAAGATTTTCTGAAAAACGAATTTTATGATGCCGGCGGAAATAAAATCGCTAACAATATAGATACTATACAAAAATTTGAAGAAATAACCGGAATAAAAGAACGAAGATGGGCTGATAATAATCTCGTGACATCCGACATTGCCTTTTATGCCGCAGAACAAGCATTCAAATCATCTGGTATAGATAAAGAGACCATAGATTACATAATCGTTGCCCACAATTTCGGAGATGTGAAGTTCGATAACCGAAGGTCGGATTTTGTACCGAGTCTTGCTGCCCGAGTAAAAGCCCGGCTCGGAATAAATAATCCTTATATGGTAGCTTATGACATTCCTTTCGGGTGCCCCGGCTGGCTCCAGGCAGTCATGCAGGCAGATTTTTACATCAAATCGGGTGTTGCCAAAAGAGCCTTGGTTATAGGAGCAGAGATTCTATCACGAGTATCAGACCCTCACGACCGAGATAGTATGATATACGCCGATGGTGCAGGGGCTGTTATTTTCGATGGTATCAGCAGCGAAACTCCGACCGGGATACTGTCCCAAATATCACGTTCTGATACAATTGCTCACAGCAGAATGCTTTGGATGGACAAATCGTATAATCCTAATTATAACGATAACCAGTTATTCTTAAAAATGCAGGGACATAATCTTTATAAATATGCTCTTCAGATTGTTCCGGGTCTTGTGAAAGAAAGTCTCGAAAAAGCTTCTGTAGATTTGACTGATATTAAAAAAGTCTTTATCCACCAGGCTAATAATAAGATGGATGAAGAAATCCTGAAGCGTCTTTTCGACCTCTATGGTATTAAAAACATGGAACAGGTGCATATTGACAATGTTATGCCTATGACAATTTCATGGCTCGGCAACAGTTCCGTGGCAACACTCCCTACTCTGCTGGATTTAATGTTGAAAAATAAAATCAAAGACCACGAAATAAATAAAGGCGATACAGCTGTGCTTGCTTCGGTCGGTGCTGGTATGAATGTTAATGCTATGGTCTATAAATTTTGATTTATTCTCAATGTTATTGAAATCCGAAAAAGGCTTTAGTATTAAAATATAGCAAAGACAAAAGTTAATTTACGAACAAAGATTAACGATTTTCGATTTAAGAAGTTGTCGTGATATTAAAAAATCACCTCAATCCCATTTGAATAAATAAATAATCATACTACACTCCCAAACAAATCATATTCCTCGGCTCTGTGAATTGTCACATTTACAAATGTCCCTGATTCAATAAGCTCTTTACTTTCTACATAAACAGCATTATCAATTTCAGGAGCATCCTGTTCTGTTCTGCCTTTAAATTGATTTTCTGCAATTTTTTCGTCTATTAGTACTCGAAGTGTGTCCCCAACTTTTTTTCTGTTTTTTTCGAGTGAAATTTTCTGTTGCAATTCCATTAATAAATTTCTTCTGTGTTCTTTGACTTCTTCGGGGATTATATCTCCAAGAGGAAATGCTGGCGTGCCTTCTTCGGCAGAATAAGTAAATACTCCAACCCTGTCAAGCCGAACATCTTTCAGGAAATTGTACAGCTCATCAAAATCTTTCTTTGTTTCACCCGGGTAACCGACAATGAATGTACTGCGAAATGTAACCCCGGGAACTTTTGTTCTGATTTTTTCAATATACTTTTCAATTTCATTTCGTGTCGTTTCCCGTTTCATTGATTTGAGTATTTTATTCGAAACATGCTGAAGCGGAATATCAACATATTTGCAGATATTCGGTCTCTCTTCCATCACTTTCAATACATCTTCCGGAAAACCTTTCGGGAAAGCGTACATCATTCGTATCCATTCAAGACCTTTTATGTCGCTTAGTGAACGAAGCAATTCAGCCAGCAACCTTTGTCCTGTCAGGTCAATACCATAATAAGTCGTGTCCTGTGCAATTAAGACTAATTCCTTTACACCTTTTTCAACTAAGCTTTCTGCCTCTTTAATCAAAATCTCTTTTGGCTTTGATATATAGCTACCTTTTATCAGCGGTATTGCACAGAATGAACATGTATGATTGCACCCATCTGCAATTTTCAGGTAAGCATAATGTTTTGGTGTGAGCAATTCTCTTTCACCGAGAAGTTCTGTCTTTGGATTTTGCACGAGTGCTTTCAAAATTTCATCATTTGAGTTCAAGCCGAATATATGGTCAACGTTTGCCAGTTGCGTTTTCAATTCATCTGCATATCGTTCGGCAAGACAACCAAAGACAATAAGAGATTTCAGCTTATTCCTCCTTCTTAATTCAGAAGCTTCTTGTATGAGTTGAATATTTTCTTCCTTTGCAGGTTTGATGAACCCGCAGGTATTAATTATCAGTGCATCCGCTTCATCAATATTTTGCACATAGTTCAGTTCATTCCCCTTCAGCCGTGCAATCAGGAATTCAGAATCCACCACATTTTTACTGCAACCCAGAGTAAGTATGGAAAATGATTTTATATTATTTGACATAGAATATTATTCAATTTTCAAAGATGGTATGGACGGATAAAGAGGAGTATGCTTTGAATAAATTTTTCTTTTTTGGATTTTCTCCTTAAATTATCAATTAGAATATAAAAACGTTCATATTGATTTTATAAACAACTTTATATCAGTAATGAAAGCTAAAACAAAAATAATAGTAAAAGGAATTGAAGTTGTACTTTTTAATGCAGGAAATGAAGATTATATATCTCTTACTGACATAGCAAAGTACAGAGATTCTGAACGTAGTGATTATATTCTACAGAATTGGATGCGAAATCGCAGTACAATTGAGTTTATTGGGCTTTGGGAAATTTTGCATAACCCGAATTTTAAATCCATCGAATTCGATGGGTTTAAACATCAAGCAGGGTCAAATAGTTTTTCTTTAACACCAAAAAGATGGATTGAATCAACCAATGCAATTGGAATCATTTCAAAATCAGGCAGATATGGTGGCACTTACGCTCATCAGGATATTGCATTGGAATTTGCATCGTGGATAAGTCCTGAATTCAAATTATATTTGATTAAAGAATATCAGCGACTAAAAATTGAGGAATCACAGAAGTTACAACTCGAATGGAAATTGAGCAGGACTCTTGCGAGGGTGAATTATCATATTCATACAGATGCTATCAGAGAAAACCTTATACCACCTGATTTTTCTCAGTTGAAGCAGAAATTTGTTTATGCCAGCGAAGCTGATTTATTGAACTTGGCTCTCTTTGGCAAGACCGCGAAAGAATGGCGCGATGTTAGTCCCGGCAAAGTAGGAAATATCAGAGATTATGCCGCAATCGAACAATTGATTGTATTAACTAACTTGGAAAGTCTGAATGCTGTCCTAATCAATCAGGGAATAAATGCCGAAGACAGATTGAAATTGTTAAACAAAACAGCTATTAGCCAAATGAAAGTATTGATTAATCAGAATGTTGCAAAAAAGTTATTAAACCCATAACTGAAGATAATTTATTGTTTATCCGAATCCACCACATTTTTACTGCAACCCAGAGTAAGTATGGAAAATAATTTTATATTATTTGACATAGATTATTATTCAATTTTCAAAGATGTTATTGACGCCTTGAATCAATCCGAAAATGCATGAAATATTTACCTTGAGCAAGAGATAAAATATTATTTTTCACTGTATATAGTAATTTTTTGAATATTAAAATATAATATCAAGAATACCAACACAGCAATAAAATAGCAAATAAATCCTGTCCAAAAAGTAACTGAAATACTCGTAGCCAATGCAATAACTACAGCAAGAACAGAAGCCAACACTGATGTAGCACCGTTTATTCCCCATAGCCAGGGAGTAATAATTCTCATATGTTCGGATGCTAACTTCATTCCTAGTGGAAAAGCAATACCCATAAATAGCCCAAGAGGAAAAAGTATGACGATGGCAATGAAAATCCTGAAAGGTGTTGTATCACTTTGATAATTCAAAATGATATTCGGTGTTAATAATCCAAATATACATAGAATAGCAAGGAGCAATGAAAAACATAAAATAGTAATTGTTTTGTTTTGGAGCAATTTTATTCTTTGAGTCAGAAAACTGCCTATTCCGGTCGAGAGCAGTAACGCAAACAAAACTACAGATAATCCATAAACCGGATGACCAAGGAAAATGATTAGTCTCTGCATTTGGGATATTTCAATGAACATGAAACCCATTCCTATGGAAGCAAAATAAATGAAATATGGAATTGCGACTCTTAGTTTCAACTTTTGATGCCAATCTTCAGCCCTGTTTTGTTCAGATTCATTATTTAATGAAATTGGCTTAGAAGAATTAATTGTTTTACCGGAGTATTTTTGAGATATATATAGAGGTACAATAATACAAAATAATGTTAGAATAGTTACTATGAAAAATAATACTGTCAACAGTTTAACAGCGGATTGATTGTGATTTGAATTATGTGGCGCTTGAAAATTTAAAAAATTTATAATTTTTAATAACTGAAAGAAAAAAGGGCTGTCGTCGGTAGGAGGTGACAGGTTTAATTCATATTGACTATAAAATTTTTCCAAATCATTACTTGTAACCAATACATACAGAATACTATCCGATACAAATTTTGGACTTAATACAATGTCAAACTTTAAGGTTCTTGCTACATTTTCAATCGAATTAATTTCATTTTCAGAAAATGGTTTTTTGCTGATTAGAATAGTTCCGATACCGGGAAAACGGTTCTCGGGAGTATAATTGAAATTATTAGCTGTAATAATAATATGTTCTTTAGGATATTTCACCCCGGAATTTTTAAGCGTTGCAACTGCTAATGAAACTAACCTGTACATTTCACCAAAATTCTTTTTAGAAAACCATCTGGAAAAGGAAATCATCCCACTGTCTGACAAATGATTATAGAAAGAATTCCATGCCTCTGTTGTATAAAGTGAATTTTCTGCAAGGACAAAAGAACCTGCAGCAGTGGCAGCCCAGGTGTCTATTAGTGAAACCTGGATTATATCAAATCTCTCCTTGCTTCTAGCTATATAACTTCGTGCTTCATCATTAATAAATTCAACTTTTGGATTCCTGTCTAAATGTCCCGTGAAATCGCCATATTGATTATTTACTGCTTTTATTATGTCTTCATTTATTTCAACTGCCAAAATTGATTTTTGATTAAATAATAATGAAGAAAGTATGTCTCTTCCTCCTCCGGCACCAATAACTAAAATTTTAGAATTTGTCCTTATATAATGGACAAGATTAGTAACGTCATATTTCAAATAATCGATTTCTTTTAAATCACCCTTAAATTTTGTCAGTTCTGTCGATGCACTTCCGTCAATATTTAATTCAAGCCATTTTGATTTAATATCGACGGGAAATGTATTGCTAAATCCCCAGCCTTGAGGTTGGCGATAATTAGAAGTATCCCCAAATACTGCAATCCGCGAAAAAGAATTCCATTTTTGGTATAGAGGTCGTTCCTCCTGATTACCTTTTACCCAAGGCATGGTTATTAACGGCTTTTGTCTTTCCTGAAGTATTGTATTCAGTGTAACGAAGATTAATAATATGAAAATATTAGTAATTATTACATAAAATAATTTTTTACTTATTATCTTATCAAATTGTTCCCTTCGATAATCAAACCAAAAGAATAATGCTCCTGCAGATGCGATAATTGATATTATCAGCATTGAAGTTGGACCATCGGTAAACCTTAAAATATAGATTAAAAGTATGCATCCAAGTGCTGAACCCGAAAGGTCAGCAGCATACAAACTTCCAATTTTACCGGGATACCTTGTCAGGGCTATGCTAACACAAATTCCACTGAAAATAAAAGGTATGGAAATTATAGTATAGCTTAATCCCAATGCATATATACTCGTCAAGGTCCAGCCATTAGGGAAAGGTATTACAAGCATGGTGAACATACTGAAAACCATAGTTATGGAAAATAGAAATGAACTTAGGGAAAGATGATATTTTGAATTTTCAGTTTTAAAATATCCCGGGAAAATATATACTAAGATTGCACCGACTGACATTCCGAACATTGCAACCGATATTGCCATGAAAGCAAGATGATACCACATAATTACACTAAAAAACCGGGTCAACAGAATTTCATACATTAAAGTAGAAAGTGTTAGAAGAAATAAACCGGAATATGTATTGAATTTGACTGAAGTAGAATATTTATTCACAAATACCTTTATAAAAAATTGTACGATTAATACGAATTATAAAAAATTTATACATGTAATCTTACTTTATTTATCATAATGACAAAATTAAGAAGTTTTATTGATATTTTTACTGCACCAAAGTGTAAGTATGGAAAACGATTTTATGGAGTTTGTCATAGATTATTATTCGATTTTAGAAGATGGAATTGACGGATTAATTTAAATTACTATGTATTTATTTCAATTTTGTTTTTTCTTTGTTTTTAATTTTTTTATCATTTTATAAATATAATTCTTATAATCCTGATTCAGTTTTGAAATTGACAGCCAATTTTCAATCTCTTCAAATGACCAATCACCAAGTTCAAAATCATTTTTTAATAATTCATTTATTTCTGAATCGTAAAGAGAAGTTTTTTCATTAGATAATTTAGAAGAGATACATAATAGATACAAGCTCAAAACTGAGTCCTTTTTATCATTTGCATTAATTTTTGCTTTTTCTGCATATTTCTTCGATTCTTTAAAATTATTTAAAATAAAACATAATTCACTAAAATTCAAAAAATAAAGTGGGTTCTTGTAATTTGAATCTATTTCAAACACTTTCCGGTAATCTATCAAAGCCATAATAAAATTTTTTGATAATTGATAATAAATGCCACGGGTAGCATAAACATAAGGATCATTTGGCATTAACTCAACCGATTTATTATGATCTTTTATAGCTTCATCATAGTTTTTCAGAATTGTATATACATTACCTCTTAAAGTATATGCATCAGCATAATCAGATTTCAATTCAATTGCTTTAGTATAATCTTTTATTGCTTCTTCATACTTTTTTTTAATCGAATAAGAGAAACCTCGATTATAATAATATTTTGCTTCATCAGGTTTTAATTCTATTGCTTTTGAATAATCCTTAATAGCTTCTTCATATTTTTTAAGAAATTCATACACATCTCCACGATTTGAATATGCACTTGTATAATCTGGTTTCAGTTCTATAGCTTTGGAATAATCTTTTATGGCTTCGTTATATTTATCTTGATTATAAAAAGTATTACCTCGATTGTTATATGTACTTGCTTCATTTGGATTAATTTCTACTGCCTTTGAATAATCCTTAATAGCATCATCATATTTTTTTTGTGCAAAAAAGGAATTACCCCGATCGTTATATGCTTCTGAATTTACTGAATCAAATTCAATTGCTTTAGTATAATCTTTTATTGCTTCTTCATATTTTTTTTGATTATAAAATAATAATCCTCTTAGCTGATAAGCATCCCCAAAATCCGGTGATAAAAGAATTGTTTTATTTAAATCCAACAAAGCATTTTCATATTTATTAAGGTTTGAGAAACATGAGCCACGCATAAAATAACTTGCTAAACCATCAGATTTTATTTCGATAGCTTTACTAAAATCATTTATAGCTTCTTCAAATTTCGATTGGGTAAAATATATATACCCACGATAATAATAAGCTTCATAATCATTTGATTTTAAAAGAATAACTTTATTAAAATCAGCGTAAGCTTCTTCAAACCTTTTAAGATTAAAATATGATAATCCCCTAAAAGAATATGCATCAACAAAATTTGGAATTGCTCTTATAACTCTATTTAAATCTTGAATTGCATTATCATATTTTTTAAGTATGTAATAGGAGCCGCCTCGCATGAAATAACTATAATTTTCATAGGGATTAATTTTAATAGCTTCTGTAAAATTATAAATTGCTCTTTCATAATTCCCAGCTTTAAAATCACTTTCACCTTGTTTAGAATAATATTCACTTTGAGCATTTACATTAATAATACATAAAGAAATGATACAAGTAAAAATAATAAACCTCATATTAATCCCGATAATAATTTTAATAGTTTGATTAAGCATTTTTTAAAATACTATATATTCAATTAAATTTCAAGAAAAATTCCTCACACAATCCTAATCCCATATTCCAGGATTTCGGCAACGAATGGATTGTCTGAGTTGAAATCTTCGGGGCGGAAGGGATGAGTTTGCAGGTCAGCACTGCTTCTTACTCTCGGCTTACCGAGTTTAACGTTATCGTTGAATCTAACACCTTCGAAATCTTCTGACACAACAGCCAAATCAATATCGCTCCATTCATGGTTCGTCCCTTTTGCATAGCTCCCAAACAGGATTGCCTGTGAAATACGTATGTTTTCTTTCAGAGCTTCCTGAATAAACTTTTTTATTTCTTCAATTACGAAAGCAGGGACTTGAACCATTGATCCTATTCCTTTTTTTCACAAATATAATATAATGAAATAAGAATAAAAAAATATGAGATTCTCTTCTACACCTACTCCCGATGTATCGGGATTTCAGATGTTCTACAACCAACCATTCCTCGAGGAAGGGAAACCCTTCGACTTCGCTCAGGGTGACAATGCTATGGATTTCGAGTCAAGCATGTTATGACAAGTAAATTAGTAATTATTCATAGGTTTTGGCACACGCTTTGTTAATTTTAATTACTCATTATATAATTAATGTTAGATATATTATGAAAAAAACGACAAATTTATTGCTAATTATACTGGCATTTTTACTCATCTACAGTTTTGCTTTCGGGCAATCGCTGAAGGTTATCCGCACAGATGTGGATACTCTTCGTTCGGGATTTGTTACGGCAACATACACAATCGGTATTGACATTGTTGCCGAAGGTGTGACCAATTGCAACGGTGTTACTTTCGAAATGAGCTATGATTCATTCAATTATATAAGGTATTCCCAGTGGCAGCATGGCGATTTCGGATTAAAAACTACAACTGCTGTGATTTCAGAAGAAGACAATCCTTTGTACCAGGGTAAAGTATATGTAGGAGCCACTTCGGGAGAGGATATAGGCAATGCAAGCATTGACAATCCGAAAGTCATTCACTTAGATTTTGTCGTCACCCCTGATGCGCCAAACGGCGGAACAATAACACTGTCATTCACAAATGCAATGGCTGTGATTAATGACAGTGCCACAGGAGGAACAATAATAAATTTGCAAAGCCAGCCCGTCACTTTTAATATTCACGGGTTCGTAGATGTATACCCTGGAGATACTGATAATAACGGTATTGTGGACAACCGCGACTTTGCATATATTGATTTATACATGGGATATGGTACTGAAGCACAACCTGTACGAAGTTTCAAAAGAGAAAATCCAAGTACATTATGGGAAGCTCAGAAATGTTTACTTTGGGATGATGCGATGGCGACTTATGCAGACTGTGACGGTAACGGTGAAGTAACTGTAACAGATGTGCTGGTGTGGAAATATAACTTCCTTAAAATCCATTCTGCCGCAGTGAAAGTCAAAGACAATACTCAGTCGGACGACCTCAGGAATAGTGAATTTGTCAAATCGGACAAATCTATTTCTATTCCAATTTGTATTTATTCAGCTGATCATTTCCTTGGTGTTTCAGGCAAATTATTATTGGAAAATAAAAATGATTATAAAATACTTGGTATAGAAAAAGGGGAATTATTAAATAACCGGCAGGCATTTATATATTCAAGTATAAATCAGAATCTGAGAGAAATTGAATTTGCTATCGGTTCAACAGATGAATATTTATCCGGTAATAATGGAATTATTGCCTACTTGGTTGTTGAAGCATTGAATAAAAATTCAGAAAATAATTTAAACATTGATATTAAAAATTTGACAGGAATTTCACCCGAAGGAATATTATTTCCAATCGAATCAACATCAACCGATGTAAAGGAAAATTTTCAAAAAGTTCAGAAAATTGAATATTTCAACAACGACAACATATTTTCAATTTTCTCTGAAAATTTGAAAAATGCTCATAATGAGCCAATAATTATCGACCTAATTGGTAACATCATACATTGCAGATATTTATACGAAAACGGAAATTTAACAATTGATATTTCCCGGCTTATATCGGGAATTTATTTTATAAGGTACATTGCTAATAACTCTATAATAAATATAAAGATTATGAAGTAAATTCAAGATTTTAAAACATGATGGTGATTAATAACCAAATGAATGAACTTGAACAAATTTTGGATAGATTTAGTAATCCATCAGTGTCAGAAAATTGAACAAAAATGATAAAAATTTGAAAAAAATGGAGAATAAAAGGCATAAACATATTAATATAGTATTAATTCATCATTAATTGAATATACTCAAATACAAATTAAAATTTTGGCACACTTGTTGTAAAAAATAATTTCACCGGACACAATCCGGGATAAGAATAAATAAAAAATGCCCTGAATTTTTTTAGGAACAGTGGCAGATTCTTTAGGAAGAAGAAAATCATTAATAAATTCACATGGAGGTGAATAATGCCATTTGCTATAGGAGGTAGCTCTCGCATCAGGACTAATATTCCTGCCGAGAATGCTTATAACGCACTAGAAGTATCGAACCGGGATATTTCATTAAGACAATTAAGGTTATCAACCGGAAAACGAATTAACAATGCAGGCGACGATGTTGCAGGTTATATTACATACCGTGCATTGGAAGCCCGTAACAGTTCTATGAAAGCCGCACTCAGGGCTGTAGGTGATGCACTCAATGTAACTAATATCCTTATGGATTCATTGGACAATATTTATGACCAGATGAATAAAATTAAGGAAGCTACATCTAATGCCGCATCGGGAGCAATGGGTACATCCGAAAGAGTTGCCCTTGCCAAAGCCGCTTACAGACTTGCTCAGCAAATTCAAACTGTAGCCGATTCGACTGTTTTTGGCGGGAGACAATTACTTTCAGGTACTTTCTCCGCCGACTTTGTCATAGGCACCGACGGTGCGAATAATCTACTGACACTTGCCATTGATATGACAACAAGCAACACAGATTTTAATGTTGACAGCAACAACTTTAACCTGAATGCAATGCAGGTTTCTATGTTTGCAGGAGTAACAAATCTCGATATGAGGGAATTGAACACAACTACTGCAACTAATCTCGGATTATTCTCTGACTCTGCATTATCATTAACGTTGACAAGTATATCATCTGCAATTGATAACATTAATAAAGCAGCATCATATCTTGGTGGCGTTTCGAACAGGATGTTTTCCCAGGAAGATTTGCTGAAGAGCCAGGTAACAAATTACAATGCAGCTATCTCGAGAATACAAGATGCCGATATAGCACAGGAACAATTACAATTAATAAAATCACAGTTCCTTCAGCAGGCATCATTAATATCATTAGCACAGGCTAATACTAATCCGCAGTCATTCCTGAGATTACTGCAGGGTTAATAAATAGGAAATAATATTTAGAATTTAAGGAGAAATAAAATGCCATTTGCAACAGGAGGCAATGCAAGGATAAGAACAAACATTCCGGCTGAGAATGCATATAATTCACTCGAAGTTTCAAACAGGGAAATTTCATTAAGGCAGCTTCGGCTATCAACCGGTAAAAGAATTAATAATGCCGGTGATGACATTGCGGCTTACATAACTTCAAGAGCTTTATCTTCACGAAACGGCTCTCTGAAAGCCGCTTTGAACACGGTAGGTGATGCGAACAATATCACCAATATTGCAATGGATTCTCTTGATAATATAAGTTCATTGGTTATAAAAATCAAGGACGCTGTAACTCAATCTGCTTCCGGCGCTATGGGTACAGATGAGAAAGTTGCACTGGCTAAATCCGCTTACAGGTTAGCTCAACAGATCCAGACTGTTGTAGATTCCACAGTTTTTTCCGGGAAACAATTAATCAACGGTGGTTTCTCGGCTAACTTCTATATCGGTGTTACGTATTCAAATACTTTAATCACCCTGACAGTAGACCTTACTACATCAAATCCGGAGTTGAATGTAGATAATAATAACTTTGATGTAAATACAGTCGGCAACAGTAATTTTGCGGGTATTTCTAATCTGAATCTTCAGAGTCTTGATAATGTTAGTTCTACTGATTTGGGAATTTTTGCTGATGGTGTAATGTCGATGACATTGACAAGTCTTGCTAAAGCATTGGATAATGTATCAAAAGTAGGAGCTTATCTTGGAGGTTTTGCTACGAGGTTGAATTCTCAGGAAGAATTGATAAAGAGTCAGATTATAAATTATAATTCTGCAATATCGAGATTGGAAGATGCCGATGTTGCTAAGGAACAGCTTGAATTAGTCAAAGCTCAGTTCTTACAACAGGCATCCTTGATTTCACTTTCACAAGCAAACCAGAATCCGAATTCTTTCCTCCAATTGATAAGAGGATAAACATAAGAATTGATAATTGAAAATTGATAATTAATAATTAAGCACCTAAGAATAGTATTTAGGTGCTTTTTTAATGGGCTTCATACCAGTTCTTTCCGATTCCAATCTCTACCCTTACAGGAATTTCACCAATAGGAAGTGCATTTTCCATTTCATATTTTATAATTGATTTCATTTTATCCAGCTCATCAGGGTATATTTCAAATACAAGTTCATCGTGAACCTGGAGTAACATAAGTGATTTTATATTTTCTCTTACCATAGCTTTATCCAACCTAATCATAGCAATCTTAAGCATGTCGGCGGCTGTGCCCTGAATCGGCATATTGATAGCTGCTCTTTCATCTGCAGTTCTTAGGTTATGGTTATTGCTTTTAATATTTGGATAAAATTTTCTTCTTCCTAATAAAGTTTCCGCATAACCTTTTTGCCTTGTTGAAGCAATAGTACTTTCGATATATTTCTTTATTCCGGGATATTTGTTAAAATAATTATCAATTATTTTCTGTGCTTCAGTTTTAGTTAATCCAAGTCTTTGAGCTAATCCGAAACTTCCGAGACCATACATTATTCCGAAGTTTACAGTTTTTGCTACCCTTCTCATATTACTGTCAACTTTATCGATTTCAGTATCGAACAAAATTGAAGCAGTTGCAGAATGGATGTCTCTATTTTCAATAAACGCTTTTTTTAGATTCTCATCCCCGGTATAATATGCCATAATGCGAAGCTCGATTTGAGAATAATCTGCTGAGAGAATTAAACAATACTCATTTTCAGGAATAAACGCAAGCCGAATTTTTCTTCCCAATTCTGTTCTTATCGGTATATTCTGCAAATTCGGGTCTATCGAAGAGAGCCTCCCGGTTCCTGCAATGGTTTGATTATAAGTTGTATGTATCCTTTTAGTTCCGGGATTAATCATCTGCGGTAAAGCATCAACATAAGTAGATTTTAATTTAGTCAATTGACGATACTCAAGAATCATATTTGCGATTGGATATGTTTCAGCCAAATCGGTTAGAACTTGTACATCGGTGCTGTACCCGGTTTTACCTCTTTTGGTTGCAGGTATCTGTAATTTTTCAAAGAGAATATGCCCCAGTTGTTTCGGTGAATCAATATTGAACTGAATTCCGGCTTCTTTATATATGTACTCAGTTAAAGATTTACTATCAATTTTTATTTGTTCCGAAATTTCTTTTAAAATATTAGTGTCAATTGTTATCCCGTTGCTTTCCATTTTTGTAAGAACCTCAATAAGCGGAAATTCAACTTCATTTGCAAGTTTTGATAATTTTGCCTTCTCTAATTCAGGTTTCAGACAGTTACTTAATCTCAATGCAAAGTCAGCATCTTCACATGCGTATTCATATATTTTTTCTGGTTCTATATCAGCCATCGAAATTTGTTTGCTTTTCTTTTCACCAATGAGAGATTCAATAGGAATTGGTGAATAATTAAGCCATTTTCTTGATAATGCGTCAAGATTATGACTTTCATCGGGATTGATTAAATAAGATGCAATCATCGAATCGAAAACAACAGGTGATATTACGGCTCCAAATCTTTGAAGAATGAAAGTATCGAATTTAATATTTTGTCCGCATTTTCCGATCGATTTATTATTAAATATCCTGTTGAGTTTTTCAACAACTTCCCGAATCGGGAGCTTCCCTTCATTCATTTTGGTTTTGGTTTTTTGAATAACCTCAGATGAATTTGCTGATGCAAATAAAGAAGATTGTTCATTAGTATCTTCATCCTTTTTAGGTATAAAAATTTCATTATCATTATATGTCGCAATATAAAATGCTCTCCCTTCCTTAGCGCTAAGAGAAATACCTACAATATCGCATGTCAGTCTGTCTAATGAACTGGTTTCAGTGTCTAAAGCAATTAGCTTTGAATTTTCGAGTTCTGAGATTATCTTATCCAATTCAAAAAAAGTATTTATAAGAAAATATTCTTTTTGTATTTTATTGATATCCGAATATTGGTCTTTTTCTATCGCATTTTCATCAACAACTGCTAAATTACTTGTAAAGGTATCCATATTTTCAACTGCTTTTGATTGCCATTTTTTCCTGATTTGATGAAAACCGAGATTTGCAAACAGTTCATCTAATTTAGTATAGTCCGGTTTATTTAATTTTAAATTTTCCAGTTTAGTATCTAAAGGTATATCAGTTAAAATAGTAACAAGTTCTTTAGCAAGAAATGCAGATTCTTTTTCATTAATTAGTTTGGTTTTCAGACTTGCACTTTGAATTTTATCAATGTTTTCATAAACACCTTCGACAGAGCCATAATTCTGAATGAGTGGAATAGCAGTCTTATCCCCAACTCCTTTGACTCCCGGAATGTTATCGGCAGTGTCACCGACAAGTGCAAGTACATCAATAACCTTTAATGGCGGAACTCCGAATTTTTCGTAAACACCTTCAACGTCAATTATATCAAAATCTTCACCTGGTTTTTTCCCGGGTTTATACAATTTTACTTTATCATTGACCAATTGGTAGAAATCTTTATCACTTGTGAGACATGCAACTTCTATTTCCCTGTCAGAAGCAATTTTTGAAAGTGTACCTATAATATCATCAGCTTCATAACCTGGCATTTCTATCCTTGGTATTTTTAAATAATCAAGAAAATCCTTTATTCTTGCTAATTGTGGGACAAGTTCTTCCGGAAAAGCTGCACGATTGGCTTTATATAAAGGATATTTTTCATGGCGAAATGTTGGTTCGCTTCTATCAAATGCAACTGCAATAAGCTCCGGTTTCTCTTTCTCAAGAAATGAAGTAATTATATTGACAAACGAAAATACAGCACCTGTTGGTTCCCCTGCAGGTGATTTCAAATTAGATTGTGCCATTGCATGATAAGCCCTGAATACAATGGACATTCCATCTATAAGATATAATTTTGACATAGATTTCTAAAATAATTATTAATGAGTTTGAAAATAATTATAACAAATGCAGAACAAATTTCGTATTATTTTTCATTAAATAAAATTTTTCTTTAATTTGGATTTAATTAATTGGGTGGAAAATCAAATGAAAAAATTATATTTTATTTATTTAGCAGCTTTTATCTCAATCGTTTTTATTTCCTGTGAAAAAGATATTATAACAAACGATTGTGTAAAAGGTTCAAAAAATATTATTTATGATTACAGGAAACTTTCATCATATAATAGTATTGATTTTGAAGGTGCAGGTAATATATTTATTACCCAGGGACAATCAGATACTTTAATTATAGAAACAGACGATAATATTGCACCGCTTATAAAAACTGATGTAATGAATTCAAGATTATATATCAAACCGAGTGAATCAATTTGTCCTACAAGTCTCCAGATATTAGCAACAATGGAAGACATTAATTACCTTAATTTTTCCGGTTCCGGAAGTATTATTTCGACAGATTCACTATATCTTGACGATATTGATATTAAAATCGAAGGGTCGGGTAAGGTCAGGATGTTCGGGAAAGCAAGAAGCATTACAGCAGGTATAGACGGTTCCGGAAATTTGGAATTAATTGATATGACAACTGATTCTGCTTATGTAGTTATTAATGGTTCTGGTGACATTAGTGTTCATGCAACAAAATATCTTAAAGCAGTTATTAATGGAAGCGGACATATTTATTATAGTGGAAATCCAATTACAAAAGAAACACAAATAAATGGTTCGGGTAATATTATTAATGTACCTTAACAAATATTATCTTTTATGTCAAAATTAAATCTTGGTTTCTTGGCATCCCATGGTGGAAGTAATATGCAGGCAATTATTGATGCCTGCAAAAGCGGCAAGGTCAGTGCAGAACCATGTGTTGTAATATCGAATAACTCAGATTCAAAAGCTTTGGAAAGAGCAAAAAATGAAAATATACCTTTTTATCATATAAGTACATCAACTCATAAGGACAAAGTGGATGATGCAATAATCGATGCATTTGAAAAGCATAATGTAGACATAATAATACTTGCAGGATACATGAAGAAATTAGGTGACAAAGTAATAGAAAGGTTTAAAGGAAAAATTTTAAATATACATCCTGCATTGTTGCCTAAATTCGGCGGGAAAGGCATGTATGGTAAATTTGTTCATGAGGCAGTATTAGCTGCCGGAGAAAAAGTTAGCGGACCTACTGTTCATATCGTTGATTTGATTTATGACCACGGGAGAATTCTGAATCAAAAAGAAGTTCCTGTTTTCCCTGATGATAATGTTGAGACATTATCGGCAAGAGTACTCGAACAGGAACATATTCTCTATCCTGAAACAATTCAGAAAATAGCTAATGGTGAAATTGTATTATAATTAGAAATGTGACGCCTCCCTTCCCTACCCTTTAATCAAAATATCTTCTGGCTTGTATTCTCTTCTGCTTGGCAATTACATCACCTCCCCCGTAAAATAACATTAGTTAAACATGAACCTCGGTTGGTTGTTTAATTATTCTATCTGATTCAACCTTTATTCTTCTTGTTGATCTCATTTTTTGGGTACGTTTCTGTGCATAATCTTTTTCCAATCTCTCTTGTTCAATTAATGGGAAAGCACTCATCAGTTTTGCACGAATTACCGATGGCATTTCACCAAGCTGGACGGAATAAGCACCATCAAGCATTACATGTATTAATGTCATTTCATGTTCATGCAGGGATTTCAATTTGTCACCAACCGGCAGCCATACTATGTTTGCCATGAATATACCCCACATTGTTGCAATAAAAGCCGATGCAATGTGATGAATAAGAACATTTGGGTCACCACCCGCAGCCGCAAGTGTGGCAATTAATCCCATAACCGTGCCTATTATACCCATTGTCGGGGAGTATCCTCCCATCTTTATAAAAAGATTAATATTTGCATTGTGGCGAAGAGTAATATAATTCATATCCGTTTCGACAATCTTTACTATTGTATCCGGGTCAGCTCCATCTATACATAATTGAAACAATTTTCTAAGATAGGGATGTTTTACAAATTTCAGCCTGCTTTCTAATGAAAGAATACCTTCTTTTCTGGCAACAGTTGAAAATTCAACAATCTGGTCAATGATTTCTTTTATATTATATGACATCGGGAAAAAGGAGATATAAAATAATCTCGGCATTTTAGACATCTGGGCAAGTGAAGAACCTGCCATACCGGCAGCCAATGTACCTCCAAAGACAATCAACATTGCAGGCAGCATGATTAATGCTCCGAGTGTTCCGCCTTCCCAGAGGAATGCTCCGAAAATGGCAAAGAAGCCGCATATAACTCCGAATAATGTACTTGCTTTCATATCATGAATTTATAGTATAATTATTAATTGTTTTATTGCAAGAATTATACCATTTTTATTATATTTAGTCAATTATATATATTATTTATAAATTTATGTTAAAAAATCAAATAGTGTCTTTGACATTAAATTAGAACCAACCTGCAAAGTATATATTAATGCAGTTTCATCTTTTTTCAAATCAAGAGCAGTTCTTGCTACATCGGCATCTTCTTCAGATGATTTGAAATCCTTTAATCTTGTTATTTCCTCAATTAATTGTTCTTTGAGGGTTTCAATCCTGTTCAACCTGGAACCATTAACTGAGTTGGATTTAGTTAAATTATCATAAAGACTCATTAACCTTTTATGAGCATCATTTAACTGGTTTAATTCGGCATTAGTATAACCCTGGTTATCAGGTCTCGGTAAACCGTTTTGATATGACATAAGATTATAAATATCAACAATTGCCTGGAAAAATTGCTCACCGTTGGTACCGAATATTTCATCAGCCTTTGTATTAATTACTTCTGTAGTTGTAGAATCCTTATGAACAGTTCTGTCATTCAAATTACCTTTGAAACTTACCCTCAGTCCTGAAGGATTAGCAGGAGTAGGAGCATCGGTTACAATTTCGAAAGGATTATTATCTGTTTCAGGTGGAGTAGGAAAAATTGAACCCGGAGTTGTACGGGTTCCTGAAAATAAATATTTATCCTTATATGTTGTATTAGCTAATTTTACAAGGTCTTCGAGCAATCCTTTAACATTGGTTCCTATAGTCGCCAGGCTCTTTGATGCACCAATCTGTGTAGAATCAACGAGTAATTGCTTGATATTACCAACTACTGTAACCATTGAATCAATATTTTCATTAACAGCTGCTAATTCGTTATAGGTATTAGAAAGGTTATTAAGTATAATTTCATCTTTGCTTATTTTATTCGAAAACTCTTTAATTTCCCTGACTCTTTTCGGGTCATCAGCAAGACTTAAAATGTCCTTGCCGGTACTTAATCTAAGTTCCTCACCAAATTTCCTTTCCTGAATACCCTGTAACGAAGTCAGGAAATTTGTAAAAACCGAATTTTGGGTTATTCTCATAAATTCACCGAATTATCTTCCAAGATTAACAATTGTTCCGAGAATTTCATTAGCAAGATTCACAACCCTTGAAGAGGCTTCAAATGCCTTTTGGAATTTTATCAGGCTA